>JAUSKM010000015.1 GCA_030646955.1 bacterium
GCGTCCGTGAACCCACGACATTGGCCGCACGGCGCACCGCCGCGGCAACAAAGCTCCCCCAGCACCGCGCATTCGTCATTATTCACGTTGCACGCGTCGCCGGATACCGTGCACACCCATGGCGGGTTCCAGGTGGTCGTAACGCCGACGTCATTCTGTGGCCGCCAAGTGACCCACCCCAGCGCATGATTCCCTGCCACCGCAGGCCCATTCCACGCCTCACCCGTCCATTCGCCATTGGGCGTATCCAATTCGCGCCATATCGTGCGATACGATACTGACGCACACGTCCCGCCGGCGCTTGACGGCGTTGCCTGCTCGCACGAGAGCGCGATCCAACCATCATTGCCCAGCGCCAATACCTTTGCCCAACCCGCCGCCTGCCCGGTAATCGCATTGAACCGCGCTGCCCACCCACCGGGCGGGGTTGCGCCACCGTACGCGCTACACGTCGCACCAAAGCATAGCCATCCTGCGTTACGCGACCATGCGAATCCGGAGACGTAGCCACGCGCATCAACGGTGACGCCGTACGATATATCGGCGTATGCGCCACCAAGTTCGCACGGATCATTGGTGCCAAACCGCTCACAGTTCGTCCCGTTCATCGAGATCCACCCCGCTTGCTCGTTCCACGCCCACCCCGCCACGTTGTCCGTCCCCGATGCGTCCGCCGCACGCGGCGCGGCAAATACAACCACGGCCGCGACAACAGCCACGACCGACCACCAGCCGCCCCCAACATGCTTGCGGCGGTTCTCCACCATAGTCATCCAGTGTACCACGATGTTGCACTCACCCTTTTCCCGCAACTCCCACCCCCTCTATCTCCCTCCTCCCAACGGGAGGGGGAGGACCGGACTTCTGATCCCTCCCCTCCTGTGCCCCACCCTCACACCGCATCCACGCGCCCCCGCGCGTCGATCGCCGCATTGACCATCCGGTCTGCATCGCAATTCTGCTCACGTCGCACATGGGTGAATGTACACCGCCGAAACCGCTGCGCCAAACCGACGATGCGGACGAAGAGCGGTGCCAGGCCGGCATTCTTCACGCGGTACTGCCGATTGAGCTGCTTCACGAGCAACTCGGAATCCGCAAACGCCTCCACTTCCGTCGCCCCAAGCACGTGCGCACGCTCCAACGCGGCCACCATCGCGCGGTACTCTGCCTGGTTGTTCGTCATCTCGCCCAGGTACTCACCAAACGCCGCGAGCGTCTTTCCGTCGGCATCCGTGATGAACACGCCCGTCCCCGCCGGACCCGGGTTCCCCCGCGCACCACCATCAGTAAAAATACGAACAAGCATATCCATGAGACCGTAGAAAAAGTGGATAACACAACCCTCCTTTGTCATTTCGACAAGTCCGCGAGGAGAAATCTCACCCATCCTTCCCGTCATTTCGACCGACGGAGTCCTCGAGGGAGTGGAGAAATCTCACCCATGCGTCGAACGGGCTCGAAATGACGGGGAGGAGAGCGGCGCGAGATTCCTCGGTCCCTCTTCGCGCGCGGAGCGCTTCGGAAGGACAAGCAGACCTCGGAATGACATGCAACTTGATATCTCGATCGGATAGAAACACATCACTTCGTCTCTCGCACGTCCACCACCTTCACTTGCGCATCGCGGCGGCCGTTCCACTCATTGATGTCCAGCTCGTACACGACATCAATGCGATTGCCTATCGCGATGTTCGGGCAGATGTCCGCGTAGCGAAAGCAGACGAGCGTGTACTTTTTTCGATCCTCCTGCACGCCAATTCGGCAATGTGCGCCGGTTGCGCCCATGGTGCGCACGTCGGCAACGGTGAGCCCGCGCGCGAGAAACCGCGGCTGCGGATTGCCAATGCCAAAGGGCTCTAGCTGCTCCAACTGCTCCGCGAGCGCCAGCGTCGCATGCGCAAGTGGCAGCTCGGCATCTACCGCAATGGTCGGAACGAGGTCTGCGTCCGTCAGCGTCGCACGGGCGTACGCCTCGATGCCATCGCGGAACGCGGGGATGGCATCCACTCCCGTCAGCGTCAGTCCGCACGCTTGCGGGTGGCCGCCGTATGCCGCCAGCGTCCCACGCACCGCGTCCAGCGCGCGGACAATGTGGAATCCGGCAATGCTGCGTCCGGATCCCGTCACGCGCCCGCCAGCGGTGGTGAGCGCGATGGCCGGCCGATGGTGTCGCTCTTTGAGCGCGCTCGCCACAAGCCCCACGATGCCCGGCGGCCACCACTCGCCTACCACCACCAGCGTCCGGCGATCGCCCAGCTCCCCCACTTGCGCAAACGCCTCCTCGTTGGCGCGCAGCACCAGCTGCTGGCGCTCGCCGTTCGTCGCGTTGATCTGGTCCGCAAGCTGCGCGGCCTCTGCTGCGTCCGTAGTGCGCAGAAGACGCAGTGCAACCGATGCGTGGTCAATACGCCCGGATGCATTGATGCGCGGCGCGATTTGGAATCCGATGGTGCCCGGCGTGATGCGCTCCGGCACAATCTTTGCAATCTCGTAGAGCTTCTGGAGGCCGAGGCGCCGCGTTTTGGCCAACACCAGAAGCCCATAGCGCACGATGACGCGGTTCTCGCCCGTGAGCGGCCCAAAATCCGCCACGGTGGAGATCGCCGCGCAGTCGAGGAGCCATTTCGCAAATCCCTCTGGCAAACGCCGATCGCTCCGCTGCGCATCGTGCTGCACAATCGCCTCGCAGAACTTCAGTGCCACGCCGCCACCCGTCAGCTCCTGGTACGGGTACTGCTCGCCGCGCGCCTTCGGGTGCAGGATCGCAAACGCCGGCGGCAGTGCCTCGGCACCAGATGCATCTGTCGGAATAAGATGGTGATCGGTGATGACGACATCAATGCCGACCTCGCGCGCCGCTGCAACAGTTGCCGCGTTCGCAATGCCGCAGTCGCACGTGATAATGACCGTCGCGCCCAGTGCTCGCGCGCGCGCAAGGCCGGGCTCTTTGAACCCGTACCCGTCCTCCTCGCGGTGCGGGATGAACGCATCCGCGCTGCACCCGAATGCGGTCAGCGTCTCCGTGAGCACCGCCGCGCCCGACACGCCATCCGCGTCGTAATCGCCATGCACCAAAATGCGCTCGCCGCGCTCGCGCGCGAGAACAATTCGCTCCACGGCCTTGGCCATGTCCCGAAACAAACATGGATCGTGCCGGTGTGTATCGTAGTCCGGGTGCAAGAATGCCGCAATCGCAGCAGGAGAACGCATCCCCCGCTGGTACAACAGCTGTGCCACCGCTGGCGGCAGATCCGCATGCGCCGCCAGAAACTCCCCCGGAACCTGCTCCGCCACCCGCCACTCCCGCGCCACGCGCTGCATCGCTGTGTACGACATAATGCCCGCAACCTACGCGCTCCCCGCCACCCGCTAAAAACTCAACCCCACCCCCACGGTGAACGCGAGCATGCTCACAATAACGAGCACGCTGATGACGGCCCAAATGCGCTTGATGGTGTTATGGGACATACCGTGCAACAAAAATACTACAATCCATCGTACCACGCTCACCGCTTGAGCACGGCGATGTAGGCCTCCGGGGGGAGGTCAACACGGCCGGTGGCGCGCATGGCTTTCTTGCCTTTCTTCTGCTTCTCCAGGAGCTTCTTCTTGCGCGTAACGTCGCCGCCGTAGAGACCGGCAGTGACGTCCTTGCGGAGCGGCGAGATGCGGGCGCTGGCGACAATCTTGCCACCGATCGCCGCCTGAATGCGCACCTCAAACTGGTGGCGCGGGATCACGTCCTTGAGCCGCTCGACGATCCGCCGCCCCACCTGCTGCGCTTCGTCCTCGTACACAATTGTCGCGAGCGATTCCTCTGGTTCGTCCACAACAAAAATGTCGAGGCGCCGCACGTTCGCCTCGCGGTGCTCGGAAATTTCGTAATTCATGGACGCGTACCCCTGGGAAACACTCTTGAGCCGATCATAAAAATCCACCAGCACCTTCGCAAGCGGCAGCTCGTACTTCAGGAGCGCGCGCCGTTGCCCCTCGATGCCGCCGGCAAGGTACTCCGTGGTGCGGTAGGTGCCGCGGTACTCCTGGCAGAGCTGCATGAGCCCGCCCACGTACTGCTCTGGCGTCACGATGTCCATGCGCACCCACGGCTCCTCAATTGCCGCGATGGACGACGGGTCCGGCAGCTCCTGCGGCGAACGGATGACTTCTCGCGCGCTGCTGTCCGCTTGGTGTTGCCGGCGCACCCAGTATGCAACACTCGGCACCGTCACCACCACGTCCATGTTGTGCTCGCGGATAAGCCGCTCCCGGAACACGTCCAGGTGGAGGAGGCCCAAGAATCCGCAGCGGAACCCCACGCCCAGTGCCTGCGAATGCTCCGGCTCCGCGACAAGCGCAGCATCGTTGAGGCGTAGCTGATCAATGGCATCACGGAGCTGTTCCGTTTCATCCGAGTTCTTGGGGAACACGCCAGCGAACACCATGGGCCGCACGTCCTTGTACCCGGGGAGCGGCGCGGTTGCCGCGTACTTCGCGCCCGTCATAGTATCGCCAACGCGCACGCTTCGGATGTCCTTGAGGCCCGTCACGATGTATCCGATCTCCCCCGGCCCCACCTCGTCCGTCGCATAGAGCTTGGGGTTAAACGATCCCACCTCGCTGGCCTCTACCACCGTACCGGTGGTGAAGAATTTGAGTTTATCACCGCGCGCAACCGATCCGTCCACCACGCGCACATACGCGATGACGCCCCGAAAATCGTCGTACACAGAATCAAAAATGAGTGCGCGCAATCTCCGATCCCCCACCTCATCTTGAGGGGGGGGCGTCCGCACGGGTGCCGGTACCCGCTCCACCACCGCGTCGAGCAACATCGCAACGCCCTCGCCCGTCTTTCCGGAGACGGCAAGAATCTCCTCACGCGCGCATCCCAACAGCTCCATGATTTCCTGCGCCGTGCGCTCAACGTCCGCCGCCGGCAGATCAATTTTGTTGATCGCCGGAATAATGACGAGGTCCTGCTCCATCGCCAAGTACAGGTTCGCAATCGTCTGCGCCTGCACACCCTGCGTCGCATCTACGAGCAGGATTGCTCCCTCCACTGCCGCAAGCGAACGCGAGACCTCGTACGTGAAGTCCACATGCCCGGGCGTGTCGATGAGGTGGAATATGTACTCCTCCTGATGATCCCCCACCTCCCGCTCGTCTGCGTCCGCCGGAGCGCGGAGGGAGGAGGGGCGAGGGGGGGTGGGCGTCCGCATCGTTCCGCCATGCGCGCCCAGCGTCCATCGCATGCGGACTGGCGCCAGCTTGATCGTAATCCCCCGCTCCTGCTCCAGGTCCATCTGGTCCAGCGTTTGCTGCTTCATGTCCCGGCTACTCACCGTTCCCGTGAGCTCCAACATCCGGTCCGCCAGCGTGGATTTGCCGTGGTCAATGTGGGCGATGATGCAAAAATTGCGAATGGATGATGATTCCATATATCGGGATGGTAGCAGCAACAATAGGAACCCGAAAATGGGATCACCCTCGCGCCTCGTCTGCGCCACCAAAGGCACGGGGGACGGCGCGGAGGGCGTGACGACGGAGCGCGAGCGCAAGCGCGGTAATTTCATCGGATTTGAGGAGGATACCAACGGCAAGGTACGCCCCGAAGCCCAGGCCCCCTGCCAGGAAACCCTGCAACGCGATGCCGATGAATGTCTGTGTCCCCACAAGCGCGGCGATGCTGGGCTTCACCACCTGGATGACCACGCCCATGACGAGTGCAGCGATGAGGAATTTCCCGATGGCGATACCCGTACGCCGTCCATCCAGCCCGCCGGCGCGGCGACGCAATGCGACGAGGAGCGCGAGCGCCTGGACGATACCCGCGAGCGCCAACGCCAACGCGAGGCCCTGCGGACCAAATGTGCGACCCAGGAACCACGCAGCCGCGATGCCGAGCACATCCGCCGCCACGCTGATGACGAACGGCGTGCGCGTGTCCTCGAAGGCGTAAAACGCACGCGTCAAAAGCGGGATGAGCATCGCAAAAAAGAGTCCAACGCCAAACGCCTCCACCGTTTCCAATGTTCGAACCGTATCCTCCCATCCAAACGCGCCAGCACCCAGGAGCACGCGGACGATCTGCGCTTTGAGTGCCAAGAGCATCACGACAGCAGGCAGCGCGAGGAGCGCGATCTGTCGAAACGTCGCAGAGAAATACTGCCGGAACTGTTCGATGTCACCAGCAGCAACTGCGCTCGACAAGCGCGGGAATGCGGCGATGGCGAACGCGATGCCAATGAGCGCGATCGGCACATGTTGGATGTTCGCCGCAAACGTAAACACCGCGAGCGATCCCGCGGCGAGCGTGGACGCAATGCCGGCGACGATGAGCAGCTGCACCTGCTGCGCGCCAAGCGATGCGACACGCGGGAGAAGGTTCACAAACAACAATCGCACCTCGCGATCGCGCCACGTTGGCGCCCACTGTACCCGCAGCCCCGTACGCGCCGCAGCCACCCATTGCATCGCAAGGTGCGCGGCAGCACCCAGCACCACGCCCCACGCGATTCCTACCGGGCCGAGCATCGGCGCCAGCGCGAGGACGCCGCCGATGATGCCAAGATTGTAGAGGAGCGGTGCCGCCGCAAACGCGAAGAAGCGCTCCTCTGCCTGCAATACGCTACCAATGACAGATGAGAGGCCTAGGAGTGCCGTCGCGATGAACAGGATGCGGCCAACCTGCACGGTGAGCGCAAGCTGCTCCGACGAAAACCCAGGCGCAATAGCCGCAAAGAGCGGCGTCGCCGCAAGTGCGCCAATGCTCCCACACAGCAGGAGGAGAAACGCGGCATTGGTGAACACCTGCGAGGCGAAACGATGTGCGCGGTCACGCCCACCCGCGCGCAGCCGAATAAAAATCGGCACGAACGCCGCGGAGAGCGCGGCGAGGCCAAGGAGGTTGAAGGCAAAATCCGGGATGCGGAATGCCGCGTAGTACGCGTCGAGTACCGACCCCGCACCAAACGTGGTGGCGAGGATGCGATCGCGCACGAGTCCCAGGATGCGGCTCGCAAGCGAGAGCGCTGCAATGAGCAGCGCGGAAGCGACGGTGGTTTGTCCCAAGCGCATAGGCAACTCCCATTGTACCGCACAACACGCATCCGGCCGAAGCCGGATGCGTGTTTGATGTATTGAGCCAGAAGCTAGCAGCTCGCAGCTTATGACGCTACTGCTTCCTCCGAAACACGCCGCGCGCTTGCTCCCGCGTGCATCCCCTGCATCGTACCGGCCACTCGGTGACGCTTGCGCATCTGAAGCACCAGTTTGTCCTTCGCGAGGTCAATCGCTTCGCGGAGCGTATGATCGTCCTCCTCCGCAAGCCACTTGTATGTATCAACCGTCAGCGTCAGGGATACCTTAAACGCCTTCTTCTTGGCAAAGCGCTCCGCCCGGAACGTCAGCAACGGCTCTTCTGTTCCTGCAGGGAGACGCAGCAACGCCCGCTCAATCGTCTTTGCCTTCACGACGAAATACTGCCGGCAGAAATGCTGGTCAAACTCACCCACCTTCTTGTAGCTGTAGGAAACCTTCATAGGATAGGCACTCATTACTACAGCGCGGGCCAGCCGTTTCTTTCATTTCCGCCGCCCGCGTCGCATGGACAACATACCCCGCCTGTGGAAAAACTGCAAGGAGGCCCCAAGATGCCAAAAATGGGGCGGTTCTGCGATGCCGATGATGCGGGAGGTACTTGCTCAATCATCAACGCGCGTATTGTTTCGTGTATCGCCGAGTACTCCGAGCGCCGCTGCTGCCATGAACAAACCAAAATCGCGCACGGCGAGATCCCCGCGTGCCACGGCAGCGAGAATGGTCAAAAGGTGAAGCGCGACAACCGCGGCAACGATACGCACTCGCCACCCCACCACCAGCAACACGCCGAGGAGCACCTCCGCCACACCCACCACGCGCAGGAACTGCACGGGATCCATCGGCAACAATCCGATCATCCACGGCGGAACAAATCCCAGCCACGACACGGTATCTGCAATCTTGCCATATCCAAAGATGAGCAGCACTGCACCCAACCCCAAACGCAACAGCAATGCCGCAGCGCTGGGGCCCGTAAAACGAGAAAGCATCCTCATACTTTGACAATAAAATTGGTGCGTGTGAGATTGCTTCGCATGCTCGCAATGACAATACTTAGGAATAAGTGGACTTAACATTTTCGACACCGTTTTCAAACACGGTCTCCTACGGCTTGTATAATTCATCGATGGCCGGCTCCCACACCGTGCAATGACTTGCACCGCCTATCGCGAACAGTTTTTTGTCGGGGTAGCGCTTTTTCAGCTCGCGAAACACATCGATTGCATGTTCGTCGCGAACAATATTCATGTCCCGCAAGACATCGCTGGTGACCCTTCGTTCACCGACCAACTGCGGCTCGGTCATTTCGATAATCCTGGCCCTATCTTCTTTCCTTAACTCCGGATCATCGAACCGTTTCACAAGCTCCGCCAAGGAGAAGCCCATATGCCTCTGCAGCGAGGCATCGATATTTTCATTCGTGAGTTCGATGCCTAAAGAAACTGCCTCTTCAACGCCGCCCCCCGACAAAGCAACACCACTACGTCTGCGTATCTCGTCGGCGGAGGGCCTCACATTGGATTCATGGGGTTTATTTTCGTCATAGGATGCATGGGCCCTGCGTGCGGCATAGGTGACCATCCAGTCGGTCACATCTTGTGGTCCGTATTTGTGCTCACCGGTGGTTTCATCTTTCAACTTAAGGACCTCGCGAATCTGCTCGATTGTACGCGTATCCCAAGTCCGGACCTCTTTCCCTTCCCGCATCGCCAATAAAGCAATGTACGGCTCCTCCCCTTTTTCCGCGATAACCCGCGCGGGATCTTTTTTCAGGATTTCGCTCAACGACTCCCCCGGGTAGAAGTCCTCAAGCGAAAGTCCGCCTTCGATCAGCACGATGTCCGGATCTTCTTGCATCAACGCATCGACCGTGGGTTGCATCGGCTCAACTGTATTTGCGTGCGCAAAACCACGTCCAATGAACTCCGCACCGTTTTCGGAACGTTTCTTGATCTCGTTGATTTCCTTACCGCTTTCGCGGGCCGCCTTCTCTTCCTCCGGCGTCAAAAGAAGGAGATGCAATTTCTCGATCTCAAGTGCATCCAAGCGCGCGCCACGATTACGCTCCACACGCACTTGATCGTCGACCATATGCCCGTGTATTGCCTGCTTGGATTCTTTACTAATAATTCCTAGTGCCGCCTCCAATCCATCCACTTCTCCCTGATAATCCTCTTCTAGTGTTGCGCGCATTTCAGATTCGTCTTTCGAGGAATCCGCAGCATGAGACAGAAGACGAATATCTTGATCGATTTTCGTGATCCGCTCCTTGCGCACCTGGGCAATGGTCTCCGGGGTTTTCGCTGCAACTTTTTCCGGAACAGCCCCCATCGAATCCATTTTCGGCAGTTCTTTTCCCGAGGACATAAAAATACAACAACCGCATCAAGTCCGTTTTTCTCTCGTGCACAAACGCAACAGAAACGCCGCGATCTCGGAGCCCGTAAAGCGAAAAAACATCCTCATACTCTGACAATCATCTTCGTCACCGCGTCCTGAAATACGCGAAACGCCTTCCGCCACTCTTTCTTGTGCGTGTATTGATCGTCATTGCTGACACGTACGCAGTACTGACACCCACACCAATGATACCATCAGTGTGCCTTCGGGTACGCGCAGTTTACCATCCACTGCACCCCGAACCGATCCCGAACACTCCCGTAGTAGTCACCCCATGGCTGGTCTGCAATATCCATCTCCACCGTGCCGCCGTCTGCAAGCGCATGGAAGATGCGATCCGCCTCCTCCTTGCTGTCGGGATGAATGGAAATGTACGCGTTATTTCCCTGCACCAACTTCTGCCCAAGCGACGGCAGCGTGTCCGAAGCCATGAGCTTATCGTCGCCAACTGGAAGGCAAATGTGCATCATCCCGTTCTCCTCCTCTTTGGGAATGTGTACGCCTTCCATCGGCATGTCCTTGAACCGCACCCTGGAGCTGAACTCCCCGCCAAAGATGGAACGGTAAAACGTGAACGCCTCCTCTGCATTCCCGGCAAAGTTGAGATACGTGTTGAGTTTTATATTCTCCATTTTTCCATCTGTCATTTCGAACGCAGCGAGAAATCTCACACGATCCAATAACTGCCGACACGCGAGATTGCTTCGCGGACTCGCAATGACAGTACGTATGTGATGCCGTGAAATTGCAATCGTTATCATCCTTCGTACGCCCGCTGCAGCTGCTCCACATCAAACTTCTTCATCGCGAGAAATGCCTTCGTCACACGCGCACGACGTTCTGGATCCTCATCGCGCATCATCGCGTCCATTGCCGTGGGCACGATCTGCCAGGAAACGCCGTACGTGTCCTTGAGCCATCCGCATTGCTCTGCTTCCGGCACGGCAGAGAGCCGCTCCCAAAAATAATCGATCTCCGCCTGCGTATCGCACCGTATCAGGAACGAGAATGCCTCATTGAACGTAAACGCATGCTTATGCGCGCTGTCCATCGCTATAAACTGCTGCCCTACCAACGCAAACTCTCCGTACATCACCGTCCCCTCCTTATCCGGCGCAGCATTCGCACCGTACCTACTCATATCGCCCACCTTCGCATCGCGAAATACTGACGCATAGAACCGCATCGCTTCCTCTGCTTTCCCGCACCGCTCTCCAACGAACAGAAGCGATGGGGTGATGCGCTGGATACTCTTGCGACCGTCCATGCATATGAGCTGCCACGAGAGGCCATACCGGTCTTGCACCCATCCGTACCGCGTACTGAACGGATATGCACCAAGCTCCATCAGTACTTTCCCGCCATCCGCAAGCTGCTCCCAGAGCGCGTCCACCTCCGCAGGCGTTGCGCACGCGACCATGAATGAGATTGCCGGAGTAAATTGGAAGTACGGCCCTGCGCTGATGCACATGAACTCCTGCCCCGAGAGCACAAAGGACACAACATCTACCGCGCCAGAAGGCGTCCCCTGCAACGTAGTTACATACTCCACGCGCGAATCCGGAAAAAGCGACGTGTAAAATTCCGCCGCCTCTCGCGCCTCCTTGTCGTACCAAAGGTGAGGCACAATTTTTTGCATAGTGGCAACCTCCACCGTGCCGCGCTCGACGTACCGCTTGAAATTGGTGAGGATCGCCTGCCAACCATCCCGCTGCATCTGCTCCGGATTCAGCGACTCCGGATCAAACGTCTCGGTCACGTATACGTGCTCCAGCATCTGCGTGAACGTCACGCGCACATGCCGACCGTCATCCATGTCGTACTCGATCAATGCATACTTGCGAACGGCAGCATGCGTTCCCGAAAAATCAAACCTTGCGCTGCCATCCTTTGCAGCCATCACCGTCGTAAATCGTCCACCCACACGTACATCATTCTCCGCCGACGGCGCCTCCTACTCATCCGACGCAAACGCCCAGCCGACAATGTGCTCCGACTGCGTAAAACACTCCCACACCCTCGCCATGGGAGCGCGCACATCCACGTCCACTGTGATTGGCTGTTGTTTGTTCATGTGATTCTTCACTGTAGCAGCGCCATGATGACCTTTTCGTGAATTGAATTCATCCGACCATGTCAGCGTACCACAACGCAAAACGCCCCTGCTTTCGCTCATAATACTCTTCCCTCGCAGAGCAACGAAAAACCTACCGCCATCAATGCATACGCAGGAACACCACGTGCACTGTACTGCATGTATACAAGGAAAGACCGCCCCACGAAGGGCGGCCTTGTACCAACAACGGAGCACCGTACGTCGCTCAATCACCTGAGAGAAACTCGGCCCATGCCGCACACTCCTCGAGGTCGTCGGTATCGATGAGGCGGTCGCAATCGTTGTCGACGTGATCATTGCACACCTCTTCATTGCACGCGGGATCGCAGGTGAGCAACGCTACAGGAGCATCACACTCCCAAAACCCCTCCTGCAACAATCCGTCGTTCTCCCATATGCAGATCACGCCGATCCAATCACCGTCGTCCGTCACCCCGTCGCAGTCGTTGTCGACGCCATCGCAGATTTCCATGGGACATGCTGCGGTCGAATCGAACACACAATCGCCATCATCCCAATCCACCATGCCATCGCAGTCGTTGTCGGCACGATCATGACACAACTCGACATTCTCCTCACAGGACGGACCTCCAGCGATAGGGAGCCCGCATGAGAGCGTTGTGTGTGGCACGCCCTCTGTACCGGGAGCCCCGCACGTACGCAGGCCTGCATTCACTGCATCCCAGTACTCCATGTAACACGCCTGCTCTTCCCAAGGACCATTGTCCGTGATACCGTCGCAGTCGTTATCGATACTATCGCAGCGCTCCTCAGAGCACTCGGTCGCGTCATCGCCGGAATCATCATCCGCGCTGACGGCATCATCGTCGGATGTGTCGCCGTCGTCGTTTGCGGTTGCTTGGGAGTCATCGTCGGTGATGACTCCATCGTCGTCCGCTGCCATCGTATCGTCATCGACGGAAGTTGCGACGCTATCATCGTCTCCAACCGGAAAACTTCCTTCCGGCATATCGCTCCCGCACGCCTGCACTGCCGTTATGAGCGCCGTGATCATGGAAAGAACCAACCATACGGTACGCATCCGCACCTCCTTCTTTGTTCCCCGCAAATATACATCCAAGCAGCCTCTCCGTCAAGTTCCCCAAAATATATTCACCAAAAAGCTAATCGTTCGACGTGTTTCCACGGATGTCAAAAACCCCACCGAAGCAGCGAGGCCATTGACATCTCCGCATCGTGAACAATGCTAGAGCCGCGGTACAGGAACATCGATAATACATCCGACTCCCCACAACTAAAACTTCCTGACCTTCATGATGCAAGCATCGTCCACGCCTCCCTTTGCGCTCGCATACATCGCGTAGAGAAAGGCATCTCGGTCGATTGCATGTTGGCCGCCGAATTCCTCACCCCAATCGGGGTCGTTGACGTAGACATTCTCTTGATCGATGCCGGTCACGACATTGAAATGAATGCTGAATCTTGGCGGGAGGTCAGTATTGTGAAGAAACCAATGTGTGAGAGGAATAAATACGGGCCGCTCTTCGTTTACTTCCACTTCGATATCACTCATGAGCGGAACCCGCGGCGTGATAGTGCCGCCTGCATCCACAAATTGAAGAAAGTGATCGAGAGCGATCGGATCACATTCTCCTTTCATGAGCGGTTTGAGCGACCAGAGATACCTCTTGAGCTCATCCGTATTCTTGAACGATGAAAAGAGCGAAAAAAGGGATGGGTGCATCGTAATAATCTCGACCGAAAAACCTCGCTTAAGCAAGTACGTTCCGACTTGCGGGGTAACTGTCCCCCACGAGTACGTTCCGAGTTCCTTTTTCATCTCATCAAAGGAAAACGACACCTTGTAGTACGCAAGCAACATCGCAAGACATGCGGGACCACAATCGCTGGATCCTTCAGCTTGTCGAACAAGAGGAACAGATAGTTTCGTCATACTACCCACAGTCTACCAGTTCGAATCCCATCACGGGAGCAAACAAAACCCCAGCATTGCTGCTGAGGATTTGTTGGCTCGGGCTCGTGGACCTTGATCGTCTTAACGGGTCAATTGCTCATTGGATTTCGAGAGGGCACGACTGACCAGAAATAATTAGGAAATCTCAAGGCAGATTGGACTCCCCCACTGCGACCAGCTTTCCATCCCGAAGATACACATGCAATGTCCAGTCTCGATGATCTTCCCAGGGGGCATAGGTTAGCACGGTGTAGCCATCGGACGCACTCGTTTTCACTGGTTCACCAAACGCTCGAAAAACAGTCACCGTATCGATTCCGACAACCTCCCCATGCGAACGCGGATCGGTAAACTTAATGAGTCGGGCACTCTTTTCATGCTGATTAGCCCGCTCTCGAAGATACTCCTTGGCATGGGAGCCACTCATCCAATACGCACGCTCCCAAAATGGAACCTGAATATGCTTTGTGACCTGTTCCCCACCTCGTCGAAGCGGATTGTCATCAATCTGTAAACGAAACTCTCGCAACCATGGCGTCCAAACGACCATCCAAATAGTGAGCACGAACACAACGAATGCGGACGGGAGATACACAATCGCGACCGTTTTCGGCACCCGCTTCTTCACCGTGAAAACCATGACCATGGTGAAGATGGCAACCGCGAGAATAACAGACAGCACAAGCATACCAACCTCAAACCCCACACCTCGACCCTCGAGTGCAGAACTCCACCCCGCAAGAAAAGCACACGCGACCATGAAACCCGAGAATGCCGCCAGGAAAACCATGCAAACGCTCAACAAGTTTGGTTTTTTCATCATAGCTTCGTGATACCTACCAAGAGGACGAAATGCTCAAGAATCGCAACGCTTCATCTTGACCGTTGTGCTCCCAAGTGTACCAAAAGTAATCGGACCACCCAAGGGTGATCCGATTACTTCTCGGGGACCTGGATTCGAACCAAGATAAACGGATTCAGAGTCCGTTGTCCTACCATTAGACGATCCCCGACTACGCAGCAGCATACACCACATCTTCAAGCAAAACCGTACCACGACCAGTTTCTTCTGACAAGCAACCCCATCAGACGCGCACTACTCCATAATGGGCGCGGCTGCGGTGCCTCGTGCCGGTTCGCTCGCTGCGATGACGCGGGAAGAAGCGAACACCTCCAGGGCGGCGTCAACGGTGGTGTCGCCGGTGGCGGGGCGGCAGGCGCGGTCGAGCTCTTCAAAGTGCTCCACCGCAATCGCGACGGGATCCAGGTGGAGGGGCGTGCCGACGATGCGTGCGATGGCGCTGGTGAGCGGCTCTATGATGCCGGGCTGCCGCACTTTCTCCGCGTGGAGCTTGTAGCGGAAGCCGATGGTGAGCGTCCCGTCTGCAATGCGTTGCGGGCGACCGCCTTCCAGGAGGTACGGGATGGAGCGGTTGACGTCCGCGAGATCGCGGATGATGTGGTGCCATTGTTGCTGGACTTTCGAGAGCGCCTCGGTGGCGCTCTGGATGACGGTGGATGTTGGAAGTTGCTCCCTCCTCCCGGCGGAAGGGGGAGGAATAAAACGCACCCCCTCTGACTCCCCCTCTTGAAGAGGGGGAGGAACCGGATCGGATGTATCTGTTACCGTCGTTGGGAGTTTGATGCTTGCAGGGGTACGAGCGCGCGAGGCGTGTTGGGGGGTACGGGCTGCACCGCCGGTGGTGGCGGGTGGAGCATCGTCGTCATTGCTCCGCGATGCGTCTCGCTGAGACGAGGCGAGCTGCGCGGGATTCATTTTGCCTGGTGATGCGCTCGCTGCGGGCGCTGCGGGAACGAATGGGGAGCGCGCGAGGAGCGTAAGGACGGCAACCTCGAGGAGGAAGAACGGACGGTCTGCACGACCGATGCGATCCAGGAGTTCCGTGAACATGCGAAGCGCGAACACCTGTGCCGTCGCAACGGCACCTTGCTGGGCGGCAGCGCGTGCGGCGCTGCGCAGCTCGTTGATGATGTCGCGACAAAACGCATCCGCATCGCATCCCTCGGCTGATGCAGCATCGAGCGTGGCCAGGGCCAATGCGGTGTCGCCGGCACCAACCGCGCGAAGCAGCGTCTGGACATGCACCATGTTTGATTGCGGGAGCACGAGCGCGGCAACATCGGCCGTCACTCGCTTCCCGCCCACCGCCATGAGCTGCCCCAACAGGGATTCTGCGTCACGCACGGAGCCGTCTGCCGCGCGGACTACCTGCGCGAGCACCTCGTCATCCACGGCAACATCCTCTACCCCTGCAAGCATCCGGAGCCGCTCCGTGAGCGTCCCATCCCCCACGCGCCGGAACGTAAAATGCTGGCACCGTGACGTGATCGTCTCCGGCACCTTCTGCATTTCCGTTGTCGCAAGGATGAAGTGGACGTGCTCTGGCGGCTCCTCCAGCGTCTTGAGGAGCGCATTAAAGGACGCCGTCGAGAGCATGTGCACCTCGTCAATGATGTACACCTTCTTTGCTGCAACTGCGGGGGCGATACGCACCGCCTCGATGATGTACTCACGCACCTTCTCCACCTGCGTGTTGGATGCCGCATCAATCTCCACGACATCCATGCAACGTCCTGCGGTAATTTCCTCGCACCGGATGCAGGCGTTACAAGGCACGGGAAGTGTTTGCTTCGACCGGTGCTTCGCGCGAGTTTCTTCGTCGCTCCGCTCCTCGGAATGACGAGGAGCGAGGCAATTCACCGCCTTCGCCAGGAGCCGCGCGGTGGTGGTCTTTCCAACGCCGCGCGGACCGGAGAAAAGGTACGCATGCGCAACACGACCCGCCGCGATAGCCGCGACGAGCGTGCGCGTGACATGCTCCTGCCCCACGACGTCCTCAAACGTCTGCGGGCGATGCTTACGATACAGTACGGGCATACGCTGCCGGAAGCGAACAACCACCAACTATCCCCTGATGATGTTCTCCACTGCCGCCCAGGTGGAGGGAGCGTCTTTGGGGACGAGGACGACAACTTCGTCGCCGGGCTCGCCGTGGTAGTAGGTCACCGACGCGCGAAGGATGCGGAAGCGCTTGTACTCCGTGGTGGGGAGATCACTCCCCTCTGCGATCGCGCGCGCAATACCGCTGCGCTCGCCGTCCGCATCCGGCACAATCACGACGTACTCTCCACTCACGTCATCGCGCTCCAGCACGCCGACGCGACGATCGCGCGCGATCGGGCCGATCTGCTTGTACACGAACGCGCCGCGCTGGGTGATGCGGAGCTTCAAGATGTCGCCTTCCACGAGCTTGGACTTTGATGCGTAGTTCGACGGAACGCTGTATTGCTTTCCGTCCGGACCCACCATGTGCTGCCCATCGAACACACCTTCAATGACGCGCGCCGCATCGGTGTCGGGATTCGCGCCGCTGCTCAGCATGGGATCAAGCGGTCGAACATGCGCCATAGTTTTTGGCATTGCTGCCCCTCCTCCAGCAGTCGCCATTGCCATCACGGGAACATTGGCAACCTCACGATCCATGAGCATGAGGAGCTGACGGATGTGCGTATCCAGCTCCCGAAGTTTTTCGCGAATCACCTCCATGGAATCTGATGTCGCGACTCCCGACGGAACCTGGAGCGCCGGGAACAGCTCTGACGGATCAAACTCCGCACCCTCGAATGACGCATCCATGGAATCGAACGGAAACGATGGCATGTTTTGGTTTTCCATGCAGAAATATTTATGAACGCATACACCCAGCATACGTCGCACGGAGCGCGTGCGCAATGGTGGAAAAACGGTGGAGGAAACGGGCGTAGGATGAACATTCCATGAGCACGCCGAGGGGGCCTTGACAGCATGCAGTAGCCCATGGTACGGTGCGGGCACGCTCTTTGGCAACATGCCGGTGAGTGATCGGGAGGAAATGGACATGCAAGAAGGACATGAACGGGGGGGTGATGACACGATCGTCGAGCGGGCGTACGCGATGCGACGAGATGGGCAGCTCCTGCAGGCGCAACGGCTCCTGGAGGATGCGGCGAAACGGTATCCGCGCTCGCCACGCGTCGCGCTTGCACAATCGGACACAGCGATCCAGCTCAACCAGTTCGCCGTCGCCCTCCGCGCAGCACGGCGCGGCATCGCGACGAATCGCGATGCCGAGCGCGCGGAATGGCACCTCGCGCTCCTCATCAATGCAGGCACCGCCGCACGCGTCCTCCAACGGTTCGACGAGGCGCAGGAGTTCTTGGATACCGCATTCCGGATCGAGGAGCACCACCCGCTGGTCAACCTCCAGCTTGCGAGCATCGCGGAGCAGACGCGACGCCCAGAGGAGGCCGCGCGATTTGCGCTCCGAGCAATCGCAAACGCGAGGAAGCTCCCCGACAGCGAACGACGCATCCTGCTTGGCGCATCCGCCATCCTCAACGCGGAGACGGTCGCGCCACGTGCGACACGCACGCAACGCGCCGTCGCCGCCGCCGTCCGCATCATCTGCGGCGATGCCGCACTCATTGTGCGACGCCAACGTCTGCTCCGCCTCTTCGACCTGCAGCTCACGCCGATAGAGCGGCGTGCGGCAGGAACGCTCACGCACCTCCTCGGCAGTGCGTGACGCGCACATCGGAACGACAAGCCCCGCACCAATGGTGCGGGGCGATTCCATTGCCGATGCGTGCTACCCCAGCTGTGACCGCTCCATGATCTCCTGCTCCACGAGCATGCGATCGCGTCCGTAGGTGAGGCGCGAGAGCTGCCGAATGGCATCCGCCACCTTGGGATCGCCGTGCGGCGGCGGACGCGTGTAGAAATTGAACGGCCGCTGCGCGGTGTTGTCAATCATGAGTCGGATGTACGCATTGCGCGCCTCGATGTTCATGACATCGTGCTGCGTCACGGGCGGGCCAAGCTGTGTCGCGATGGTCTCCGCATCGTCCACACCCACGCGGAAGCTCACAACGGAGCCCACGTTCCCAAAAATCGCATCACGCACAGCCGTGTCGTTGTTCTGCACGAGCTGGCCAATGTACTGATGCGCCATGATAAGGTTCAACCGGTACTTGCGCGCCTCGGCAAGAATGGTCGCAATGGAATCGGTTACGAAGTTCTGAAACTCGTCAATGTAGAGGTAGAAGTCCTTGCGATCCGCCTCTGGCATGTCCGCACGCGCGAGCGCGGCGATCTGCAATTTCGTCACACAGATGAGACCCAGGAGCTTCGCGTTCATCTCGCCCACTTTGCCCTTTGAGAGGTTCACGAGCAGAATCTTTTGCTTGTCCATTATTTCACGGAAATCAATGCCGGAATGTTGCTGACCGATGATGTTGCGCACCATCGTATTCTCAATAAACCTGCCGATCTTTGAAACGAGGTACGGAAGCATCTCGCCCTTGGTCTGACTGCTCGTCTGGGGCAGCTCTTTCTCCCAGAAGGCGCGCACGATAGGATCCGTCACCTGCTGAAGTTTGAGCTTCTGGTACCCCTCGTCCGTAAGGATGCGTGGGATTTCCACGAGCGTCCCCGGGTTCTGCATGTCCGCCATGAGCGTAATCATCGCGTTGCGCATGTAATGCTCAAACATCGGCCCGATCATCTGCGGATCGGAGACGAGCTTGTAGAAGATTGCGATCATCTCCTGCGTCGCAAAATCAATCGCCTCCGGCGTTTTTGCTTCCAGCATGTTGAGGCCTACCGGCCGCTCAACATCGGACGGGTCAAAAACAACAACATCACCCGCGCGCTCCTTGGGGATGTTCGGAAGCACGTCCTCCACGAACGAGCCGTGCGGATCAATGACGCACACACCCTTTCCGGCGCGAATGTCCTGGATCACCATGTTCAACATGATGTTGGTCTTTCCGACGCCCGTGCTCCCGATGAGGTACATGTGCCGCTGGCGATCCTGCTGCTTCATGCGTACCGTCACGTTACGGCCGCGGTATGACGCATCGCCCAAAATGACGCCCTCCGTGGGGAGTGATACTGGCGGTGCTGCACGCCGTGCGCCGAGCCATTCAATGTTCGGCGTCTGCGCGGACGGCAGCGGGAGATGCCACACACTCGCCATCTCCTCTGTATTGAGCACCACACGCTGCCGCTCATCAAACTGGCGGTACACAAAGCGGCGGATGCGTGCATCATCCGCGCTGGCCTTCCCCACCACGAACATGTTGCCGTACTCGGGCATCCCGTACTGCGCAAACGCCTGCGTGATGGAATTGAGGACGAGATCTGTACGCTCTGCCGTTGCTGCAGATGCAACGATACGGACGTTCGCATCGAGTCCAAACTTTGATGCCTTCTCCTCCAATCCCTTCACGATCTCCTGCTCCATGGGTGAGAGCTGGTGCTGCTCTTTTTCTTTCGTACCGCCACCGATACCCGCGATTGCTCTCCACGATGTGCCACCTGCGGCATCCTTCCCCTGCTGCATGTCGCGCGCTTTCTGCACCCCGCCCGAACGCCACGAGCGGCGTGCAGACCGGACGACGAACTGCATCGCCGCACCCTCCTGCTCGCCAATCTTGCTCATCGCATTCGTGAGCGCATCGAGCGGATCGGATTCCATCTTGCGGTAGGACTTGATGGGGTAGTATCCCGCGCGCTTGAATGTCACCGTCGCACCGCGAATAACGCCGTGCGGCTGGAAAATATTGTAGTCACTCGCCTCACTCATCGAGGCATCGGGCTCCTGCGCATGGAGCTGCTCCTCAATATACCCCTGGTGCCGGCGCGGTATTGCAATGTAAAACTGTACCTTGCCGGCGGACGCAACAATTTCGAACGCGAACGTATCATCGCGCCCAAAGAGCCAGGCCTTCAGTCCGCGCTGGGCGTGCAGTCCCGCAATCGCGGTAAAAAACGCCTCGGTCTGCGCGATGGATTCCTGAATTTGCTGCGAGTTTGCCACGCCCTGCTCCTCCTCACGACCGCGCTCGCGCGGGACAAGCACCTTGAGCACCACCAAATCAAATGTCCGCACGACGGAGACGTGGTGCCGGGCAATCGCTCGCACGATGAACAGCGCCACTATGAACGCACTGCCGGCGCCGAGAAACACCGCGAGCGCGATGAGAATCTGGAAAATAGACAGCGTCATGCGTACGAGCGCGATGCTTACTTCTGCTTCCGGGCGAGCGCGAGGATTGCGTCGGTCTTCACCTTTGCTTCTTGCGTAAGAAACCACCGGTTGAGCCGCGGGATGACGTGCAGCCATCGAACGATGTCTCCGTGCGCTTCCCGCACATCCACCGGACCACGCACGAACATGGCTTCAAGGCGTTCTGCAAGACGGCTGGCAGCGCCACGGAATGCTTGCTGCACCTGCGGGTCCAAACCCATGTAGAGCGCCTTGAGCTGCTCATCTGCCAATGCAATCTCAATGTCTTCACGCAATGGTGATTTCTGCACGCGCGGCGCCGCCGAGGATTGCGGAATCGACGCGCGCGCTGCAGGCGACGCGCTGGCACGCTCCGGCGCTGCCGGGCGTTGCTCGAGCTGTTCCGTGATGCGCGCGAGGGTGCGCGGCTGCTCGACAATCGGTTGTTCCGGTGATCCGAGCGGCATAGCGACGATATTCGTGCTTCCAGTATACCACTTTGGTATGCATCCCGACGACCCCGCCTATGCCCCCCCTCGAACCTTCGGCCCGTCTTGCGTATCTTCAACGGTGTACCCCAGCGCGGCAATCTGCGCGCGGAGACGATCAGCGCGTGCCCAATCCTTCTCGGTGCGTGCGTGCTCTCGCGCACGCACGAGCTCCAGCACCTCCGGCGGAACGACGAATGGTTTACCCAAAACGTCGCGCAGCCCTAGTGCAAATACCTCATCCGCATACGCAACGAACGCGCTCTGCTCCACGGTTCGCTCGCTCTTCTTGAGGCATTCCCAGAGCAACGCGAGCGCTTTTGGCGTGTCGAGATCGTCGTTCATGGCATCCAAGAACCGCTCGGTGGTCTTGTGCACCTTCACCTTCAGCTGCGCGCTCACGCGTACCGGCGGCTTGGGGAATTCGCGGCACTGTGTTCGCAGATGCTCCAGCGCATGCTGCGCAGCGGTGAGGGATTCCCAGGTAAAGTTGAGCGGCGAACGGTAGTGCGCGCCCAGCACCAAATACCGATATGCAAGCGGATCAATCCCCCGCTCAATCAACTGCGTGATGGTAATGAGGTTCCCCTCGGACTTCCCCATGCGCTTGCCGTCCACGGTCAGGAATGCGCCATGGAGCCAATACGCTGCGAGCGGCTTCCCGTACGCCGCTTCGGACTGCGCAATCTCGTTCGTGTGATGGACGGGAATGTGATCAATCCCGCCCGTGTGGATATCAAACGGCTGCCCCAACAGCTCACGGCTCATGACGGAGCACTCCAAATGCCACCCGGGGAACCCTGTCCCCCACGGCGATTCCCACTCCTGCTGACGTTTCCTCTGTTCCCCCCCCTCCCGCTGGAAGGGGGGGCTGGGGGGGGTAGGGTTTGAAAGTTTCCACAGCGCGAAATCGTGCGGCAATCGCTTCTCGCCCACCGCAACGCGCATACCGCCCGCCTTCTCCTCCAGCTTCTGACCGCGGAACGCCGTGCCGTAGGACGCGAGCTTCGCGGTGTCAAAATACACACCGTCCGATGTCGTATAGGTGTACCCCTGCTTCTCCAAACGCTCTACCAGCGCAATCTGCTGCGCGATGTACTCCGTTGCCTTGGGCATCGCGTCTGGTGTGAGGATGTGCAGCCGCTCAAGGTCCTGCAGGAATGCCTGCGTGTAAAAATCCGCCAGTTCCCGCGCAGACTGCTTGCGCTGCGCAGCTGCGCGTTCCAATTTATCCTCGCCGGTATCCGCGTCGCCCACGAGATGTCCTACGTCCGTAATGTTCATGACGTGCTTCACCCGCAACCCATTGAGCAGGAGCGTCCGCCGAAGCACATCCGCAAACACGTACGACCGCAAATTCCCAACGTGCGCAAAATCGTACACCGTCGGCCCGCACGTGTACACGCGAACGCTCCGACCGCGCAGCGGCCGGAACGGTTCGATCGTCTTGGTGAGGGAGTTATGGAGCGCGAGCATGCTAAGGTGCGAGGCGGGCGCAAATGGCGTACGATGTTGCTGTTCTGTTGAAAGCGGTGCCATTTCGATACCCGCATCCCCAGCTCTGACCTGTGGTAACTGGATACGAATGCAGTAGTTGCATCGCTCCGGACCCGTCATCTTTACATCCGCCACCGATCCTTTGGCCGGCGGCACAAGTCACGACCCCAGACGCAGTTACTGCATTTGCTGGAACACTGAAAGAGCTTTCAATGATTGTGAGACCGATGGATAGATTTCCATCGATCGTTGTATTTCCGTACACGTGCAGCTTTGCTGTATCGGTTCCCAAGAATCCACCAATGCCCAACCGATCATCGATGCGCTCGTCTCCATACACACGCAACTTCACCCCGGAAGGCGCTGCACCACCAATACCAACACCCAACGCACCACCCCCGACATGGAGTCGGTTGATCGTACCCAACGCATTCGAGAGCTTCAATTCACCCTCTTCGCTCACTTCCAATATCGGATCCGCCTGTAGGGGGGTGTAGCTATTGTGCTGCCCCAACACCCTAAACCAACTCGCTCCAACGTCATTCCCATCCGCATCAATCTGCACCTCCGCATTTGCGGTGCTGGACATCACAAGAGGCGCGGTAACGTTGAGGGTAGATGCATGCACAAATCCCAATTGCGCACTCTTGTCATCGCGCAGCCGTAACGTAGATGTTCCATCAGACGTCGCCACCGTCAATGCGCTCCCAGGATTCGCGTTTGTTGCATTCACCTTGAATTGAATATTTCCACTCGCATCAACATAGAAATTTCCGGCCGTTACATCAAGATTGGCCTGTGTCCCATTCCCCGCGATTTCCACTTTTCCCGCACGCGCAGTTCCCGCAATCCAGAGGTCACTCCCGCTGGTGCTCGTCTGCCCCGCTGGTGCGATGACGAGATCCGTAAGGGATACAAAATCGCCCGTTGCACCCGCTGCCGGCCACGCGCCGCGGCAGTCGCCCTGGAGACAGAGCTGGCCGGTGGTGGCGATGTCGCCCGCGACCCACAGCTTCCTGCTCGCATCCGGCGTAGCGCCGATGCCAACGTTACCCGTGACACCACTCACGTGCATGCGCACCGCGGCACTCGTTCCAGAAACGGTACTCAACGTGAGATCTGCTGGAGGTGCCGATGACGACGCTGGCATGGCGACAATCGAGCCCCCCTGAACGTAGAGTGCTGGTCCGACAAGTACCCCTTTCCCCGCCTGTCCGTACGCGTAGAGAAATCCGTTAGCGCTCGAAACGTACGCATCACCCGCGGCGTTCTGCACGCTGAAGTCGGACGAGCCCCGCATGATGAATCTCTCATTTTCCCCGTACAGATACCCGGATCCTTCGCTGCCCTGCAGGATGATGTTCCCACTCGCAAGGACGTTTGCCGCTTGCAATGCACCGCTGATGACAATGTTGCCCGTTTGCGTCTCTGGGGTCCCTGCGCCCCCCTGCAACCATACAAACCCCGGCGGATTACCGGACGGAGGCGCTTGCCCTGGCTCCTGCCACTGCGCGTACGCGGACGATGCAAGTCCCGCAACCCCGAGGAAGAGGGCGACCACAAACATTGCGTATGGGTGGTGACGGTTGGATGATTGCATTCCTAGCTGCTCCACGCGAGATCCCTGGACGATCCTCGGAATGACGAGGAAAGGAAACTCTGTATGACGGGAGATTAAAAGGGGGACCTCTGCAAAAGTTGTGTTATTGCGAGCCGAACCCGTGAAGCGTGGCAATCCCGGCGTTAGGTTGACCGAGATTGCGGAGCCTGTCCCGAGTACGCGATGGATCCGCGTGTGTGACTCCTCACCATGACACCGTAGGGTTTTTTGGAGGTCTCAAGGGACAATCTACATCCGCTCCTCCCGTGGCCGACGCGCGAGCACCATCGTGAGAATGGGGAGCACGATCCAAAGTGAACGCGCGGTATCCGTGAGGAACGCAGCGCGGGTCACCGGCGCGAACTGCTGCGTGATGGTGGCGGGGAGGAACGAGAGCGTCACGGACACGAGCAATCCAACGTGGAGGATACTGAATACGAACACCTGCCAGAACGGCCCATCGTACCCGCCAATCGCCCACGACATCGCGCTGCGGGAGAGCAGGAAAAAAATGAAGAGCAGCACGCCGAGGAATACCGTCACACGGAACACGAACGATGGCCCCACCGCTACCTGCACCATTGTTCCGCTCACCTCATGGAACCACGGCACGGTGTGTACAACCGCGAGCGCCATGTAAATGGCCACGATGATCGCCAAAATCCGGTCACGTCCCAACGAGACGCCGTAGAGCAAAGAAAAAACGACAAAGAACAGGATGATGAAGAGATCCCACGTTGGCGAAGCAAAATTGAACTGAGGAAGCCAAGAAGACATACTACTGCGCAGTCATCCACAGTATAGCACGCTGGGCAGAGTACGCACCGTAGAAATAATTTCTGAACGGGATAGAGGACGTTGTGGGTACCCTTGATAGCCGGAATTGCCACGTCGAGGACTCCTCGCAATGACAATACCGGTGTCATTGCGAGTCCGCGAAGCAATCCCGGCCATGTGCAGCACTGTGCTGCGTCGCCATCGCAAGAGTCCTGCTATGGCCGGGATTGCTTCGTCGCTTCGCTCCTCGCAATGACAACGTGGGCGTGACGAGGGGAATGACGGCTTCACGTATTACTCCGCGCTCCGTAGATCCTCCCACAGTTGCTTTGCTTTCCGCGAGAGCTTCTCGGGGATCTTCACGTCTACGGTGACGATGTGATCGCCGCGGCTGCCACTGCGCCTTGGCACGCCCTTATGTTTCAATCGAAGCTGATCACCGGGCTGCGTGCCCGTAGGGATTTTGAGCGCGACATCGCCGTCCACCGTGGGAACATCCACGGTGTCCCCAAGTGCCGCTTGCGGCGCGCTGACTGCCACCTGCGACCGAATCGTCTCGCCGTCGCGCGTGAACCGTGCATCGGGACGCACGCGAAGACGTACGTAGAGGCTCCCCGCCGCGCCGCCACGCCCTGCTGCTTCCCCGCCGCCACGCATCTCCAGCACGGTGCCGTCGTCCACGCCCGGAGGAACCTCAATCGCGAGGTCATCCGAGCGCACCTGCGTCCCGCTCCCACGGCACGTCGCGCACTTCGTTTTTGGTACCTTGCCCGCACCCTCGCACGCCGGACACGCACGCACCTGCTGGAATGCGCCAAAGATGGTCTGCTGGACCTGTCGCACACGACCTGCGCCGCCGCATTGGCTGCACGATTGCACGTCCGTCCCCTTCTCCGCGCCGGTCCCGTGGCACTCTCGACACTCCACCCGCCGCTCCAACGTGAGTGTTTTGCGCACGCCAAAAATCGCCTCCGCAAAATGAATCTCCATCGCAACTTCCAAATCCCGCCCGCGCCGCTGTCGAGCGCCGCCGCGCTGCCCCATCCCAAAGATGTCGCCGAGGCCGCCGCTAAAAGCCCCCGAGAAGAGGTCCTCAAAGTTCACGCCGGTCGCCTCCGCCCAATTGGAAAAATCGCCGAAGCCCTCAAAGCCCCGGAACCCGCCCTGCGCGCGCGCCTGCTCAAACGTGTGGCCGTACTGATCGTACTGCTGGCGCTTCTCCACGTTTGAGAGAATCTGGTACGCCTCGCTGATTTCCTTGAATTTTTCCGGATCCCCACCCTTGTCCGGATGATGCTGCTGCGCGAGCTTCCGAAATGCGCGCTTCACCTCATCCGCCGATGCGGATTTAGCAACGCCGAGTGTATTGTAGTAGTCCTTGGCCATAGGGAAGATGCTAGCTGCTGGCTGCTAGCAGCTAGCAGCTAGATACTAGCACCATCGCTCATCACCGTAGCATGCTGCTGCGCGATGGACAATCATTTCCCCTCCCTCTCCGCTTCCAGGGGAGCGGTGGTGCGATACCGCGCCACCGCACAGTCATACATGGCCACCTCTCCCCCTCTAGCTCCCCCTCCCCCCATGAGTACGTGCGGGGAGGGGGAGGACAAGAACATCGGAGTCGCTGGAGACACTTTTCGCATCCGCCACAAATGGAAGCGCCAGCGCGATACCAAGCATCGCGAGGATCAACACCTTCGTACGACGTTGCATACAAAACTGCGGAAAATAAAAAAGCCGTCCGGCACAACGGCACAGGCGCGGCGTGCCTATACACTGTTGATGGTATACCCCCCCACAACACTGTAAAGGGTACGTCACGCACACCAGCGGAGCCGTTTCCGGCTCCGCTGGTGTCGCGTTATGCACTGCGCGTTATTCTTTCTCCTTGAAATCCGCATCCTTCGCCGCATCTTCTCCATCCGGCTTCTTCTCGGGTTCCTTGTCCCCCGTTCCTTGTTCCTTGTTCTCCTTGTACATCGCCTCGCCGATCTTGGAGAGTGCCGGTTGCAGCTCGTCCAATGCGCGCGTGATCGCGGCAATATCCTGACCATCTTTCACCTCGCGCAGCGCGCGCACTTTTGTCTCCACCTCGGTCTTCACCGTAGCATCCACCTTGTCGCCAAGATCGCGCAACGATTTCTCGGCGGTGTGGATGATCGTCTCCGCCTGATTGCGCAGCTCGATCAGTTCCTTGAGCTTCTTGTCCTCCTCGGCGTGCGCATCGGCGTCCTTCTTCATACGCCCCACTTCCGCATCGGAGAGCTTTGCGGAACCGGAGATGGTAATCTTCTGCTCCTTGCTGGTTGCCTTGTCCTTCGCGGACACCGTGAGGATGCCGTTCGCATCAATGTCGAACGTCACCTCCACCTGCGGGATGCCGCGCGGTGCGGGCGGGATGCCGTCGAGCATGAACCGACCGAGCGATTTATTATCCTTCGCCATGGGCCGCTCACCCTGCAGCACATGCACCTCCACGCCCGTCTGGTTGTCCGCAGCGGTGGAGAACACCTGCGATTTGCTGGTGGGGATCGTTGCGTTGCGCTCGATGAGCGGCGTTGCAACGCCGCCGAGCGTTTCAATGGAGAGCGTGAGCGGCGTGACATCCAGGAGCAGGATATCCTTCGCGCTGGAGTCCTCGCCAGAGAGCACGCTCGCCTGAATCGCCGCGCCCTTCGCGACGCACTCCATGGGATCCACGCCGTGCTCAATCTTCTTGCCCACAATGCTCTCCACAAGCTGCTGAACGACGGGCATGCGCGTGGGACCGCCGACCAGGATGACGCGCTCGACGGTCTGCGGCGTAATGCCTGCGTCTTTCAGCGCCCGCTCCACCGGCGCGCGGCACCGATCCACCGTGGGACGCACCAGCTCTTCCAACGTCGCGCGCGTCACCTTCACCAACAGATGTTTGGGACCATCCGCCGTCGCGGAGATAAACGGGAGGTTCACCTCCGTCTCCATGGTGGTGGAGAGTTCGATCTTTGCCTTCTCCGCCGCCTCGTGGAGGCGCTGGAGCGCCATCGCGTCCTTGCGCAAATCCACGCCGTTCGTACGATGGAACTCATCCGCAATATAGTTGAGGAGCACCTCGTCCATGTCGCGGCCACCCAGTTGCGTATCGCCAGAGGTCGAACGCACCTCAAAGACACCCTGGCTGAAATTCATGACGGTCACGTCCAGTGTGCCGCCGCCCAAATCGAACACCACCACTTGTTGCTCCTTATCCGTCACCTTATCCAGACCGTACGCGAGCGCTGCCGCGGTTGGCTCGTTGATGATACGCACCACCTCCAACCCCGCAATGCGCCCCGCGTCCTTCGTCGCCTGGCGCTGATCGTCATCAAAGTACGCCGGCACGGTAATGACGGCTTTCTCTACTGGCTCACCAAGATACTTCTCGGCATCCTGCTTGATCTTCTGCAACACGAACGCGGAGAGCTGCTGCGGCGTGTAGTCCTTGTCCCCCGTCTTTGCCTTCCAATCCGTCCCCATCCGACGCTTGAACCCGTGGAACGTACGATCCGGGTTGGACACCGCCTGCCGCCGCGCCGGCTCCCCCACCAACCGCTGTCCGTCCTTGGTGAACGCAACGTACGACGGAAACGCCTTCCCGCCGATCGTGGACCCTTCCGCCGCCGGAATGATGTTCACGCTCCCCCCCTGCATCACCGCCGCGGCGGAGTTGGACGTCCCCAGGTCAATACCGATGATCTTTGGCATAGTTTTCTTGTGTGACTTCACCTACCCCGTCTTATCATTGCACGTGAAAATCTGAAGGCCTCCATCGTTCATGCGGTATCGCTCACGGGGATCGATTCTGCTGCCACAATGACCTTCGCCGGGCGCAGGCAGCGATCGTGCAATGCGTATCCCTGCTGGGCGACGCGGACGATGGCCCCGGGTGCTGTATCTGGATACGACTCCTGGCCCACAATCTCGTGCAGCAGGTAGTCCACCGTCACGCCCTCCTGCGCGGTTGGCGTGACGCGGTGCTCGGCGAGGAACCGCTCCAATTGACTGGCAATGGCCTCGCACTCGTGGAGGTGCGCTGCGGCCGCCTGCACCGAGTCCACAATAGGCAGGAGCGCTCGAAGCACGTCCGCGGCCGCAAACTTCGCGTGCTCCTGGCGCGCGCGCTCGTGCTGCTTCTCCGCGTTCACGAGATCCGCAAGCGCGCGTTTCCACTTTTGCTCCAGCTCCGCAATACGCGCCTGGCACGCGGTGTGGTCTGGCACTTCCGCTTGTGGCGCATCTGCTGGTTGGGTGTCACTCATACGATTCCCATTGCCGCATATCGAATATCTCGAAGCAACTCGAACTGCCGATCGTACGCCATGCGCATGGGCCCCGCAATGCCGATGGTCAATCGATGTCCTTCAGGGAGTGCGAGGTGCCCCGCAACCGTGCCACACTGGCCGCCGAACGGGTTCCCGTCCCCCAGGATGGCCGCCGCATCTCCCGTGAGCTGCGCATCAATAACTGCAATGGTATTGTCGAGATCATCGAAGCCCGCCGTGAATGCGTAGAGCGTCTCGCGATCATGGAACTCCGGCTGCACGACGACGTACGAAAGTCCTGTCGCGTACGCGTCGCCGTGTGCGATCCCCACCACCACTGCCTGCCGCGCCTCGCTGGCGAGCGCGCGCGCAATCGCGTGGCCGGCAAGCCGCACGTCCGCCGCAACCTCCGCGATGAGCCGCGCAAACCGCTCCACGCGCTCCGCCGCAATGCGCGCTGCTTGCTGTTGGATGTGCTCCACGTACAGCTCGTACGCCGCGGGCGTTGGCGCACGGCCGGCAGACGTGTGCGGCTGTACCAGATACCCCTGCGCCTCCAGCGCGGCAAGCTCTGCGCGGATGGTCGCCGGACTCGCGTCAACCCCACGCCGGGCAATTTCGCCCGACGACACCGGCTCCGCCGCCTCGACGTATGCCGAGATGACCTCAAAGAGAATGGTTACTTGACGATTGGTGAGCGACATATCCTCTCCCTACAGCATAAAAAAGTATTGGCACTCTCGTCAAGAGAGTGCCAATACTCTCGGCGATTCGCTCGGTTTCCCCGGTGTATCCTTTGCGAGTCCGTGAGGGCGCAGCAATCTCTCTGCCTGATTGGCCGGGATTACCACGTCGCGGACTCCTCGCAATGACACAAACATACGAAATTCTACCTCTCAAAAAGAACGAGACCCGCACTTTCGTACGGGTCTCAGGTAATACTCCTCGAAGTTTGCGGCTTACATCATCGACATGTCCAGGATGATCTGCACGGCATCGACGAGGCTCTTGCACGGCTTCATGTTCGGCTTCTGACGTAGGCTCCTGGTGGAGAGCACGTAGGCCGGAACCGGACCGTAGCCCTCGATCAGAACGGTCGGCTTCCCGGCCTCCAGCGCGAGAAGCACTTCGCGGAGCGTGCCTTCCTCACCGCCGAGGGTCAGAACGACGTTGCTGTCGGCGATCATCTGCTGACGCATGTCGTCCTTCTCACCCACAAACATGACGGGCACCCCGCCGAACGAGTCTTCCGCCCTGCCCTGCATGTAGCTGGGCTGGTAGAGACGCACTTCCGGCTGGGCAACCTTGTCGCTCGCGAGAGCCGCCCTGAGGACCGCACCCGGATTTCCGCCCGGCGTTCCGGCGAAGAACGAGCAGTGGGAACTGAGGTTGTCGGCCACGAACTGCGCCGCGCCCTGCGGAAGATCGGGCTGCTTCCCGGATCCGACCACGAGCACGTTGTGACGCGCGTGATTTGCTCCGTTCGGCACGGTCGCCGGCAACGGTTCCTCGGGCAGGGCGATGAAGTCGGCGACGAGCTTCTTCCACCGCTTGCTGGACGTGATTTTCTTGAGCTTGCGCTCTATCTTCTCGCGCTTGCGCCGCTCGGTGTCCTCGGCCTTGGCCTGCTTCTGCTGCTCCTTGAACTCGGCCACTTCCTTCTCGTGTTCGGCCCTTCCCTCGGCGACCTGCTGAACGTGTTCCGCGCGCCGATTCTTCTGACGCTCAGCCCACTTCTTGTGCTGCTCTTCGATCTGGTTGTCGATGTCGGCGGCCACGTAGATGTAGCCATCGGGGACTGCAAGCAGACACCTGCGGATCGTCTCGGACGCTTTCGTGGGACGCTCCACGACCTTGGCGTAGGTACCGGGGGCGTAGTCGATGCCCATCAGTTCGGGTTTGTCCTCGAAGGTGTTGTCCGGATCGACGCCCCAGTTGACGTTGCGGTGGTGGTCGAGATCCTGGCCGTACTCGTTCGAGCCGACGATGCTCCAGCTCGAGTGACCGATCCGGTTGCGCCACGCGTCTGCATCGAAGTATTTGACCAGCACCCGGATCTGACGACCGGAATCGACCGTCGAATCCACGAAGAGGACGTGCTTGCCCCGGAGCGTTCCCTTCTTGGCGAACTCCTCGAGCTTGTCCTCGTCGAGCTGACCACCGCCCTGATCCACCTTGATGCTGAACATCTCGGTGAGACCGAGAGCGCGCCGCAGGATGATGCAGGGAAGACGACCACCGCGGTCGATGGACACGAGCACGGTCTGCTCGATGCTCACCTTATGGGAACGACGCAGATGTTTGACGACCGTCTGATGCAGGCCGTAGTACGGAATCGCACGGGCGATGCGCTCCATCTCGCCGACCGACTCGAGCATAGCGATTGCCCGCTCGTACTCGGCGCGGCTGATGCGCTTCTTGATCTTGTCGATCCCATCGTCGGCGTCCATGATGTTGCGGTCGCGCAGGAGGGGGATCTTGAAATAGCCCTTCTTCTTGTCGTCGTCCTCGTCGATGCCGCGCGTGTAGGCGAAGCGAAAGACCTCGTTAGCATCGTCCACGAGGCGCATGCGCTCGACGTGGCTCAAGGACTCGAAATCCTCGATCCTACTCTGCTCGAGCTTGAGGCGCGGAGTGAAGTCCTCCTTCTCGAACGTCGGCTCGACGTAGGGCGGGAGCCCGATGATCCCGTTCCGATACGCCTGCAGGAGGCTCCACTGGATCTCCGGCATGGCCACGACGAGACGCTGAGCGAGAGACTGACGACATCCGAGAGACATGTGCATGCCGAATGACATGGATCACCTCTTGTGGGACGCGTGGTTGGAATGAAAAGAACCGTACAGCCACCATGACTGTACGGGACAACGTGCTTTTTGTCAAGCAGGGACGCCACGCACGTTCCGGACGATTGCCAACGGCGTCTGCTCGCTGCTCTGACCCAGTGGATTGTCTCGAAATACTGCACGAATACGCGCACGATCCACGCCCTCGGACACGCCCAACACCTCGACGCCAAGATCATTAGCATCGATAATCGCAATGCCAACACCAATACGTCGCGCGAGGCGCTCCGCAACGGCATCGGGGTCCTTGGGCCCCAGGACGGCATACGCGTTGTACGGCGGGAGCGTGTACGAGCACGGCCCATCAATCGCATTCACGCTGTGCCCTGCCAAACGGTAGAAAAGCCCGGAGATACCAAATGGTTTTGTGACGGCCGCGACGGCTGCGGCGAGCAGGATGCGCAACGTGCCGGCTTCGCGCAGCGCAAGTTCCATCGTCTCCGGCCGCGCAAGCCCGATGCCGGCAGGATTCTTGGTGACGAACCGCACGAGCTGTGTTGCCAGCCACCGCGGACGAATCTCGTCCACGCGGTATGCACGCCCCTGTGTGATCGCCACCACGCGCTCGGAAATCGCCAGCACGTCATCCGGCCGCAGGTACTCCGTGGTGTGCTTCGTCACCAGCTCCAAGAGATCATCGTGCGGCAGCACGACGTTTGTCCTCACCGGATAGCGCGCAAGACGCTCCTCCTGATCCCGCACGTAGCTCACCACAAGCTCCTTGCCCGCGTTTGGCACGAACGGAGGATCTGCGTCACCCGCAAAATGCGTGCGACGAACCGCGTCCAATGCCGCATCCAACAGCCGCTCGGCATCGCTGCCAAGCGAAGCAATGATGGTGCGTCCCCAGCGGCTGTACCCATAGAGCGCGCGCAGGGCGATGCGACGCCCCACCGATGGCGTCGCAGCATGATCGCGCGCGTTATCAATGATGTCCGCTGCCTTCACCATTCGAACGGCCCGCGGCGCATCCAAAAACGCGCGTGCTTGCGACCACTTGGCATCGCGCCCTGGCGTCCAGGTGAGCCAACGCACCGCACCTGCAACCGCGTCGCCGAATGCGGTAGCGATATCGTCTACCCGAACGCCGCAATCCTCCACCACGTCATGGAGCAGCGCGGCAGCAATCGCATCAGCATCGCGCACGCGGAATTCCTCCAACAACGATACCGCGACCCGCATGGGATGAATGATGTACGGAATCGCCGGATTCCCTTTCCGCGTCTGTCCCGCATGCGCATCACGAGCAAAGGACAACGCCGTGCGAATACGGTGTTGCTCTGCTTCGTTGCATGACGCAAGCGCCCGATCAAATCGAGCTTCCTGGGCAGCACAATCAACAAATTCCTTCCACGACACGGGCATACATATTCTAGTGTAGCACGACACTGCACTTGACGAACTCCCAGAAGTCGCTACGCTGGTAATGCATACACACTGCTGGCCCCATCGTCTAGCGGCTAGGACGGTGCCCTCTCACGGCACAAACCCGGGTTCGATTCCCGGTGGGGTCATATGAAAACCGCCCTCCGATTTCGGAGGGCGGTTTTCATTATGCGGTCCACGCGCGGTCCTGGCGGCAGAGGAGTGCTGGTGCGCGGAGGGGATCGGCCATGAGCTCACGGACGATGCGCTCGAGACGGACGCCTTGGGAACCCTTGATGAGTACCACGTCGCCGGGTGCCAGAAGATCCTGCACAAAGCGGCCCGCCTCCTGGGCGCGGGAAAATTCTAGGATGCGATCCGCGGGCATGCCCGCTGCGCGCGCGGCAGCGGCGGTCTGGCGGCTGGCGGCGCCCACACAGATCAGGTACGCAAGCGACTGCGCCGCGGCCAACCGCCCGATCCGCTCGTGCTCCTGAATCGTGAGCGTCCCCAGTTCCAACATGTCCCCAAGCACCGCGATGGCACGGCCCGGCACCGTACGCTGCTCCAGCGCGTGCAGGGCAACGGCAACCGCGAGCGGCGATGCATTGTAGCTGTCATCCAAAAGCGCCGTCTCCTTGATGCCGGGGATGATACGCATGCGACCCGGCGCCGGTTGGTACTGCCGCAGCGCGTGCGAAATCTCCACGAGGTGCATGCCCAGTCCCAAACCCACCGCCGCCGCGGCAAGCGCCGCGTGCATGTGCCCTGCCCCCAGACACCCCGGGAGATGCACCGGCACCGTTGCGCCCCCTGCAACAATTTTGAACGTCATCCCGCCCGGAAGCACAAATCCTCCTGTCGTTCCTTGTTCCTTGTCCCTTACCCCTTGTGCTCCAGAGGTAACTCGGTACTCGATCCCGCGTACGTCCGCATCCTCGTGCGTGCCGTACGAAATGACGCGCGCCTTCGTGCGCTCCGTCATCGCCCACACATGGATATCATCACGGTTGAGTACTGCGATGTCATCGCGGCTGAGCACGCTGACGAGCTTGCGTTTCTCGCTCGCCACGCGGTCCACGGACTTAAAGAATTCCGTGTGCGCTGCGCCAACCGCCGTGACGACAGCAACGTGCGGACGCGCAATGCGTAGGAGGTAGCTCAAATCGCCTGGATGGTCCGCGCCATACTCCAGCACGAGCGCCTCCGGGTACCGCAACCCACGCACGGCTGCGTACCACTTCCCCCGCGCAAGCAACGCAACCCAGCGCCACGGCGACCGGCCGGGCGCCCGCCCTCCGATGATCGCCACCGGCAACCCAATCTCGTTGTTGTAGTTCTTCGGCGCAGCGCGAACGTCCCAATCGGCGTCCAACACCGCACGGATTGCCTCACGCGCCGACGTTTTCCCCACACTGCCCGTGATACCCACGATCAGCGGTTGCTGCCGCCGCACCACTGCACGGGCGAGGAAGGCGAGGAGTGATTCCAAGAATGTACGCATAGCGATCAACGCACGTTACTCCACCCGCGGCGGAACGCCGTCATACTGGACGATATACGCTGCGAGGTCGCCGAACAAGGGGGCGGCAGTGGAATCCGCAAAGAGCCGCTGTGCACGGTCAATGCGAACAACCATGGAAAAGGTTGGCCGATCCACCGGTCCGATTCCTACGAACGTATGGATCGTGTCATCTGAATAGCCCGGTCGATCACGGTACGGAATCTGCGCCGTGCCGGTTTTCCCGCCAATGAGGTACCCGCGCACCCCCGCGCTCTTGGCGTACCCGTCTCGCACCACGCTCACCAGCATGCCCTGGAGTATCACCGCTGCGCGTTGACTCACCGCGCGATGCACAATGCGCGGCGCAAAGGTTTTGCGTGTGCCATCCGGCGCCACAACCGCCTCCACGATGCGCGGCTCCATGAGGTTCCCGCCGTTTGCGATTGCTGCGTACGCTACGGCAAGCTGAAGCTGCGTGGCGGTAATGCCCTGCCCAAACGACGCGGTGGCGAGATAGATGTCGCCGCGCTGCACGAGGTTCGCAATGTTCCCGGGCGACTCCGCATCGAGCGCGATCCCCGTCCGCGCACCAAACCCAAACCGCTCGATGGCCTCGCGGAACCGATCACGCCCCAGCTGCATCGCCGCGTACACGGTTCCCGTATTAATCGAAAATCGAAGCACGTCCGTCATCGTCGAACGCCCGTAGACCTTATGGAGCGAGTTTGTGATGGTGTGATTATTCAACGTGACGCTGCCGGTGTCCGTAAACTCTGTATTTGGCCCTACCGCATCCGCTTCGATTGCCGCAGCCATGGTGACGGCCTTGAACACCGAGCCGGGCTCGTATGCGTCCGATACGGCTGGGGTCTGGTACACGCCGATATCCTCCACATCGCCATACCGATTGGGATCGAACGCCGGCACGGCGCACATTGCACGCACGGCACCGGTCACGGGATGGAGGATGACAATAGATCCGCTGGCCGCGCCGTGTTTTGTAACCGCATCCTCCAGCCGGCGGCACACTTCCAGTTGGAGCTCCCGTTCAATAGTAAGGTACACGTCCGACCCATGTTCCGCCTGGCGGCCATCGCGTTTCCCAAACACGATGAGGCGACCGGCGGCATCGCGCTCCCCCTCCAGGAATCCCGAGGTGCCGGCGAGCACGTCTTCGAACGCGCCCTCGACGCCGTACCGTCCCGCGATGCGCGAATCCTCGTCTGCGCCAACGAAACCCGTAAGGTGCGCCATGCGCGTCCCATCGGGATAGAAGCGCGCGATCGTGGGCTGCGTATGGATGCCGGGCAGCGCGAGCGCGAGCACCGAATCGCGCAGCTCCGCAGATGCATCGCGCGTGACGGGCTCGTAGGGGTCATTGGGTTTGCTCAGACGCTCCGCAAGCGCAACCTCTGCCGCCTCGTCCAACTGCAGCAGTGGCGCCAGGAGCCCTGCGGCGCGCTTGGGCTGTGCGATCTCCGTCGGCACCGCGTAGACGGTGTACGTTCGCTGATTCGTCGCCACCGGGAAGTACCCGTCACTCGCCTGCCGATCGTGTACAAAAATTTCACCACGCTCCGCCGTGAGCTGCCGGAACACCTCGTGCTGCCCGGCCGCAAGCCCCGTGTACCACTCGTGGTCGCGCACCTGCACAATCCAGAGCCGCACGACCACCACCGCCCACAGCAACACGAACACGCCCGCGACCACCACGAGGCGCGGATCCCGGCCGCCGCGCGGACGCGCCGCAGCCCGCCCCGCCCCCCATCCATTCCGCATCATGCGCGCGGCTGCCATAGGTTCTTCACAATCTCCCCTCTCCCACCGGGCTGTAGCCATTGCGAACCTCCTCGCCATCGGTGTAGCCGTCGCCGTCACTGTCCCGGCTGTTCAGGTCACTGCCGTACAACGCCTCGCGAACGTCGGAAAGACCGTCGGCATCGGCATCGGAACCTGCGGGCAATGCGTGCGACGGCTGCGGTTGCACGCCGAAGAGCTGCTCGATGACATCGTCGAGCGGGAGCGCGCTCGGAGGCGGCGCCATGGTCACGGGAACGTTCCAATCTGACCACTGGATGTCTGCGGTGCCGGTGAGGCGGATGTTCGTTGCGTCCTCGCGCACCGCGAACGGGAACTGCGCGCGCACGAACGCACCCGCGCCCGTGAGCCACACATCGATCGTAATGTCCCGCACCCGCGGAACGACTGCGGTCTGGAGCAATGCGGCCAGCGTCTCCCCACTCTCGCTTCCTGCGAGGAGCGCGATGAGCGCAGCGAGCGCTTGCTCGTTGATCGTCGTGCGGAGGTGCCGCGCGCGGACGCCGTCTACGCGCTCGCGCCCGAGATCCTCCTGGAACATGAGCAGTGGGTGCGTCCGCGCTTGTTCACGCAGCGCCGCGGCGCGACTCGCGTCGTACGGTGCGCTGGGTGCTGCCGCGCCTCCTATGCGCTGCTGGAGCCGCGCAAAGGTTGCACTATCCGCCACTACCCACCGCTCGCCGAGCATGCCCTGGACGATGCCCGCGCCGAGCGCCACGGCAGGCGCCGATGTCCCGCCGAGGAACGAAAAATCCCGCAGTCGGAGGTACTGCATCTCGCCAATCGCTCGCGTGTCGAGCAGGAAGCCCAGCGTCGCATCACCGATCGCGCCCGCTGCCGTGATCGTCCCATCGCTTGCACGCGCGCCATCGTGCTCGCCGCGCCGTCCGTCATACGTCAGATGGAGCGACGCGGATTGCTCGTCCTGCTCCCACGCGATGCGCACGTCCGCGCGTGTGCGCACGGACACCGCCTCGACGGCCTGCACCCACGCACGATCGAGCGCCACCTGCGGATGCCGCGCCACCGCGCTCCACGGCCCCGCGCCCATCACCGCCGCGACCGTGCCAGCGGCTGCCGCGACAATAATCGCAACAACTGCGGGCACGATGCCTCTTGGTTCCGTACCGTGTCGAAGCATAGTCATGATGTCAATGCATTCGCTTCAATCGTGCACCATTCGCCCTGCTCCGCATCCCATCGAAATGCGCGAAGGAACGACACGAGATCATTGGTATCGTACATTTTTTGCACTGCCGTTTCTCCACCGATGCGCCGCGATCCCAACGCATGCTCACCGATGGTGCGCGGCTTGGTGACGTATTCCAACCGCACTCGTCCCATCGGCGCCTCAAATTCTACGAACGCCACCGTGCTCAATGGCACGCCCTCCAGTTCGGTTCTGCCTTCCTCTGCAATCACGAACCGCTCGGCAATGCGATCCAGGAGATCCGCCCATTGGGATGGTTGCATACAAAAACAATGCGATGCCTTACGGTTCCTCGCGTGATACTGCCGCTGCCGGCGCCTCGGCAATACCGGGTGATACCGTCATATCCTGCGGAGCCGTCGTCCCCGCATCGCGGAGTGCCCCGGTGTGCACACTCGGGTGCAGCGCGAGATCCACGCCAACAATGCCCTCGCGTTTGCGCATGTCCAGCGTACTCGAGCGCGCCGGGTCATACCCCCCCTTCTGCGCCGTCACATAGTAGACGCTCTTGCCCGCAAGGAACTGGTAACGGCCGTATCGGTCGGTCGCCGCGGTCTCCAGAAGTTTTCCAAACTCAATATCGAACAGACGGACAACCGCGAGGTGGAGCGGGTGCTTAGAAACCACATCCCGAATCGCACCCCAGGATTTCACGGCGCGCGCGCGGATAGCAAGTCGCCGGAAGAGCACGTAGAAGAGGAGGTTGATGCCCAGCACGGCACCGATGAGCGGACGCGGCGAAATGGCGAAGGATGCGATGGAGAGCACGAGGCCGACATCCGAAACCGCGCCACTGATGATGCGCCCGTAGTGGTTGCGCAGGACATGCTTGTCGAGCGTCATCGTCCGCTCCGCTTTCGCGTCCAGCGGGATACTCTTGATGACGAACCCGCCACCCTCCGGCACCGCGAACGGCTCGCCGTAGGTGCAATCGAGGAAGTCGCCATCCTCGCGGCGCCCCGCAAGGCGCGTGGAGGGGTATGCGTACTGCGGATGGCGCACGTCCAATCGGTACGATCCTGCTTGCTTCACCGCAAAGTTGTACCGCCCCAGGTGGTCCGTCACCTCGGTGGCAACCACGCGACCCGTCGCAACATCCAGAAGCCGGACGGTAGCGAGATCCACCGGCCGCTTCGAGAGCGCGCCATACACCGTCCCCCACGCGGTACGCTTGCGTCGCGAAAAGAGGCGGCTTGGCGAGAGAAGGAAGCCAACGAGGTACTGCGCGTACGCGAGGAGCTGAAACCCGTGCACGGCGGTCGCGGTGTTCGTCGCGACGGCAACCACCACCGCTGGCGCAACGACACGCTCCGTCGTTGTCTCAACGGCAGGGTTGTCCAGCACGCGTTCCTGCACCGCCACGGCGGTCTTCTCCGCGGCCTTCGCCGTTGCCTTCGCGGTGGTCTGCGTTGCACTGACGACGGCCTTCGCGGTCGCGGTGGTTGCCTCGGCAACCACCGTCGCGGTACGCGCCGCGATGCCTTCCGTTTCCTCGGTGCGATCAAACGCGCTCGCGCAGTCAGGATCCGCTGGGTAGTCCAGGAGCGCGTCGCCATCGTTATCCATACCATCTGCGCATGCGGCTGGCGCGATCGCAAACGGGAGCACCTGCGGGAGCGGCGAGACGTTCCCTGCGGAATCGCGCGCGGCGACGCGGATGGTGGAGCCGCCTGGTGGGAGTGCGAGCGTTGTACGGAACTCCCATGCGACACTCGTCACGCGGTGCGTAAAGGTTGCCGATTCTCCGCCGATGGTAATGAGGATCGCATCAACATCTCCTGCCGATGCCGCAGGGATGATACCGGCGAGCTGAATCAGCACGTCGAACGCGTCCGCGCGCGATGCCGCAATCCCCTGCTTCGTTGTCCGAACCTCGCGAACCTCCGGCGTTCCTGGCGGCGTGCGATCCACCACAAACGGAGCAGCCGCCGTCAGCGTCAGCCCTCCAGCGACAACCGCATCGCCGCGCACCTCATGTGCTCCTTCTGCCACGATGCCGGGGAGGAGTGCCGTGAAACCGCCGAGCGCGTCCGTCTCCACGGAAGCAATGGGGGTACCGTCGAGCGCAATACGTACCATGGTCTCCGATGGTCCGCGCCCACTCACCACAACGGTTTGCGCATTGGTTGCAGAGCCCGCGATGGGTGCCGTGAGCGTGAGATCGCGCAAGGGCGGCGATACCATACGCACCTGCGCAGCAGTAGATTGCCCGCTCGTTGTCACACTGATGCGATGCGATCCCTCGCTCACATTGCGAATGGTCAACGAGAAGCTCTGATCCGCAGCCGCAGTGAGATTCCAATGCGTCCGATCGTCAAGCGAGACCGTCACCGATGCATCGGATGATGCCGCACCACGAATGACGAGATCACCCGCAGGCAACACCGCGCCATCAACAGGCGCGAGGAGCGCGAACATCGTCGCCGCGTTTGCGCGCGTGACGCCGGGCGCGGGGGACGCCGTGCCCGGCGCTGCTGACGTGCCCGGCGCAGCAACGTCTGGAATCGGGACCACCGGCGGTGCTCCCGGTTGCTGCGGAGGCGGCGTTGGCTGCGGCGTAACAGTAAGCGGTGCGCCAACGGGCTCCGCCGGAGGCGCCTCCTGCGGCGGCACTGGTTGTTGCGGCGGCGCTGTGTCCGGCGGAGGAGCAAGCGGCCCAATGACGCTGAACGTGAGCGGCGCGAGTGCAACCGTACGCGGCGCCACATCCGCAAGGGGCACATATGCCATAGTCGGCGCAACCGTGAGGGATGCGCCCGCAGCTGCCGTTGTCCGGAAATCAATGCCGAACACCGCCGTTGCACCGATGCCGAGCGTGGCAAGTCGGAATGTCGCAACACCCGGCGCAGTGGCGCCAACATCCGCAGCATCCGCGTCGCCTGCATCCGATGCACGGACGCCGTTGACTACGAGCGTGCCCGGCATTGGCACGGCACCTGCCGGGATAGGGATAGAAACAACAAGATTGCGCACGATGCCGGTCCCCGCATGCGCAACACGCACCACGACGGGAATGCGATCATCCGTACGAACATCCGGAGATGCGAGCGTGGTCTGCACCTGCGCGGACGCATCGCCGCGATCGCTGCCGACGGTGGTACTCACAATGGTCGTCGCGGAGCACGCTGATGGCACGCCAACGTGATTGCGCGCCTCGGCACAAAACGCGTAGGTATGATCCGGCTCAAGGCCAATGACAAGCACGCGGCCGCGCTCCCACTCTGCGAACGTCCGCCATACGGCATCAGGCGTACCAAAAAGCCCGTCTGCAGCAACGTACCGGCCAGATTGTTTATCCTTGATCGCATACCGAATGTCGTCCGCGTTCCCGCTGCCAGCACCAAACGCAATGACCGCGCTCGATCGCGTCACATCTGATGCGGTCGCTGCTCCCGGCACGACGGCAAGCGTCACCGCACAGGGATACGAATCGGAAACTGGCGAGATCTTCGTGCCGCTCAACGCGACAACGCGCCGGCCGCAGTACTCGGTGTCCGGCGCGAGCGCACGTTCCTCCACGAATGTTGCCGCGGGATCGTCCGTCCGCGCCAGCTCCTTCCCATCCGCGTCACGAATCGCAAACCCCGATGCCGCACCCCCGCTATTCGCAAATGGCCATCGGATGCTCGTGGCGGCGGGCACCGGCGTTGCAATCGTTGGCGCCCCGATGGTGTCATCTACCGTGTACGCAATACGCAACGCGGTGAGGCGCGGATCCGCCTCGCCGTTCGTTGAAATGAGCGTTGCGCGCCACCGCAGCGATGAACCCGTTACCGTGAACGTCCATACCGTCCCGGGCGTGACCGGACCCTCCCACCGTGCGGCACCATCCGCTGCGCTCACCTCGTAGGTGATTGCCGCGCCTGCCGGCACGGTCGCCGTGGGCGTGAGCGTCGCGGTAAGGATGCGATGCGGAGTGTCATCAACGGGGTTCGCGGTCAACGCGATACCAGGGGATGCGAGGCCGGACATCAGGACGTTCGCGCCGTCCGCCCGTCCCGCAATGACGCTCCCGTGCGCGGGGTATGTTGGCGCAATGCCAAACGCGGACGGCGCACTGCCAACCCATCCGAGGGCAAGCGCGGTGGCAGTCCCGCCCTCCACGCGGGCAACGCCGCCACTCCTCCCAACCAGGAGCTGCCCGCCGGGGCCGTATGCAATCGCGCTGGCGTCCTCGCTGCGATACGCGATACTCCACCCAGCGCCGCCGTCCGTTGTCTCGTACACGCCATCAAGGAACAGTGCGGCAACGCGCCCCGTACTGCTCGCGGCAAGCGCGGTCGCATACGGCACGGAGATGCCAGCCGGATTGCGCAGCGTCCACGTGGTACCAGCGTCCACGGAACGGTACAGGCCATCGCGCAATGTCGAAAGGAAGACCGTATGGTTCGTCTGGTACGCAGGATCCACCGCAACGGCGCGGATGTCACCGTTCACGCGCACTGCATCAGACACGCCGGAGGAAATATCGAACCATGATACGCCGCTATCTTGGCTTCGCAGCACGCGATCGAACGCCGCGACAAATACCGTGCGGTCTGTCGCGTACGCCGGCGAGAATGCGATACCAAATCCATTCACGCTCCCGTCTACCTGCAGCCACGTCACACCGCCATCAATCGTACGCCAAAGGCCGCTCCCGTTTGTCATGGCAAACGCGATCCCATCGCCGGAGAATGTTGGGGAAACCGCAACCGCAACCGCCTCGCTGCCCGTCGCAAGCATGCGCAGCCACGTTGATCCTCCGTCCGTGGTGCGATACACGCCGTCGCTTGCAGCGATGAATGCCGTACGACTTGCGGCGTACTCTGGCGTATACGCGACACCGCTGACGCGGCGGCCATCAAACGCGGCGGCGGTCACCCAGACATTCCCGTTGTCAACCGCGCGACGCAGACGTACGTCCCCTGCTGCACTGTCCCAAGACGCACTCCAACCCGAAGCGAGCGCAGCGGGCACCGAGGAAAATTCCTCGACGTACACGCGCTCTGTTGCCGCATCAATTTTGGTGACGACGGCACCCGCAAGAACGAGAAGGAGCGCGGCGACTCCAAAGCCAAGCGCATGGTGACGCGGGAACAATGCAGCCATAGGAACAACAAACAGCCGAGCACGCAGCTCCATTGCCGATGCGTGCGCGAACGGCTCACGGAACAATCTTTTGTTAGTATACCACGCAAATTTCTCTTGCGCCCACAGGGTACTGGGCGGTACAATGGCAATGTGCATGCGTGACACTGCACGGGGCACGCTCCCGCGCACCACGACTCCATCCATGTTCAATCATCAGGATTTTTTCACACTCGAGCGCCGTGCAAAGCAGCAACGCGTTGCCGCGATTGCAGGCAGCGCGCTCGCCGCGATCCTGCTCGTGACCTTCGCAACCGCGACCGACGCGTCCCGGGCTGTGGATAGCGCATCGCTCGCGCTGGTGTCCGCGGATTGCGCGCCGGTCGTACGCGGCCGCACCATCCACGTCGCCTGGGAGACCACCGTCGCAGCGGATGAAAATTCCGTCATGGTTGGATCGGACGACATGTTCGGCACCACCGTCGCCGCAACGCCGGGGACGCGCCACGCAGCAGTCATCGCAGACCTCCCCAGCGGCGCGACCGTCCACTATCGCGTCACATCGCGACGTACTGCCACGGAGGAGACCGCCGCATCCGGTACCTGCGTGGTCACGGTGGATGGCCTCGACACCGCCGCGCCACGCTTCACCGATGTCATTGTGGACAGTGTTGTCACCGATGCGGCCGCGGTCCACTTCGCAACCAACGAACCCGCCGCGCTCCTCGTTACCGTGACATCCTTTGATGCAGACGGCGCCATCGTCACCGCATCGGAGACCACCGCCACCCAGGATATCGTGTCGCCTCCCGCCCACCGCATCGTCCTCTCCGGCCTCACCCCCGGCACGCGCTACACCGTCCGCGCAGACGCCATCGACAACGCTGGCAACTCCACCACCTTGACACCCCCCATCGAATTCCGTACGCTGCATGTGCCCGCCCCCGTAGCTCAGTGGTAGAGCAGCGGCCTTTTAAGCCGAATGTCGCAGGTCCGATCCCTGCCGGGGGCATAGATACAACCACGCGCAGCACAACAAAACACCCACCCCAGCAATGGGGTGGGTGTTTTGTTGGTTTTTCGCCCGTCACTGCGCTGCTTGCATGACCACGCGCGCAAGCGTGGCGGCGGCGTTGTCGGGAAACATGGTGGCGATGGAACGACCGAGTTTGGCGCGACGGTTGGCATCCTCGAGAAGCGCATGGATGCGTTGTGTGAAGACGCCGGGCGCGACGAGGGCCCGCGAATTCCAAACCTCCGCAGCACCGCGCTCGTTGAGTTGCTGCGCGTTGTCTTCCTGGTGAGTGGATGGCATGGGCACCAGCACCGTCGGTTTACCCAGGCACCCCAGCTCCGCGATCGTCCCCATGCCCGCACGACTCACCACAAGATCCGCAGCAGCGAGCGCGGGAATCATATCGTCGGCGAGAAACTCAAATTGTCGATAGGATCCGGCCCACTCCCCCTTCCCAGCGGGAGTGGGGGGAACATTGCCCTGCTTCCCTTTCCCCGTCACATGAATCACGTCGGCAATCGCCGTCAGCTCGGGCAATGCGGCCCAGACAAGGTGGTTGAGCGCCATTGCGCCGGTGCCACCGCCAAGAATGAGGAGTACGTGTCGATTTCCGGAGAATCCAAAATGCCGCTGTGCTTCGCGCACATCCGCCACGCACGCATCGCGCACGGCGGCACGCACCGGCACGCCGATGCCCTCAGCGCCAAATGTCGCCGTCCGCGCGGACGAAAACCGCGCCACAAGCGTGTTGGCCAATGATGGACGCGCGTCCAGTTGGTGGATGACGATCGGGATGCGCAGCACGCGCGCCGCAAGCATCACCGGCACCTGCACGTATGACCCCGCGCCCACCACCGTATCTGGCCGCTCCCGACGCAGAAACGCAAGTGCGCGCACGAACGCCCATGCAATTGCAAACGCATCCACGATATTCCGCCCATCCAGGTACCGTCGCAGCTTGCCTGCCGGAAACGCGATGAACCGGATCCCGTCGCGCTCCACCAACACCCGCTCCGGCCCCCGCCGCGTCCCAATCCACATCATCACCGCCCGCGGCCGCACATGCCGAATCTCCTCCGCGACAGCCAAGAGCGGGGTCACCGATCCCAATGTTCCGCCGCCGGTGAAGAGGATGGTCATGCGTGGGCGTGAAGATACATACTCCGAGCATCGCTCGGCAGCCGCTCGATGGCGGAGCGAAGCATGGTGCGGGGCATCGCTGCGGCGTGCAGACGGAGGAATGTTTCGAGGGCGGCCGTGGAACGCTTCCCGGCCTCACGCAGCATCCAACCGGTTGCTTTGTGGATGAGGTCATGCGGATCGCGTAGGAGGATCTGCGCGATGCGAAACGTGTCCGTCAACTGGCCATGCCGAATGAACGCGTACGTCGCGACGATGGCGATGCGCCGCTCCCAGAGCTGCGGCGAGCGTGCGAGACGGGCCAGCACACCGCGCGGACGACGCAGGAGGTATGCGCCGACGATGTGGTACGCAGAAGTGTCCACGAGATCCCAGTTGTTCACGCGCACGGTATTGTGGAGGTAACACTGGTACACCGCGCGCTGCTCCCGCGCATCGCCGCCGTTGAACCGCGCGATGAGCAGCAGGAGCGCCACGAAACGATCCTCATGGGAGCGCGATTGCAGCAACTGCTCCGCGTGCGTGAACGAGCATGCGTGGTACTGCTTCGCAATCGTGCGCATCGTTGGGACAGTAACGCCAAGAAATTGATCCCCCTGTGCGTATTCCCCTGCTCCGGTCTTAAAAAACCGCGCACACGCTGCCGCACGCGACGGATCCGCCGCACTCCGTATCGCGCGTTTGATCGTGGGAAGAGAGGCCATAGTGCGCTCCTTGATGCTCGGTGCTCGGAATCTGGGCTCTTCGCCCTTTTCTGTCGCTCATGCTCTGTTTGATCCCCTCCCTCCCCGCGCGTACTCGCGGGGGGAGGGAGGGTTAGGGAGGGAGAGGTGGGACGGAATGGCAACATGGTACAGCCCATCCATAGCCACCTCTCCCCCTCCTGCTCCCCCTCTCCCCACGAGTACGTGCGGGGAGGGGGAGGGTAAGGAGCTAGCGCCGATGCCGTGCCGCCGTGCCGCGCGTCCGGCTAAGGTTGAGCACGATACCAGCCGCACCCAGCGAGACCGCCAACGCGGTGCCGCCAGAGGAGACGAACGGCAGCGGCAAGCCCGTGAGCGGGAGCATGCCGACCATCGCGCCAATGTTCACGACGGACTGCACGCCCCACCACGCAGCGATGCCGACAAGCACGAGGCGGTCAAACTCATCTGTCGCATCCATGGCATTGCGCAGCACGCGCGCAATGACGTACGCAATCAGCGCGAGAAACGCGAGCGAGAAGATGAAACCGATTTCCTCGGCGACAATCGCGAAGATGGAGTCCGAGATGACCTCCGGGAGGAACGCAAACTTCTGCCGCGAGTGCCCCAGGCCAACGCCAAACCATCCGCCCGATCCTACAGCGAGGAGCGCCTGGTTTACCTGATACCCGATGCCCTGGGGATCTAGCTCCGGGTGCAGGAACGCGGTGAGCCGCGCGACGCGGTACGGCGCGGCCGCGATGAGCGCAGTGAGCGCCGCGATGCCGCCCAACGCGAGGAGGCCGAGGTGGCGCAACTGCATCCCCCCCACGAACGCCATCGCCACGCCAATCGCCGCGATAATCAGCATCGTACCGAGGTCTGGTTGGAGCCCGATGATGCCCAGTACGCCACCAAGAACGCCGAGGAACGGCAGGAATCCCCTCGCCCACGCCTTCGGATGGAACCACAACGGACGCCGCACCGTTGCCCACGACGCGAGCGCGAGGATGAGTCCAACTTTTGCAAGCTCTGCGGGCTGGAACGTCACGAAACCGATATCGAGCCAGCTCTGCGCCCCACCGCGCGTCACGCCGAGGCCCGGAATGAGCACCGCAATGAGGAGCACCACACTCCCTGCGAGCGCCCAGAGCCCGCACCGCTCCAGAACAGGCCGCCGCAGCCGCGCGGCGAGCACGAGGAGGACCGCGCCCGGGAGCACGCCGGACCAGAGCTGATGGACCAAGTAGTACGACCGCGAGCCGTACCGTTCGTACGCGAGCGGCGCAGAGACGGACGAGAGAAAAATGAGCCCCAGTGCCACGAGCAGCGCGACCGCAGCAAAGAACCGCGTGTCCGTCTCCTGGAGGAATCGCGGCATGCGCATAGCTACAACCCGTGATCAAGGAGGTAGAGGATAAGCCCGAGGACGGCAGTGACGCCGGCGATGACCCAGAAGCGCATGACGATCTTCGCCTCTGGCCACCCGATGGCCTCCAGATGGTGATGGAACGGCGTCGAGCGGAAGAGCTTTCTCCCTACGAAGCGCTTCGCGGTCATCTGCACAACGACGGACGCGGACTCTGCCACGAACGGGAGGCCGATGACGAGGAGCAGAAACGGCTCGTTCGTGAGCAGCGCGATGATGCCGAGTGTTGTCCCCAGCGCCATGGCACCGGTATCGCCCATGAAGAACCGCGCGGGCGGAATGTTGAACCAAAGAAACGCGAGGAGCGCGCCGACGATCACACCCACGAACGCCGCGAGATCGTATCGCTCCAGAAGAAACGCAATCGCGCCGTATGCGCCAAACGCGGTGAGGAGCGTCCCGCCAGCCAGACCATCCAAACCATCCGTAATGTTCACGGAGTGCATGGTCGCAATGAGCACGAGCGCCGCGAAGAGAAAGTAGAGTATGGGCCCAAGATCAGCAATGCCGATGAACGGCACAGAGAGCGTGGTCCACTCCAGCTTCACAACGAACCACCACGCGATTCCAGCGGCGACGAGCGCGTACAGAAAGAGCCGGTGGCGCATGGTGAGGCCGCCGCCCTTGGGGCCAACGCCAAGGACATTGAGCAGGTCGTCGCCAAACCCGATGAGTGCCGCAGCAACGAGCGCGCCCAGCGGGAGGAGCGTCTCCGCACGGGAAAGGAAATTCAACTGTGCGAGGAACGGAACATCAAACGCGTACGCGGCACCAAACAACACCGCGAGCGCGAGCGTGGTCCCCCACACGAGCACCCCGCCCATGGTGGGCGTCCCCTGTTTGTGCGCGTGCATCCTCGCGTACACCGGCGCCTCGGACGCAAGGCGGATGTTCTTACCCAACTTATACTTATACAACATCCGCGTGAGCGCCGGCGTCCAGAGCATCGTCACGACGAACGCGAGTGTGGTGAGGACAAATATTTTGACAATGGGATCCATGAGGTTCAATAGATGTTTCCGTCACCTTCGAGCGATACTTCACTTCCGTCATTTCGAGCGCAGCGAGAAATCTCACACGCAATACTCTATCGAACACGATACGGTTGACATGTACTGCTTACGAATGTTTCTCAACCCCCACATCATGTGAGATTCCTCGGCCGACCTCGGAATGACGAGCAGAAGCATACCCCACCCCATTCATATTCCAGAGCAGCACGGTACCCACAAGCGCGGCGAATGCGAGGAGTACTGCGGCAGCGAGGAGGAACACAGATGCCGTGGCGGGCGCAGGCGCGTTGCGGGGCGTGAGACCAAATGCGAGCGCAATGTTGAATGCGATGAACGCCGAGCCCGTGCGAGCGATGCGCGCGAGATCATGCCATGAACCAAAGGCATCGATCCCAAACGTGGTAGTGTAATGCGTCACGAGCGATGCCGCGTCCGGCACATTTGGCACCGCGAGCGCCGCAATCCATGCACCCGCGAGCAGTGCACCGGCCGCGACGGCCATCCAGCGCGTTTGCGAATTCGCGAGCAGTGGATGCGAAAACGCGCACACGCGCCGCACGCATGCACGCTGCACCCGCCCAACTGCCGTCCATAGCTCCCCCTCGCTCCGGGATGGAGCATCCGGGGAGATGCGGTCATCCATATGCCTCATCCTATGCCCATCCGCTCTCTCCAGCGTAGCATTGTCCCACCGTTCTTGACATCTCCGGAGCCGTGTGATGGAATATATCCAGGAGATGCATACGATAGCATCGCTTTTTTGTTGCAGCCGCCCGCCCCGCGAAACATTCGCGAAGCATGGCCGGCTTGCAGCTCGTTTTTTATGGCACATAAAAAGGCAGGTGGCTCAACACGGTTGGGCCGCGATTCCCAGGGGCAGCGGCTTGGCGTGAAGCGCTCTGACGGGCAAGTTGTCCGTTCGGGCAACATCATCGTCCGGCAGCGCGGAACATCGTTCCGCCCGGGCACCAACGTCCAGCGCGGCAAGGATGACACACTCTTCGCGGTCGCCGATGGCGTCGTGAAGTTCGTCAAACGCACCCGCTTGACGTTCGCCGGAAAGAAGGTGGTGCGGAATGTCGTCTCGGTGGAGCAGCCGCGCGGCTAACGCACGGATCCGCAAACAAGAAGCAGCGCCCGCTCGAAAGAGCGGGCGCTTGCGTGTTGCAGCCAAACGATCACGAACCGTCGAGGTCCTCCGTTGCCTGCGGTGCTCGGTGGTGCTCGTCTTTTACTATTTGGATGAATGTGTCCAAGATCGTCGCGCTGGCGGTGATGCAGCACACACCTCCAACAAGGAACCAGGCAGAGAGGAGTACCCTCGGTGTTGGGAAAAGCATGTGAATGACATACGCGACAGCGCAATACACCACCCACAAAAGTACGAACGACAAAAGCATCAGTGCAGCTGCGCTGCTCGGGCGCTGCTCGGGCGAATGTTCCATCACGCACCTCCTGCGAATACCCTACACGAGCCCATACCGCTGTCAAGCACCACGCTTCTCGGCGGCCTTGATGAGACCCAGGAAGAGCGGCTGGGGGTCGAGGGGGCGGCTCTTGAATTCGGGGTGGAATTGAGCGGCAACGAAGTACGGGTGCGTCTGTTTGGGCAGCTCTATTATTTCCGCGAGATCGCGCTCGGGGTTGACGCCGGAGAAGACCATGCCCGCGGCCTCGCACCGCTCACGGTACGCGTTATTAAATTCGTAGCGGTGCCGATGACGCTCCGAGATGCGTAGGTCGCCATTGGCGTACCGCTTGCTCACCCATGACGTATCCGCATAGGCGCGCGCTGCGTGTGTTCCCGCGCGCACGCGACAATCATACGCGCCCAGGCGCATGGTGCCGCCGTACGCATCCTTCGCCAGCCGCGCCTTCTGCTCTTCCATGACATCAATGATGGGGTCTGCCGTGTCCGGCACAATCTCGGTGGTATGCGCGCCGGGCAGTCCCAATACGTTGCGCGCGAACTCGACGCACGCGAGTTGCATGCCGTAGCAGATACCAAGGAACGGAATGCCGTGCTCGCGGAGGTACTGGATTGTGCGAATCTTCCCCTCAACGCCGCGCGACCCAAATCCCCCAGGAATGACAACACCATCACATTGTCCGAGTTGCTTCAGCTTCTTGTTGTCCTGCTCGTACTCCTCCGTATTCACCCACTCCAGCACCGGCGTGCGCTTCCGCGCCCACGCAGCATGCTTCACCGCCTCAATGACGGAGAGGTACACGTCCGAGAGCACAAAATCGCCTGTTGAAAAATACTTCCCCACGATCGCAATGCGAACCGGTGCATACTGCCGCTCCGAGGTGCGCACCATCGCGCGCCACTGCCGCAAATCTTTCCCGCGCGGCGCAAGACCCAACTTTTCCAATACGCGCTCCGCAACGTGCTCGCGCTCAAAATTGACCGGCACATGATAGATGGATGCCACATCCGGCGCCGCAATCACATCGTCCGCCTGGACGTTACAGAACACCGCCAGCTTCTTGCGTCGCACAGCGTCCAACGCTTGCGATCCGCGCGCAACGATGAAATCCGGCTGAATGCCCGCAGCTTGCAGCTGTCTGGTCGCATGTTGCGTGGGCTTCGTTTTCATCTCGCCGATATGACCCGGGATTGGAAGGTACGACACGAGCAGCGTAATGACATCGTCCGGCCGCTGCTGTTTGAGCAATCGCGCGGCTTCCAAGAAGAGCACGTTCTGGTACTCACCGACGGTTCCACCGATCTCAATGAGCACGATCTCCGCACGCCGCGCCTCTACGCACGCATGAATGCGATGGAGTACCTCCTCGGGAAGATGCGGCACCACCTCCACGCACTTGCCCTTGTACCCCAAATTCCGCTCGCGCTCAATGACCGAGAGGTACACCCGCCCGGTGGTCATGTAATTGATTTTCCCCAGATCCTGACCCAGGAACCGTTCGTAGCTTCCGATGTCCAGGTCCGTCTCGTCACCATCATCCGTCACAAATACTTCGCCATGCTCCGTGGGGTTCATGGTGCCCGCGTCTACGTTCACATAGGGATCAATCTTCATCGCGGTGACGCGAAATCCCTTCGCCTGCAGCAGTACACCCAGCGATGCCGTAACCGTCCCCTTCCCAACGCCAGACAACACCCCGCCGGCAACGAAAATATATTTGGGCATACCGTACGCTCCTAGCTGCTGGCTCAGAAAACGATTCATCACGAAACTTCTTCCACGATAACGCGTCCTTCCGCCTCAATGCCGTGCGGCATGCTAAAACGGATATCGTACTCTCCTGGTTCTTCGATTGGCGCATCGAGACGCACCCACGCAGCATCGATGTGCGTGCCATCAGCAGCGAGCTGCGCGGCGATGCGTGCGGCATCGATAACGCTGGAGAGCGTCCCGTTTGCGTTCACCTTCACCGATACGATGAGTTCGCACCCATCAAGCACTTCGGCAATCCGCTGGAGCTCGGTAAGCTCATGCTCGGCTGCCTGCCGCTGCTCCTCTGCGCGCGCCGCGACCTCCGCGAGCGCGGTCTCCGTTGCCGGAACCGCGAGGTGCTGCGGGAAGAGGATGGTACGCGCGTGCCCATCGGACACTTCGACGATATCGCCCTCGTCGCCAACGTTAGCAACGTCGGCAAGAAGCATGACTTTCATATATTCCTTATGGTGCGCGCTCCACCATCGTCGCCAGCTCTGCCATCGCGCGCGCATGCTGCGGATCGCGCTCGGCCTTGCTGTCATCTTCGGTGAGCGCAACTGCCATATCGGGCGTGATGCCATTCCCCTCAATAGATCGGCCTGCGGGCGTGAGCCATTCGGCAATCGTCAATTTGAGCGCGGATCCATCGCGCAGATTCGCGAGGTGTTGCACGGTCCCTTTCCCAAATGTCTGCGCTCCGATGACGCGCGCACGCCCGGTGTCTTGCAACGCGCCCGCGACGATCTCTGATGCAGATGCACTCCCCTCGTTGACGAGCACCACCGTCGGAAGGTGCTGGAGCCGCGCGAGCCCACTGGACCGATGCTCCTGCACGCGGCCATCATTCGTACGCTCCTGGACGATAACATCGCGCTCGATCCACTCCCCCGCAATCGCGATGGCTGCTTCCAAGAAGCCCCCGGGGTTATTCCGCAAATCGAGCACGACCGCACGATCGCCCCGCGCGAGAAGCGTACGCACCGCAGCATCAAATCGTTCCACCGTGTCGCCGTTGAAATGTGAGATGTGCACCACCGCAACCGCCTTGCCGGTACTGGTCCGCTGCTGCTCCACGGTCACACTCTCGATTGCAATGACATCGCGCACGATGGAGACCTCACGCGGCGTCGCTTCTTTCCCGGACTGCACGAGGAGCTTTACCGCGGTACCGCGCTCACCACGAATACGCGCAACCGCTTCCTCCAACGAGAGATCCAGCGTCGGTTCTTCATCCACCGCGAGGATGCTATCCCCAGACCGCAGCCCCGCGCGCGCGGCGGGCGTACCGGGGAGCGGCGCGATGACCGTAAGCACGTCGCCACGAATGCCGATCTCCGCCCCGATACCCTGAAGCGATCCGGAGAGATCCTCACGAAACAACTCCGCGCGCTCCGGATCGAAGAACGCGGAATAGGGATCTTCGAGCGCATCCACCATGCCCGCAATGGATCCGTAGAAGCGGTCGCGCGTATCCACGGGCTGCCGGAGGAAATCGCGCTCGAGGAGCGACCACACCTCCCAGTACAAACCAAAATCAAGGTCACGAGCTGCCTCGGGCGCCCCCACATCGCGGTTGACAACACGCGCTGGCGCTCCTCCACCGGCAGATGGATCCGCGTATCGGCCAGCGAAATACCCAACCCAATAGCTCGCCGCGAGCACGGCAATGCCGACGAGCATCTGGAGGTGTCTGCGGGTAATCGTCACCATAGTACTCCCCATGCGTACGTTACTCCTCCACGCTACCACATTCCGCAACGGTGTGAACGTCTGGGTATCTCCGACCCCACAACGCTGCTCATGTTTCCGTACGACGAATATCCACACCAATAGCACGCAGTCGTTGCTCAATCTGCTCAAAGCCGCGATCGATCTGGGAGACGTTGTGGATGGTGCTCACGCCCTGGGCCGCGGCAGCTGCAATGACCAGCGCAATGCCGGCGCGGATATCCGGCGAACCCAGCGTTGCAGCGGCGAGTGGCCGCGGCCCCTCCACAACGCACCGATGCGGATCGCACAGGATGATGTTGGCCCCCATCTTGTTCAGACGGTCAATGTAGAAGAGCCGCCCCTCATAGATGGTCTCGTGAACCAGCGCAACGCCGTGCGCCTGCGTCAGCGCCACCGTGAGCGGCGGCTGGAAGTCCGTCGCCATTCCTGGATACTCGTGCGTCCGCAACGGCATCGCGCGCAACGGGCCGTCTACGCGGATGTGCATGCTCCCGGTAGCCGCGTCCGCATCAATCGCCGCTCCCATGGAGCGCAGGAATGCAATGGGCACCTGGAGGTGCGCGGGATCGCAGCCGGTAATGGTCAACGATCCGCCACAGCTCGCGGTGAGGGCGGCGAATGTGACCGCCTCGACGCGATCCGGAATGCAGGCCACCTCGCCCCCCGAGAGCCGATCCACACCCACGACGCGCATCGTGGGTGTCCCCAGGCCAGTGATACGCGCACCACATGCATTGAGGAACTCACCCAACGCGACCACCTCGGGCTCCATCGCGACGTTCTCAAGGATCGTCGTACCGGGGACGCGCACAGCGAAGAGCATGAGCGCCTCGGTGCCGGTGACGCTCACGAAAGGAAAGACGAAGTGCGCGGGCGCGAGGGCGCGGGCAGTGAATCGAACTGCGTCCGCCTCCTCCTCCACCTGGACGCCGAACGCGCGGAATCCCTGTATGAAAAAATCGATTGGCCGACGCCCAATAGCGTCGCCGCCGGGAAGCGGCAGCGTGAGCGTGCCGAAACGATGGAGGAGCGGACCGATCATCACGAGGCCGGCACGAAGCTTCCCCATGCGTTCTGCGGGAAGCTCCGCATTCCGCAGCGTTGCTGCGTCAATGGTATACTCGTGAGGACCAGCCGTCACCGTTGCGCCAAGCGCACGAACGATCTCCGCCATATGGCGGACGTCCTCAATATCCGGCACGCGACGGATCGTGACGGGGCCATCCGAAAGCAGCGCTGCTGCAAAAAGCTTCAGCGCCTCATTTTTTGCCCCACCCACTGCCACCGTGCCGTGGATCGCAGATGGGCCGGTCACGATGAACGATGCATCAGCTCCCATATCGATTCTATGCCGCTCGCATTACGACGATTACTCTACAGCGCGTTCATCGCAGTATTCCTCGCGGTGGCGCCACTCTTGGTAGTATACAGCATGGGCTATCGCTACCATCCCGAGAAGCACCGATTTGAGCGGACGGGGCTTATCGTGCTCGATGGAACGCCGGAGCAGGCGACGGTGCTCGTGGACGGCACCGTGCGGGCGACGCGGCTCCCTGCTCGCATCGGAGGCCTGGGCGAAAACGTCTACACCTTGCGCGTCGAACAATCAGGGTTCCACCCGTGGGAGCAGCGCGTGAGCGTGACGAGCGGCCACACGACGTTCGCAACCGCATTACGCCTCTTCCGCATCGCAGATCCCGTTCGCATCGCCACAGGAACAACCGCACGACTTGCAACCAGCGCCGACGGTCACTGGGCGGCATGGGTACGCACGGAGCAAGGATTTGAGGAACTCTGGTTACACGATCTCGTCCGCGATACGCGCACGCTCGTCTACCGCGCGCCGCCGCAGGGCATCACCATCACTTGGTCGCCGCAAGATGCCATGCTCCTCCTGCACACCGCGGCCGACACGCTTGTGGTGGACCCCGATGCGCCGCGCGTGCTCCTGTCACTCCGCACGCTCCTGTCACATGTGCCGAACGCCGTTCAGTGGGAACTCGAATCCAGCAGCGCCGTCATTGCCGTCGCGGAAGGCCGCCTCTCCCGCGTGCACCTGGCGACTGCGCGTGCCGTGACGCTGCCCGTGCCGGTTCCGGAAACGCCGTTTGCCGTTGCACGAGCCACACTGTACGTCGTCCGCCAACTCGCGAATCCGCACGACCGGGATTCGGAGATCGTCGCGGTCCCGCTTGACGGAAGTGCACCGCACACGATCACGACGTTCCCGGGATCCATCGCACGCTTCGTGGGCATGCGCGATACCACGCTCATCGCGGAGCAGGACACGCCGCTCGGCGTTGCAACCATGGATATCGACACGACCGACGGCACCATCGTCATACAAAACGGATACGCACGGGATGCGCGTGGAGATGCGGTGCTCTGGCGGACCAACGCGAACGAACTCTGGATGGAGCGCGGGAAGCCACCAACCGCCACCCTCCTGGTCCGCCGCGACGCCCCGCTCGTGGACACACGCTGGCTCCCTGATGCCCCGTACGCGATGCTCGCAACCGATCGGGACATCCACGCGGTCGCCCTTGACCACCCAACGCCAAATCGCACGACGCTCCTCGCCACATTTGACCACATCATCGGCGCAACGGTCCTTGCCGATTCCAGTACCCTCCTCATTGCTGGCACCCACAATGACGAAGACGGCCTCTGGCGCCTCCCCCTCTAGCGATACGCGCTGCGCACCTCACCGATGACCGAGGTACTCCGCAAGCGCCTGCTCCCATCCGCGCAAGGGTGGGAGCTTTGTCGTGCGGAGTACCGAGTGCGTGGGGCGTCTGGCAGCGCGCGGAAACTGCGACGCGGAGACGGGAACTAGCGTCCCACGCCACCCAGCGCACGTGAGCGCCTCCTGCGCAAAACGGTACCAGGTACACGCCCCGTCGTTCGTGCGATGATAGATGCCGCTCTCCGTAGTGCGCGCCACCAGATCCCGGGTTGCTTGCGCGAGGTCTGGCGCATACGTTGGCGATGCCCGCTCATCATCCACCACTTCCAACCGATCGCTCGCCGCCGCTCGCTCGATAATCACGTCCACGAACGAACGCTTTCCGCCTGCCGACTGCGCCGCTGTACCAAAGAGCCGCGAGAGCCGGATGATGTGCCACTGCCATCCTGGATGCGCAGCCGCAACACGCTGCACCTCCTGCTCGCCCAGGAACTTTGACCGTCCATAGGCGGAGCAAGGATCCGGTATCGCATCCTCGGCATATCCCGCTCCTATCCCCCCTCCCGCTGGGAGGGGGGGAAGGGGGGGGAGGTCCTGCAGCGCTCCAAACACATAATCCGTCGAATAGTGCACGAACGCCGCTCCAACAGCAGCGGCTGCATCTGCCAAATGCCCAACCGCGTATCCGTTCACCGCATCGGCAACGGCTTGCTCCTCCTCTGCGCGGTCCACCGCATTATACGCCGCCGCGTTGATGAGGATCTCCGGTGCAGCCGCCGCGATACGCGCCCGCACCTGCACCGCATTGGTGATGTCGAGATTACTGCGATCCCACGCGATCACCTCGCAATCAGAAAACGCTCGGACGAGTGCGTGTCCGAGCATCCCCCTTGCACCCACAATGCAGACGCGCATACTCATCGCTGCACTGGCGCACTTACGCCGAACGCGCCGGCGGCATGAAGCTCCGCCACGCGCTGATTTGCGCGTAGGAGCTCATCATGCGAAGTGCCCGCATCAATCCAGAACCCCGGAAGTTCCACGGCCTCCAGGATCCCCTGCTGGACGTACCACATATTGAGATCGGTCACCTCTAATTCGCCGCGGCCCGACGGCACCAGCGAGTGGATGGCCTGGAACACCTGCGGATCGTAACAGTAGATACCCGTCTGCGCGAAGTGTGACTTCGGGTGCTGCGGTTTCTCCTCGATCGAACGGACGTTGCCGCGTTCATCAAACTCCACGACGCCGCACTGACGCGGATCCTCCACGCGCGTCACGAAGATCAACGCGCCACGCTCGCGCGCCATGAATCGCTGGAGATACGGTCGGAGATCTGCAGTAAAAATATTGTCGCCGAGGAGCATCATGATGTGCTCGCCCCCCGCGAATCGCTCCGCGAGCGCCATCGCCTGCGCAATTCCGCCGGCCTCTTCCTGGATCTCGTACTGTAACCGTAACCCAAACTGCGCGCCCGACCGCAGGAGGTTGAGGAAGCTCCCCGCGTGCTCTGGCCCCGTGATGAGCAGCACGTCCTCAATCCCCGCAGTCGCCATGGCCTGCAGCGGATAGTAAATCATGGGCCGATCGTAAATCGGCAGGAGGTGCTTATTGGTGACGTACGTCAACGGCCGCAGCCGCGTCGCCCGCCCACCGGCAAGGATGACACCACGCATAGAAAGATACCGTAGCACGCCCGGGCGCGCGACCCAATCATCGCCGCAGTGCCCACTTCACCTGGTACTGCACGAGGGACTTCAGGTGCGTGCGGGTGAGCGGATTCTGCACGAGGGATTTAAGACCGGGCACCTGTGCCGAAGAGCGCTCGTGACCATGCTCTACGATAATGTCGCCCTTGTAGTACACCGGCCACCCGCGCGCCCAGAATGTCCGGCAGAGGTCGCAGTCCTCAAAATACATGAAGTACCGCTCGTCAAATCCACCGATCTCGCGCAGGTAACTCCCGCGGATGAACTGGGCCGCAGACACTGCCCAATCAATCGGCCGCGTCTGCGCGTGATCCATGTCATCCATGTGAATACGGTCCACACGCCGGCGCGCCCAACGGTACTTGCGGTGGAGATCCAGTCGGTGGATCGGCTGATCAAGGAACGCAGGGAACCGCATGCACGAGGGCTGCGTTGCTCCGCTGGGCAGCTGCAGGCGCGGTGCTGCCATCCCTATCTCCGGATTCGTTTCCATGTAGGCATGGAGCCGCTGCACGACTTGCGGATGATCAGGAAGAAACACGATATCCGGATTCACGAGGAAGTAGTACCGCGCAGCAATCTGCCGGAGCGCGATGTTATTGCCGGATCCAAATCCACGGTTCGACGGCGCTGCAATGACGATCGGCTCCGGCTGATAGCCATGAAACTCCCGCGCGATCGCGTCCGCGATACCGTCGCCGGACGCATTGTCCACAATGACCGGCTGCACCGCAAGCCCGCTCCCCGCGACATCACGATAGAGCGATCGCAGCATCGCGAGCACTTTCTCCTTCATCTGGTAGTTTACGGTCACGGTGACGATGTCGTTCATATCTTGAGCACGCTCACGCTGCCGTCTTCACAAACCACTGCCGCACCTCCTCCGGTGGTACGCGATAGCGCGCCATGACCTCCTTGCGGCGCTGGACCATTGCGGGCGCAAGCCGCCAGAGATCCACGAGGCCGCGGAGCGTCCCCCACTCCGCGAGCAGAAGGTACGCGAGTTTTTTCCCCTCGTACCAGAGCAGGGGCGCACTATCCACCCGCAGCGTCTTCCCGTGCTCATTCTTCAGGAGCATGAGGAGATGATTACGGTACGAGCAGCGCCGCTCAAACGCGCTGCGGCTTCCCCGCCGCCGGTGCGCAGCGGCCGTCCGATCATGCCATGCGCGCGCCGCGGGAACGAGGTGCGCCTTCCATCCTGCGCTCCGCAGACGGTACGCAAGGTCCACGTCCTCCTTGTAGCTAAAAAACTGCTCATCAAAAATCTCATTGCCGTGTGCCACCGCACGCAGCGCCGCGCGACGGTACATCGGCAACGCGCCGGACACGCCGAACACCTCGCTGAATGCGACGCTCCCGTACGCCTCGCCAACGCCAAGCTCCGTCACATTCCGCGACCGATCCACGCGCAACCCCATCGAATCTACCGTATCCGTGCGCACATCCCGCTGCACGTCCCACCGGCAGAGCGCACCCTGCACGGCAGCGGTGGTCGGATGCGTATCCAGGAATGCACGACACCGCGCAATGTAATCCGGTGCGAGTACCGTGTCCTGATTGAGAAGCTGTACGAATACGCTCTCGGACAACGCGAACGCCTGATTATGACCGGCGGCAAACCCGCGATTTATTGCATTGCGCACCACACGCACCCGCTGTGATCCCGATGCACGAAACCGTGCGACGTCCTGCTCAAGTGCGGCGAACGCCTCATCCGTGGATCCATTATCCACGACAACAAAATCCCAATCCTTCGCGGTCTGCTTGCGCAGCGAGGCGAAGAGATGGGGGTAGTACATCGCGCCATTCCACGCTACGAGTTGGACGGTGAGCGTTGCCATAGATCAGCGATACGCGTTGTGCCGATCGCAAACGGCCGCACGAACGCAAGAACCGCACGCTTCCACGGCGCATGGTGCTTTCCAAAGTACCGCACCATGCTCTGCGTGAATATCCGCTGTTTCGCGCTGCGTCGCACCTGCGCAAAGGATCGCCCCACGGCGTCCACGCAGGAGACGCGCGGCGTGTACGCGATCTCCCACCCCGCATCATGCGCGCGCTTACAGAAATCCACTTCCTCAAACCACAAGAAAAAATGATCATCAAGCAACCCGATGTCGTCTATGACACGACGCCGGATGCAGAAGAAGGAACCGCGAAGAGAATCCACACGCGCCTCGCGTGCATAATCAAAATCCCGCACGAGATACCGATCGAGCACGCGCGGAAACACATGCGGGACCTTCATGAGCAACGCCAGCTGGTCCGCGAGCTCTGGAAACCGCCGCACATGCGGCAACACTGCACCGTGCTCATCGAGCAGTCGGCACCCCGCAACGCCAACGCGCGCATTGCGTTCCTCCTGCATGAACGCGACCATGTCCGGCAACGCCCCCGGCAACACGCGCATGTCCGGATTCAGCAACAGGACGAATGCCGCATCATGTGCAGCTGCAATCCCTTGATTGCACGCTGCTGCAAACCCCCGATTCGTATCGTTGCCAATGCACCGGACCCGCGGGAAGGCATCACGAACCATCTCCGCGCTGCCGTCCGATGATGCGTTATCAACCACGACAACCTCGTGCGTGAGGTTGCCAGCGTGCGCCGCGATGGACTCCAGACACGTCCGCAGCCGCTCCCGCACGTTCCACGAGACGATGACGATGCACAGGTCCATACCGTCTCCATTCTCGCACACGAACGGCGCCAAAGCAACTCCTCAAAAAAGTAGGTTCTTCCGGCTTTCGTGTCGCCGAGTACGCTTCTTATCCTCCCCCTCCCCGCACGTACTCGTGGGGGGAGGGGGAGCGAGAGGGGGAGGGGTGGCTATGGATGGGCTGTGTGATCGTGCGATGCAGATGGGGCGACAACCGACAGGAAAGCCGGAAGAACCAAAAAAGTACGACATCGCGCCGCATCACGCGTGAATCCCGTACTGCGCAACGCGCTCCGCGCAACCATGGACGGTCTGCCATGGCGTGCGCACCACATCCTCCAATTCGTGCGAAACCGATGCAGCCGCCAGCACGGAAACCGGAGCTTCCGTGAGCGGCCAAAACACATGATAGACACCCGTCGGCACGATGGCGCGCACCATATCAATATCTGCCAACACGTACACGGGATCCGGCACTGCATCACGCGGCCGATCCGCTCCTAGCACGCACGCATACTGATGCCCACGCGTGGGTGAGTCCTCTCGGAGATCAGAAAAATACCACAACGCGCAGCCCGAGAGCGTAAAAAACCGCTCAAGATTATTCGTGTGGTGGTGCCCCGCGCGCGCGATGTGCTTCCCCATTGCGATGGAAACGTAGAGGTTCCCCAACCCCGCACCCAAGATCGGATTCGCGCTCCCGTTACGGATAAGCTCCGCCAACATCCCACGACTATCCCCCACCACCTTCGTATGGTGCAATTCCAATCCCGCAATGGTCGTCGTCTCGACGCGAGCGTCGGCAATCACATTCGTATCGCTGTGCGTCATACCCCACGTATTGCTAGCAGCTTACCGCGGCAGGTGTGCGTTAATCTCCTCACTGCGTGTGCGGAGCTGCTCCACCCAAGCACGGTGCTCTTGATACCAGCGCACGGTGCGCTCGAGTCCTTCATGGAACCGATCGCGCGTGTACACCGGCTTCCACCCCAGCGCCTCGATCTTCGTGGCATCAATTGCGTACCGGCGATCGTGCCCCGGACGATCCTCGACAAACTGCATGAGCGATCGCGGTTTCCCAAGAATCTCAAGAATTGCGCCCACGACATCAAGATTGTTCCGCTCATTGTCCACGCCAATATTGTACACCGCCCCCGGAATCCCCGTACGGAGGAGCGTATCGAGCGCCGCGCAGTGATCCTCCACATGAATCCAGTCGCGCACGTTCTTACCATCGCCATAGATCGGCACTGGCTGGCCAGCCATGGCGCGGAAAATCACAAACGGAATCAGCTTCTCTGGGAATTGGTACGGGCCGTAGTTATTGGAGCAGTGCGTCACGATCACCGGTGCCTTATGCGTCACGACGTAGGAACGACAGAGCAAATCACCGCCCGCTTTTGCCGCGGCGTACGGAACATTGGGTGCAAACGCGGTGTCCTCCGTGAACCGTAATCCGTCATCCAATGCGAGCGTCCCGTACACCTCATCCGTCGAGACCTGTACGAACCGCTCGATGCCCTCCTGGCGAACCACATCAAGCAGGGTGCAGACGCCGAGGACGTTCGTGGTGACGAATGCCCGTGCACCAAGGTGAATGGAGCGATCCACATGCGTCTCTGCTGCAAAGTTGATGATGGTATTGATGTGGTGTTCCCGCACCGTCTGCAGCACCTGCGTCGCATCGGTGACGTCACCCCGCACGAACGCGTAACGCGGACCAAACTGCGCCTCAACATCCGCGAGGTTTTCAGGATTCGCTGCGTACGTCAACGCATCGAAGTTCACGATCGTCACATCCGCGTGCGCGTTGAGCACAGAGCGGATGAAATTCGAGCCGATGAATCCGGCGCCGCCGGTGACGAGCAGTCGCATACGGGAAAACAACGGACGGTCATGAAATATCGTGACGCAACGCAAGCGCCAGCGATGCCACCGCAACCGTGGTGAGCAGTGCCATCACCGCACCCAGCGTGCCAAAACCAAGTTGCCACCACACCCATGCGCCGGCAGCAAGCGCCGCAACGATACCCCAACACACAACCATCCGGGACGGCACGGACGGCTGCGCGGACTTTGGTGCCAGCATAGCTACCCCAATGAGCGCGAGCAAGAACGCGTGCGGATTGACGACGCTGCGGACGAATCCCGGTTCAAGATCGTCCAACAACAGAAGGAGCGGGTAGAGCACGAGCAACACCGGCAGCGCCTCGCCCGCGAGGAAGTGAACGAACTGCAGCGACGAGTGACGCATACGGTGACGCATCATCATAGACACCATGGACCCAGACAGAAGGGGTCACGTTCGGCAGTCACCGAGAGAGCACGGATGCGAATCGGACGCGCCGGAGACACCCCCGGCGCGGAAAAAATGACCCGATACACGTTCCGCTCCACCTGCCAGGCACGCTGGAGCGTGAATGGAATCTGGACCACACCAACCTCGCCAGGCAACCCGGCGCGCACGACATCCGGATGCTGCACGAGTACGGCATCACCAACAACGCCCCCATCCACGGTCTTCACATCAAACTCCCACCGCTCCGGATGCGTCCGCACGCCCACGCGGAATGGCACCTGGTGCTCATTATCGTACCGTAGCGTCACCGTGATGCGACGGAACCACCGCGGGAGCCGTAGGTTCACATACACCGGCTCGCCCACCAGGAACACCTCGGACTGCTCCGGCTGTCGCGCAACGCGCGGCGGCGGTCCAAATGCGGTCAGGTACGGCGTTGTGCGATTACGCACCACGTCCGCCTCCACCGTCACCGTTCGGTCCAGCTGCACATCACGCAACGCGAGCACGACAAGGAGCGCTGCAGCAGCAGCCCAGAGCACCGCTCGAAGTACGCGCTGCTTCGTCATAGCAATCCCATGCGATAGAGCTGTTCGCCGAACGGCATCGTTCCAACGGACGTGAACGCAAATCCGACAACTGCGGGCCTGCTTGGAGCGTACCAGTAGACAGGCGCCGTTTCCACAAGGACAGCAAGATGTCGCAGGAAGTCCGCGTCGGGTTCCTCTGAAACAAAGACGACTGCGCGTTCCGGGAAGAACGTCTTGTCCATACGGTGCGAGACGATGATCGCATCGTCGGGCGTTTCCGCAATGACCGCGCGGGCGCGTGTGCGGTGCTCAACGATCCCCCGACGCTGCTGGGCAAGCCCTTCGGTTGTACCAGTGACGATCTGCTGACTGCTCACGAGCGCGATGCCGAGCACCAGGAGCATCGCAATGATCTGCCGGAGGCGCCCGACGCGCGACACGATCCGCAAAAACCCTGTCGCCGCCCATGGCGCAAGAAGGAACACCATCGGCAGCCAGTACCGTGCGTACGAAATCGTGAACACATTTGTTGCTCGCACCAATGGATCCGCAAGCGTCCAGGATCCGTAGAACACCATAAGCCACGCTGACAATAGAACGGTGATCATTCCTTCCCGCTTGCAGCTTGCGGCTTGCAGCTTGCGGCTTGCAGTGAACAATCCAACAATCGCAAGCGCCATGAACCACCAATACGGCACCACCATGTACTGCCAGAAGCGCTGGAGCGACGCGACAATATCCACGCCGAACGGAAAGAGGAACGCACGAATCATGCCGCCCGATCCCGCAAACTCTGTCGGCGGCGCACCGCCTGCATGCAGGAGTGCATAGCCGGTGGTGAACGGGGATCCGTACAGTTGTGCATTGAGGATGAGAATCGGAATGAACGGCAGCACAAGGCCAACAACAGCGGCAACACCCTGCGCCACTGTTGCGCGCTGCCGCCATGCGATGGCGCCTGCGAGCGTCAAGACCCAGAGTGCCTCATGCGTGCGGAACGTCAGTGCAAAGCCGATCAGAAGTCCGCCGCACAACCACCACGCCACATGCCCCCGTTTGTGCAATACGGCAGCCAATCCCATGAGGAGCAGCGCCAGGAATGGAATATTCGGCAGGAACGCCGTCGCCGTGAACATCCAGATCGTCACGTGCAACGCGAGGAGCAGCGTCGCGATGAGCGCCGTGCGACGATCCCAAAACACTGCGACAATCCGCGCAAACCCAAGCAACGCCGCACCCGCAAGCAGCGGCGTGAGCAGGAGCATCGCACGACTGCCGATCAGGCGGCCAACCAGTCCATACCATAACGGCAAACCCAGATAGGCACCGGGCACAATCGCACCATCCGAACGCACGTTCGCCGTGCGCGGATGGATGAGATTCCCAACAGTAGCATTCCGCGACTCAGGAACCACCAGCGACTCCCCGTGCGCAACACGATCTGCAAAGTACCAGTTCGTCGTCTCATCCGGCCAGTGGAACCGCGGCGCAAGATCGTATGTACGCATCGCGTCCCATGAGAGCACGGACGTGCCAATGGAAAACAGCAGCGCGATGCACACGATCACCCATTGCACCCATCCCTCCTCACCCCCCCTCCCAGCGGGAGGCGGGGGAATAGGCGGTATGTCGCGCGTTGTGCCGCGGCGTGCAAACAACATGCTGCGCGCACTAAATCCCGTACGTGATAAGTGAAATCAATGCGAAAAGAATCGCAACCACGAACGTCGCCTGCGAGATTGCGAGCGTTTCCGGAATGCCAAACGCCAGACCCAGTAGGAGCACGGAGACACCAGCAACCTCCAGCGTCATCTTCATCTTCCCCCAACGGTTCGCCTGCATGGATCTCCCGTGCGAGTGCCCGTACCACGCGAGCCCCAGGATGGCGGCTTCAATCGCCACGATCGTCAAACCCAGGACAAGATTGAGCTCGCGCACCACGACACCCAGCACCATACTCGCAATGAGCAACTTATCCGCGAGGGGGTCGTAGAGCTTCCCCCACTCCGTCACCTGGTTGCGCGTCCGCGCAAGCGCACCGTCTACCGCATCCGAGAACGAAACAATCATGAATGCGAGCAACCCCCACTGGTACTGCCCAATGAGAATGCAGTACAGCACAATCGGCGTCGCCGCAAAACGAAACACCGTCACATGATTCGGTGTCACCTGTCGCGGAATCATCCGCAGCACCGTGGCTGCCAGGATGCGATCAAAGAATGGTTGGGCATTCATAGACGATTCAAACAGGCGAACCAGGATCCCAGCATGACGGATGGTCGTCATGCATTGCTGCGTACCCGCACCGCCCAATATTCGGTATGCTGGCAGCATGGAACGTAGTACTACCATCGTAGCAGGAACTGCCGTCCTTGCGGGAATCCTCGTGATTTTCGGCTGGTTTACTATCCCCGTACGACTCGTGCTCCTCCTTGGGCTCGCCGCTGCGCTCGTGGTCATGCACGGGCGATCCGTCGCCATACGACGATGGCAATTCCTCCTTTGCCCCGCATCCCTCATCGCCATCCTTCCGCTGACGCTGCTCGCCGCTGCCGCGATCACCATCCTTGCTGGTGCTGGCACCGTGGAACCCATGCGATCGCCATGGCCGCATGTGCCAAGCGCGTTGCTTGCGCTCTTCGGGCTGCTCGCGTGCACCACCGCGATGCTCGCGTGGACACGCCCGCGCATCGCCGCGCTAGGCGCCACACTCACGCTCCTCATCGCCGCGTTCGTTGCTATCCTTGTCTACCCGATCGGGTTTGGATTTGATCACTTCCTCCACGCCGCCGCGGAAGGCATCGTGCATACCACGGGCGGCCTCACGCCTCCGCCGTACTTCTACAGCGCGCACTACGGCCTCGTGGCGCTCGTGGCGACACTCGGCATTCCCGTCGCGCTCGCAGATCGCCTCCTCGTTCCGCTCCTCGCCGCGTGCTTCCTCGTCCCGCTTGCATACCGCACGCTCGGCCGATACGCCGCACTCGCGCTCCTCCTCATCCCGTTTTTTCCGTTCGCGGTATCCACGCCGCAAGCGTTGAGCTACGTTTTTGCGCTCGCCGCAGTATTGATCATATCCTCCCCCGCTTCCAGGGGGGGAGCGAGAGGGGGTGTCGTTGCGCTGCTCGCCGCCGCCGCACTCCTCGCAAATCCCCTCACCGGCATCCCTGTCGCATGTGCCGTGCTCGCGACGGTGCTCATGCAACGCCGCCGTGCGCTCGGCATTGTTGCTGCGCTGGGCGGCGTGGTCGCGCTGCCCCTTGCATTTCGCATCGCATCGCTCCTCATGCCTGCGGTCGAGCTGCGTATCGGATTCTCACTCACGCCGCTCCGGACACTTGGTGATGCGTTGCGCGATACCATCATATTCCGCGCGGAGGACTTTGCGACTGCAGATGCGCTCGCCATCGCGCACGTCACGCTCCCCATGCTCTGGGTTGTACTTGCAGTACGAGGCGCCCGCCTACGACCCCGCACAGAGATACTTCCCCCGCTCATCGCGCTCGGCGCCGCAGCCGCAGTGTTTCTTACCACCACGATTCCTACGCTCCGTGCTGCAGAACAGACGGATTTCCCATTGCGCCTCCTTGTCCTTGCCGCCATCCTCGCACTCCCGCTCGTCAGCGCAACTATGACGAACATGGCGACACGACTCCGTTCGCTCCCAGAACGCGCTGCCGCCGCACTCACCTTCGCGACACTCGCCACATTCACGCTGCTCTTGGCATACCCGCGCGATGACGCGCAGACGCGCTCCGGCCTCTGGAATGTCACCGCAGACGACATCGCCGCCGTTCATGCCATCGCAGCGGATGCAGGCGATGCGCGGTATGTGGTACTTGCCAACCAAATGCTGGGCGCTGCTGCCGTGCGCGAATTTGGTTTTCGGCCATCATACCGCGTCAACAACACCGAGCACCTCGCCTTCCCGCTTCCCGCCGGCGGCCCCATCGCGCAACAATACTGGGAGTACGTCGGGCAGGAAGTCCAAACATGCTCCCCCCCCTCTCCGCGTACTCGGGGAGAGGGGGGGCAAGGGGGGGAGAGGTGGTGTATGAATGACTCCCCAATCACCACCGCCGCATCCCTCGTCAACGCCACCCGCGCCTACGTCGTCCTCCACGACTACTGGACCAATTACGCCGCCATCGCACCCGCCACCGCCGCAATTGCCGACGCAGAAATCGGCACCTTCGCACATCTGCGCGTATTCCGATTTGATACGAACCGATAGCACACATCACGCCCCGCGCTACACCACTACCAGCCCCCATTCTGTCATTTCGACAAGTCCGCGAGGAGAAATCTCACACGGTTCATGGGGCGGGCACAGGTTCATGCGGCTGGTGAGATTTCTCGCTCACGCTCGAAATGACAGACGTTTTAGTCGAGTTTTGCCGGCCTTGACAACCGGCCCGTTTTGCGCTAAAGTAATAAGAATTCCTGCATGGATGTGCAGGTGCTCCGCCATCGGCGGGGAACGCGTGGTCCCGACGCCATCGGGATGGTTCTTTGCTCCAAGCGAACCAAAAATGGAGGTGCCGGATGGCACAGGACAAGAACGGGATCGAACATCTCGAGCTCAAGGACGGTCCGAGCAAGTGGGATTTGATGCAGGCAATGTTCGTCCAGAACGAACTGCGCCCGGCCATCACCTTCACCACCGAGCAGGACGGACGGACGCTCGCCGTGTCCATCACCTACCTCGGCCGCGAGGACGGTTCCGGTGAGTCGTTCCTGTTCCAGGGCACGCTCGTGAACAGCGGACGGAACGCCGCCGCGCGCGGCTACTTCCACGCCAGGACCCGCAAGGGATGGATCGAGATCCTCCCCGCCAACCTCTCCAATGAGGACGTGGACCGCGGCTGGTACTACGGGGAGTGGACGACGTTCGGAAAACTTCCCGTCGGCGCGACCTTCCTCATGGACTCGGGACCGCACGCGGTGAAGATCGACGACCTCAAGCTCATCACGGTGCCGGATGGAGCGACCGTATTCGCTGCGGCGTACAACCGCGTCCACCCGATCATCTTCCTGTAGAACAACCCACAACGAAGGAGACCCCCCATGAGCCGGTATCACTGGGAGTGCCCGAAAGTGTACGGCCCCCCGCCCGTCTTCTGGATGTGCGTCGGAATCGGACTGTTCCTGCTCGCGTGGACGAAGTACGATCCGGACGACGCCGCGATGCACATCGTGACAGGCATCTTTGGCGTCTTCGCCCTCGCGCTCGCGGCGGTGCAGATCCACTACGGCCGCCGCGAACTCTCCGCCACCGAGTAGCGCAACGAGGACTACCGTCCCTGAATCGCACAGCCCCCACCCTCTCGCAGGGTGGGGGCTCTCATTATGTCTGGTCCTCCCCCTCCCGTTCGTCTGCGTCCGTCGTAGTGCGAAGGGAGGACGGGGTAAGAGGGGGTGGACGCTGGGTCACGATGAACACATGCAGCTCCGTTCCCGGATCACGCTCGGCGACGATGCGGAGTCCGACCATGTGCAGGAGTGCGCGGATTGCGTCTGGGTCGCGGCGATGACGGCGCATACCGCGGCGCTGCGTGCGCGGAAGCAGCGCGTCCGGCACCATGCGGCGTGCGGCGACAAACCAGTTGCGTGGCCGCGTATCACATTGCAAAAACGCAGCACCCCGGAGGCACTGCGCGATGCGCTGCACATACTCCTCAATCTCCTCAAACCGCTCCAGGTGCTGGAACATGAGCGCGGAATAGATAAAGTCCGCCGGCTCCTCCCACCAGGGATCCGTAGGGAGGCAGCAAGAGAGGTTACCGACGCCGAAAGATTCGCATCGCTCGCGCAGCTTCTGGAGCATGTGCGGCGAGATGTCCACCACCTTCAATCGGTTGAACTTCTTGGCCATCGGCACCGCAAGCCGCCCGATACCGCACCCCAGCTCGATCGCCAGTTCATAGGACGTGATGTGCGGCGCCACGAGATCCCAAATGAACTGCGCCGTCACCTCCCCGGATTGCCAAAACGCATCCTCCTCCCGCCACCGCTTCTTGCGGCGGGTTGTAATATAAAACATCGGATCTTCCTTCGCAAATTTATCCCATGGCGTGTCGTGGGTGCGTTGTTCCATACGTTCTCTTCGTCATGCCGATGTCCGCCGAGGAATCTCGCCCCTCCCATGAAGAGGCGCTCATGTTTCTCGCTCCGCGTTCTCGCCGTTCTCCTTCGTGCCTCCGGAAGTATACAACGTCTCGTACCACGCTGCAACGGCTGCGGAATCATGCTGTTCGGCGCGTGCACGGCATGCCCCGCGCATGGCATGCACCAGACGTGGCCCCTCAATGCAGCACCGGAACACACGCACCAGGTCCTCCACGCTCCCGGAATCCGCAAGAAACCCCGTCACACCGTCCTCCACCAACTCCGGAATGCCGCCGACACGCGATGCGACAACGGGCACGCCTGCGGCAAACGCCTCCAGGATCACGCTGGGTTGATTCTCGGCGCAGACGGACGGCACCACCAGCAGGTCCGCATGCTGCAGCGCGCGACGCACCCCGTCCGCATCCAACCGTCCGCGCAGCACGACGCTTCCCACATCGCGCGCCGCACGCTTCAGCGTTGGCAACGCCGATCCATCGCCGACGATATGCAACGCGACATCCGGAAACATCACACGAAGCTGCGCGAATGCCTCCAGGAGCAACACGATGCCCTTGGAACCCTCCACCTGCCCCACGAATAGCAGCGTACGGACTGCTGCAGGATCGCGAGGAGCATACTGCTGGAGCGCGACGGGATTGACCACGAGCGCGCGGCGCGACTGCGGGAAGAAGCGCGACTGCCGGTGGAGCGCATGCAGCCACCGCGTGGGCGCAACCACGATCGTGGGGCTCCCGAACAGTGCGCGGCGCATCGCACGAAATGCAGTGCCAATCATGGAACGCTCGATCGCCGTGTACGGCTGCCCCTGCGCATCCAGAAGCCCCGACGGCGTGATGAGCTGCACATCGTGGAGCGTATGCACCCACCGGATACCGCTGCGCCGAATCACCCACGGCGCCAGGCCGCCGCATCCCACCAGATTGTGCGTGTGCACGATATCCGGCCGCTCACGCCGAAGCTGCCGCGCAAGTGACCACGCCGCTGCGACATTGCACAGGTCCAGCAGATGCCACAACGCGCGTACCAACGTAGGCATGCGAGCGAGCGCACGAAACCCCACCGTGACACGCACACACACCGCCACATCATGGCCGCGCGCAGCGAGCGCATCCGCCAACAGCGCCACCACCCGCTCCGCCCCGCCACGCGCATCCCGCGCATAGCGGTTGGTTATCATGAGCACCTTCATACGCGCTGATACAGTGCCACCCACTGATCCGTAATACGCTCCCAATCGTATCGTTGTGCGACGAGTGCTGCTGCACGCTCGCCCATGACGCGCACCGCATCGCGATGCGTGACGATCCACGCGAGGCGATCGGCAAGCGCCGCAGCATCGCCGGGCGGCACCAGCCATCCCGTCTCGCCATCGCGTACCACCGTACGAACGCCGGGGAGATCGGACGCGATGCATGGCTTACCGCTTGCCATCCCCTCCAGCAACACCAGGCCAAACGCCTCGGAGCGCGAGACGGATGGAAGCACGACCACATCCGCCTGCTGGTAAACACCCGGCAAAGTATCATCAGAGACCGCGCCCAGGAACGTGACACGATCAGCGATGCCCAGCGCCTGCGCACGGGCTGCAAAACTCGCCCGAAGATCACCATCCCCCACGATGCGCAGCTGCACACCTGGTGTCCTTGCAAGCGCCTCTAAGAGTACCGGCACACCCTTGAACGCATGCGCGCGATCCAGTCCTCCCACGAACAGGAGTATCGGCGGTTCCCCGTTCCCCGTTTCTTGTTTCTTGTACTCATGGAAGCGCCCCGTATCCACCCCCAGCGGAATCTCCGCCAGACGATCACCCAGCGTGGCGATGTGCGGAACGAGTGCGCCGCCGCGCGCGTAGTCGAGCGATGTGACGACCACGCGATCGGCGAATCGCAGCACCCACGGCAACGTGCTGCGCTCATATTGTCGGAAAAGCATGCCCCTCCATCCTCCAGCAATAAGATCCATGTGGTACTGCACGATAAGCCGCCGTCGTTGCGCACCATCGTGCAATCGCCACGAAAGCACCGGCCGCACTCCTCCGATGAACGGCCAGTGGAGATGCACAATATCCGGCTGCAGCTGCTCGATCGTATGCCGCATGCCCGGACACCATGCGGCGTTCCCGTATCGTACCCGCCATCGCTCCCCTGCCGGGGTTACCGCCCGCACGTCATGCCCGCGTGCCTGCGTACGCTCCACAAGTGCGCGCGCAACGTTCCCCATCCCGCCGCGGTACGGCGGATACGTTGAGACAGCGTGGACAATTACCATACAACGACGTTCCGCACGATGCGCCACCATGCGGAAATCACGGGATCCACAAAACGCTCCACGAACGCATTTGGCATCTCTTGATTGCTGATGCGCGTCGTCAGTCGTTTGATGATAACACGATCCGAATTGCGTCGCTTTGCCTGCTTTGCGTGACGCTGCCGCATCACGGTACGCAGCGCAGATGGCGCGAGCGCCGCACACCATGCCCGGAGCTTCTCGCGCGCCCAGCCATTGCGGTACGCAATCACCAGCAATCCCAGCTCCGCGGGAATGAGCATCGGTGCGAGCAGGAGGAGTGTTGGCAATCGGAAATTCTCCAAAAGGAACCACCACCGGTTCCGCTCCATCCAGAAAAGTTTTTGCATGGAACGCGAGAATTGGTACGCGTGCCACACCACCGCTTGCGGCGCCAACACGCATCGCCACCCGCCCAGCCAGAGCCGAACGCCGAGATCCAAATCTTCGTGGTACATGAAGTACCGCTCCTCAAACGGCTCCGCGCCCGGAACTGCAACGTCCCGCACCGCATCCGCGCGGAGCATCACCGCAGCACCGGACGGGTACGTCACCTCCGGATACGGGAACCCCGTTAATCGCCGCCGCAGCTCCCCCCACTGCTCTCGATGCCCCCCCGCAAACCCAAACCCAAAGACGTGGATGTGATTGCCGATGCTATTGACCAATCCATCATCCGATCCGTGTAATCCGTGACCATCCGTGCTGCCCGCGAGCATCACCCGCGCCTGCGCCGCGCCAATCGTCCGATCGGACTCCATCGCCATGACGAGGTGCCGCAGCCAGTCCGATTCCACCAACGTATCCTGGTTGAGTACGACGACGTACTCCGCACCCGCAGCGAGTGCATGCCGAATGCCGATGTTCATCCCGCGAGCATACCCCGTATTCTCACGCTGCGGGAGCACATCCATCTGCCCCGCGTATTCCTGCAGAACTGCCGCGGTCTCCGCCGTCGCTTCATTGTCCACCACCACAACCCGAAAACGCTCCGGTGGATAGTCCGCCCGAAGCACACTTCCCAGACACCGCCGAAGATCCTCCGGCGCATGATAGCTCAAGACGATGACGTATACCATCTACTCGCCATCGTGCCGCCCCCCCTCGCGCAACGCAAGCTCACGTGTCACCTTCGTAATTGCCCGATCCAACTGCTCCAAACGCACGCTCATCCGAAACAGCAACCCCGCGAGCACCACCACCGCGCCGTATACAATCACATCCGCCCCGCGCCCAATGCCCAGGATGTCCGCCAACCGATTCGTCCCCTCCGGCACAACCGCAACCACCGCCACCAACACCCAAATCGCCGCCCAAAGCCCCAACTCCAACGGCCGAATATCGCGCTTCCGGAATCGCGTCACCGCGTGAACGATTCCCAAAATCGCAACAATCAATAACGCCAAACGCATGAGCATAGTTCGTTGAGACCGCAGAAAAAGTGGATAAGTAGTGTCATTGCGAGCACGAGTCCTCGAGGGCGTGGCAATCCCGGCGGCTTCGTTGACCGAGATTGCTTCGTCGGAGACTCCTCGCAATGACAACGCGTGGGTATTTTTCTACGGTCTCTTCGTTACAACAATTTC
>JAUSKM010000021.1 GCA_030646955.1 bacterium
CTTACGGCTTGGGGGTTGAGCATGACGATGTTCTCGGGCGTGTCTTCGTACTGCTGGAATGCCGTGAGGAGCGCGGTCGTTTCCCCGTTGATCGCGTCCTCATTGACGCCATCTGCGTACGCGTGATGGATGCGCTCGATGCGGTGTAGAATCGCCGCCGCGAGCTTGGCGTCCGCCACTTCGTGAAAGTAGTAGAGCGTCCTTGCGATACGGTTCGCGTGCGCGAGCGCATCGCGGTACGCCACGACGGCCTTGCCGGCATCGCCCGCCTCGCCCGGCGAAAGCTGCTCGACGCTATCGAGTAGACGTTCGAGCGCGCGGACGAGGAGTGCGTCCATGAAATACGCGTACGGGTACGCGAGGCCGGGGTATATCGGCCGGTAGGTCTGGAAGAGTCCCACCGCATGCCGCATGTCCTTCTCTGGGCGGAAGTGCGCGGCGAGCGACTCGTGGATCGCCGTGACACACAGTGGCGTCAGCACGACGTACGGGACCGGGCTCTCCCTGCGTGGCTGCGGGATCTGCGATCCGAGCGCGCCGAACGCTTCCCACTCGATCCTGCTGGCAAGTGCCTCCTCACCCAGCTCGGTCGCGCGGTCGAAGAGCAGGCGCAGGTGTCCCGGGCCACCCAGCTCGCCCGCGGGATCCGCGACGATCCCGACACGGCCCTCGGCGTTGCCGCACGTGAACGCGTCGAGCGCCGCGAAGTATTCTGCCGGGTCGCGGTGCCACGATCGGCTCACCCACGGATCGTACTGCTCGCGATGAGCGACCGTGCGCACCTCCTTGACGAGCCGACGGTACTCCGGGATCACGCGTTGGACCTCCGCGGCGAGCGCGTTGGCGTCCATGGTACTCACGTGCGCGATCCGCTCCTTGGCGTTCGGCACGTTGCCGAATCCGCGGCACACCGGCCCGATGAGGCCGGGCGCCTCCACCGTCATGCCGTGGTACGGCGACGTGGGGTCGGCGATGTTGCCGAGCGTCTCCTCGATGGAGCAGTAGCGTTCGTCGCCGACGAGATGCGGGTCGTACTGCACCGTGCGCGTCGCGCAGCCACCTGCTGCGATCGCGGCGGTGAGTCCGATGATCAGGTTGTGAATGTACTTCACGGTCCCTCCTGCGTTTGACGTGCCTCAACCCATTTCGAGGTCACCCGTATATATATACCACAAATATCGGTTTTTGTCAAGCGTCGCGCAGGCCGGGTGAATTCTCTACCAGCGCACCCACGGATCCCCCGGTACTGGCAAGGATGCGGCAATACTCATCTATCCCTGCGCTACCCCATGCTTCCCACGAGGAAGCGAAGAGCACCCTCCGGGGAGGGTGCTCTGGGTGATGCGGCTACTGCGCGGGGTAGGGGTAGTTGAGGACGAGATACGCTGCCACGGGTTGGCGTTGCATCTTCACGACGAATCTCGCGACTCCCTCGCTGTCGTTGCCGAGTGGCACGCTTCGGATCTTCTGGGCAGGGTAGCTGTCCGAGTTGATGGCCAGTGTGTGCGCATTGGGATCGCGCTCGGCGTTCTCGCGGTCATCATAGTGCCCGAGGCAGTCGCACGATGTGTTGTGGTTGCGGTAGTGCATCACGGATTCGCATTCGTAGGCGAGATCGATCGCCTGCAGAACCTGCTGCGCGCGCGGAGAGAACTTGTATCCGTGAAACGCCGTGGAGAGGTAGTCCATGAAAGCGGGTACGGCGTATCTACCACGCACAAAAGCGTTGTTCACGACGAACGTGCGCTCGGCGGGCGATGCATCCACGACCGCGGCGATAGTGAGTTTGAGGTGCAGCCGGAGCAGGTCGATGTCGGTGAGGACGATGCTGCCTGTATCGTACGCCGCGATCGCGCAGTGTACGCGGTGCGGATCCATCCTGTTGTCCCGCGTGTACTCCTCCACCGCCTCCCAGTCCTTGGGGGCGGGGACCCACGGCGCGGCGTACAGCGTGGCGGGCTGGATACGCTTCGACAGATCCGCCATCACGTCGTTGCACTCCGAGGGAGGCAGGGTGGTGCTGGCGATGGGTACTCGATCGAGCGGCACCCACGAGCACTTTCCGGCGATGAGGCGGTTCTTGTTCACGAAACGTTTGCGGAACCACGGCTCCCAGGGGGAGGCATGCGGATCGCTGCGGTCGGGGGTGTACCGGAAGTTCGCGAACGGGTGGTAGTCGAAGTCCTGCTCGGTCGTCCCCTTGCCTCCGGGCACGAGGGAGACGCGGAAGACGAAGGTACCCTTGTCCAACTCGGCGACGGTCGTTGCGACGACGGAGTGCAGATGCTGCACAGCCGCCGGGAACCCGCGGGTCTTCGTGTCGAGTCCACCGTTTCGGTTGAGCTCTGTGTACGCGGCGAACGTGCCGTCGGCATCACCGAACATGCCGTACTCTGCATGCACCGAGGTGCGCGGCAGTTCCTGCGCGAGCAGCTTGGACGCGTGCAGCCATCCCAGGTGTTCGAGCTGATTGCTGTCCGTGAGCACCTGGAGATCCATGTCGGGATCGTTCTTCGGGTAGTGCCAGTCACCGATGCCGATGGTGAGCGACGGCGGACTGCCGTCCATGCGCTCGACCTCGAGTGCGATGAGCTTCGCGACGGCGTCGCCCCAGCGATTTGCGCACGATTCCATGTCCGCGCAGGTGAGGTGCCACTCGTCCTCGGCCTGCGGCTCCTGCGCGACGGCGACGTGCGGGTCCTGTTGCGTGCCGGTCTCGGCACATCCGGCGGCGGCGAGCGCCGCGAGCAAACCGATGATGTGAAGGTGCTTCACGTTTTCCTCCTCGATCTCTTTGTTCTTGGCCTATCCAAGGTGCCCTTACAATAGCGCATGTAGGTGCAGATGTCAAGGCGTGTGCATCTGGCTTTTACGCCATGCTTCAATAGATGCGTGGTTCCCGGTTAGGAGTGCTTTGGGGACGCGCCAGTGGACGCCGTGTTTTGGTGAGAAATCGGCGGGGCGGGTGTAGTGGGGATATTCGAGAGAGTGAGGAGTGGAGCGTTGAGAGTGGAGAGTGGATGCTGTATAACTTTCCTCTGCAAGCGACTCTTCCTTTCCCAGTACGCCAGGAATGAGGCGCGTCACTGCGTCCGCGATGGTGAGGGCGGGGAGCTCGCCGCCGGTGAGGACATATGGACCCACCGAAACTTCTTCATCCGCCAGATACTGCGCGACGCGTTCATCCACGCCTTCGTACCGGCCGCAAAGCATGACCAGGCGATCGTATTTTTTTGCGTAGCGCTCCGCATCGCGCTGCGTGAACGGCGCGCCTTTTGCACTCATGAGGAGTACGCGCGTTTTCGGTTTTGATTTCCATCTGCCGCGGGTGATGGTTGCCATCGGTTGCTTGGCGCGGAGCGTCTGCAAACATCGGAAGAACGGTTCCACCTGCATCACCATGCCCGGCCCGCCGCCGTACGGTTTATCATCAACGTGACGGTGCTTGTCCGTGGTCCATTCCCGGAGATCATGCACGCCAAACCGCACGCGCCGCTGTTCCTGCGCGCGGCGCATGATGGAAGCATCGAAGTACGGGGCGATTGCGTCGGGGAAAATGGTGACAATGTCGATGTTCATATCGGGGAAAACGTATGGCCACGGATTACACGGATGAGTGTACCACGTTTCCAAAATAACCACACCCCGCTCGTAGTGAGCGGGGTGTGGTTTTATCCGTGCGATCCGTGGCCATTCGTATGCATTCGTGGCCATCCGTCTCTGCACGTTACAAGTCCAAGTTGAGGTCAACGTCGCTGACATCATCTGTTGTCGATGGTGCAGCGGGCGCCGACTTGCGCGGACCACGTGTTGAACCCTCCGGTTCCTCGATCTTGAGGTTCACGCGAGCGTTGTTCTTTGCGCCCACCACTTTGAGGAGGGTACGCACAGCGCGCGCGGTTTGCCCCTGACGACCGATGAGGTAGCCCATGTCTGTCGGGTCTACCTTCACGGTGATGAGGACGCCCATCTCGTCCACCGTCCGGTTGGTATTCACCTTGTCCGGGTTGTTGACGAGGGCGCGAACCACGTAGTCCACGAACTGCTGGTCGGTTTCCATGTAGGGAACAATCGTTACAGTGTTCATGACGGAACGGCACATGAAACTGCCGACCTCTGCAGTCGCTGCTGTTCCATTTCCACCGTAGCACCAGCACTGCTCCGCGTCAAACGCCAGCAGCACGCGATGGTGATCGCGTGCTGCTGGGCGTCCTTACGTTGCTGCGGGTGCTGCTGCCTTCTGTTCCTTCTCCTTGCGCTTCGCGTCCGCTGCGGCCAGCTTCTCGCGGCGCTTCTTGGTGATGTGGGAGGTCCGGCGTTTGTCGCCCTTCACGACGCCCTCGGTCACCAGGAGGTTCCACACCGTGTCAGATGGCTGCGCACCATTCTTGATCCAGTGCTCGATGCGTTCCTTCTTGATGACGAGTGTTGCCGGGTTCGTCATCGGGTTGTAGTGCCCCAGGTGCTCCAGGTAGTCGCCCCAGGGATCCTTGGTGTGCTCCTGGACGACGAGACGATACGTCGGCTGCTTCTTCTTTCCGCGGCGGGAGAGACGGATGGTCAGCATGTGCGTGGCCGTTCCTGTCACTTCGCGTGCCGAACCATTCCGTTCGATCGCGTGACAGGGGACAGCGAATAAATTATAGGCGGGAGTATACACCCCCCATCTGCAATTGAGTGTAGAGATACGGGGTGGGAATGTCAACTCCGTATGCTTCCCCCTCTCTACGTCCGCGTGGGGAGGGGGTATTGGGGGCATGCGTACATGGAGAGGGAGGGGATCTCTAAAAGAGTGAAGCCCCGACCGGAGTCGGGGCTTCATGGTGCGGCTGGGGCCGCGGGTCAGTGCGTGGCGCGCGGATGATTGCAGTCGCTATGGCCGCCCGTGAGCGTCGCGCAGTGATCTGCGGCCATGCGTTCGCGTTGATCCGCTTCGTCCCGTTCCGCCGAGACATCGTTGGCGAGGGAGGCGATGCAGTACTTGGTTAGATCATCGAGGATGCCGTCGGGGCGCGAGGTGCCACAGTCCCGTTGCAGATCGCGAATGCGGTCCGAGGACAAGCTGACGACGAACTGCAGCAGGGATCTAGCGATGAGCTTGGGGGATCGAAGGTTGGCCGGACAGGCATCCGATTCGACACGGCACTGGAACTTGAGCCACTCGAACATTCGCGTGGCTTTGGCGGTGCACATGGGCACGTGGTTCTCGAGCTCGCGTCGGATGCAGTCCTCGTTGCTGATGAGCCCGCCGTACTTGGCAGAACAGACGTCGTGATAGAAGAAGACGCGCGCCCGCTCACTGAATCCGAATTCGAAGAACCGAGTGGTCTCATCGACGACGGACGCACACGTTGCATTCGGGTGCTTGGCGAACACGGTCGCGTAGCCCACGATCAAGGCGTGCTCGTTTCCGGCCGACTCACTTCCCGCCTTCTGCAGCGTACGAGCTTGTTCGTGCAGCCGGGCGGACTCCTCGAGGTACTGCGCGGTGTCCTTGAAGGGCTCCACGCCCGTGACGGTGCACCCGTCTTCGCACGCAGTAGTCTTCTCGCGCTGCGTGAAGAACCACGCGGTTCCGAAGAGCGCGATACCGACGGCCACGAGGGCCGCGAGCTTCATTCCTTTCACGAGGCCTCCTTCTTCTGTGGTGCGTTATTCCGAGGAGCACAGCGACGAAGAATCTCACACCTTGTGGGTGAGGTCCTTCGGCTGCGCCTCAGGACGACGCAGTTTGCGGTCATTGGTTCCGTTGGTAATGTACTATACCAACATATACGTTACTCGTTTTTGGCTCGATTGTCAAGCTGCTGTATGAAATGGTGCTTGGTTAAGCGGATCCATGTATCACCGCACAGGGCACATGTCCCTCCCCCTCTCCATAGAGTCCTCGGAATGGGGAGGGGGAGTAGGAGGGGGAGGGGAGGTTTGTAGGATGGAGCGAGCGACGGAGCGCCACCTCTCCCTCCCTAACCCTCCCTCTCCCCTGGAAGTGGAGAGGGAGGGGATCATTAATATGAATATGCATCCCCCTCTCCATGACCATGGAGAGGGGGATTATAGGGGGAGAGGCGGTTATGGAATGTGGGGGGCAGTGAGCAGATATGAGCATGAGCGAAGCCCCGACCGGAGTCGGGGCTTCTGGGTGATCACATGCCGCTCACACGCGTCTCGCGGATGGTGACGATCGCTTGGGCGAGGTCGTATGTGCAGCTATCGATATCGCGGCTGCCGCATTCGATGTCGAAGTCCCACTGCGCACGCTCGGAGAGTGTCGCCTCGATGCTGTTCAGCTCCGATTGCACGGCGCGCACGGTGGTGGCGTTCTTGGAGACCGTGGCGACCAGCCATACCCTGATGTTTCCGACCAGGTGATGGTCGAACCACTCCACTTTCACCTTCGAGAACATCGGCAGTGCGTTGATGTCATCCGCGATGCGCTGGACGTGGCGCAGCGAGGTGGGCTCCAGAGGGAAGGCATCGAGCATCTCGTAGAGCGCCCGGGGTTCCCATCTGACGATCGCCTTGTGCGTCGCCATGCTGCGCTCCGCGAGCTGCGTGTAGAAGGTTGTCAGCCCGAGGACGTCATCCTCGCCGATCTCCCGGCTGCGGTGCGCGAGGTACTCGGCATCGCGCGGCACGAGATTCGTGAGGAGCGTGACGGTTCCGTACTCGTCGCCGTTCTGCGGGCGATCCACGTACCAGGAGAACGGCGTCCCGCGGTACATGCCGCGGCCGACGGCGAGGAACGGCCCGTCGCAGTACGACGCGTCCCGAGAGCAGGCGTTGCGCCGCTCGAGGAGCTCGTCGAAGACCGCCGCGTCCATCGCCAGCCAGTCGCGCGCGGCGAGTGCGTCGTCGTACGAGGACGGATCACGAGGGACTCCGTTGGCGTGCGCCGCATGTGCGCCGAACAGCAGGATCGCGAGACCGAACATGACCGATCGCATCATCGTTCTTCCTTCCTTTCCTTGTGGCGCGTCATTCCGAGGAGCGCAGCGACAAAGAATCCCGCACCGTATGGGTGAGGTTCTTCTGCTGCGCCCCAGAACGACGCGATGGGTGGCTATCGGTTCCGTTGGCAAAGTACTACACCAACAGTATACGGTACCCGATTTTGGATCAATTGTCAAGCGTTCGTTTGGAAATGTGCTTGGTTGAGCTGATGATCCTACTGTAGGAAGCCCACCCCCTCTAGCTCCCTCCTCCCAACGGGAGGGGGAGGACCGGGCAATGTTGGACATGAGATATGTCTTATCCCTCCCCTCCCGCTCGTCTACGTCCGCCGCAGTGCGGAGGGGTGGTTTGTAGGATGGAGCGAGCGACGGAGCGCCACCTCTCCCTCCCTAACCCTCCTTCTCTCCTGGAAGCGGAGAGGGAGGGGATCGGTAATACGAATATACATCCCCCTCTCCATGACTTTGGAGAGGGGGATATGGGGGGAGAGGCGGTTATGGAATGGATGGGCAGTGGAGTTTATGCCGCCATCTCTTTTGCCTCCTCCAGCTTCATGCTCAACAGTTTTGACGCTCCATCGCCCGCCATGGTGATGCCGTAGATGGCGGCGGCGCGTTCCATGGAGTAGCGGTTGTGGGTGACGACGAGGAACTGCGTTTCTCTGCTCAAGTCCTTCAAGATCTCCGCGAAGCGGACGGAGTTGGATTCATCCAGCGCTGCGTCCACCTCGTCTAGCACCACGAACGGGGATTTGGAGGATGAGATGATGGCACAGAGCAGCGCAATAGCCGTGAGTGCGCGCTCGCCGCCGGAGAGCATGGAGATGGACTTGATGCGTTTGCCGGGTGGCGTGGCGGCGATATCAATACCAGAAACGGTTGTGCGTCGTGTGTCGTGCGCCGTGCGGGGGCGGTCAGCCGGAGGGACATCAGGGATCGCGTCGCCCTCGGGGACGTCTTCATCGGGTTCTTCCTGTGTGACCTCGCGCAGCAGCGTGAGCTTGGCCTGGCCGCCGCCAAAGAGGATGCGGAAGTAGCGCTCGAAGTGCTCGTTGATCGTTTGGAACGCGGCGTGAAATGCGCGATCAATGTCTATGGCGAGCTCGTCAATGACGCGTTCCAGTGCGTGCATGGATTTGCGCAGGTCTTCCGTCTGGCCTTCCAGAAATTCCACGCGCTGCTTGGTTTCCTCGTGCTCGCGCATGGTCTCCTCGTCCAGCGAGCCAATCGCGGCGATGTCGCGTTGCAGCCGCTCGATGCGCAGCCGCGCGTCGGTTGGGAGGGCGGCGTCGGGTTTTGCGAGTGTTGCAGGGTCGCGTTGCGCGCCGAACGCACGCGTCATCTCTGCCAAAAGATCTTCCCGGCGTTGCTCCAGACGCGCCAGCTCAATGCGCGCGTCGTTCGCGCGGCCGGATGCCTGGTTGAGTGTGAGTTGCTGTGCGCGGTACTGTCGCTGGAGATCAAAGAGCGCACCCTTCTGTTGGCGCTCCTGCTCATGGAGCGCTTGCATGCGCTGCTGGGTTTCCTTAGTGGCACCCTCAATACGTTTGAGGTCCCGCTCCGCTTCCATGAGCTCCGGCGGAGCGGCTGGCGCGTCAGGGCTGGCACGCCGCCGAACGGACGCGATGCGCTCGTGGAGCTGGTGCAGCTTCTCGATGATCGTTGGGAGATGGGTGAGGGAATCAAGCGTGCCCAGTGCCTCCAGGATGGGGGCGAATTCGCGGAGCGCCGCATCGAGATCGGTCGTGAGCGCGGATGCTGGCAGTACTTCCCGCGATGCCGCCGCGCGGCGTTGGAGCTCGTGGGTGAGCGAAAGGACGCGCTCGCGCAGGTGCTGGCGCTGCTCCATGAACGATTCGTATTCGCGCTGGAGCGGAAGGAACGCATCGTCTTGTTTCTCTTGTTTCTCCAGCTCCGCGAGTTGTTGTTGCACGCCGTCCACGCTCCGTTGGAGCGCCACGCGCTGCTGGTCCGCTGTCCCATGCTTGGCACGAGAAGCGTCCATGGCCGCAGCAAGCTCATGCCAGCGCGCGCCGTAGTACTGCTCGAGCAGCGTTTGGAGTTCGCGTTCCACCTCTTCTTTGCGTGCGAGCCGTTGCACCTGCCGCGAAAGCGAGCGGAGCCGCGGCGTCAATTCCTGGAGGAGCACCTCGCCCTGATGGAGGTTTTCTGCCGCGCGCTCGAGCTTACGCAGTGCCGCATCGCGCTTGAGCTCCGCCGGACGAATGCCCGCGGCCTCATCAAAAAATCCCTTGCGCTGTGCGGGTGTTGCAAGCAAGAATTCATCCACCATTCCTTGGCCGATGATGGAGTACGTACGCTGGCCCACGCGTGCTTTGGCTAAGAGAATCTGGATGTCCTCGCGTCGCACCTGCGTGCCGTTGAGGATGTACTCGCTCTCGCCCGAGCGGTACACGCGCCGTCCGATGGCCACCTCGCGGAAGTCAATGGGCACGCCGCCGTCCTCGTTGTTGAGGATGAGCGTCACCTCGGCCACACCCAGACGCGGGCGCTTGGGCGTGCCGGCAAAGATGACGTCCTCGGATTTTTTCCCGCGCAGGAGCTTCATGGACTGCTCACCCAGCACCCAGCGGATTGCATCCACCACGCACGACTTGCCGGAGCCGTTTGGCCCCACAATCGCCGTAATCCCGCGCGACGCATGCGTCGGCGGTAGGAATTCGAGCGTCGTCGCATTTGCGAACGACTTAAATCCGTTGAGATCAATGCGCTGGAGGAACATAGAG
>JAUSKM010000023.1 GCA_030646955.1 bacterium
CCCGTTCGACTCGCGGACTCGCTCAGGGCAGGCTCCGTGAGAAATCTCACACGAACCATATGCGGCACCACCGTTGTACCCCCGGTGCGCATGGGTGAGATTTCTCCACTGCGCTCGGGGGACTCGCTCCAGTCGAAATGACGGAAGGGGGAGGGGATTTGCAGAGAGGGGTTTAAGCAATATGCAACGTGCCAGCACGAAACGCATCCTTGTTGGTTCACTCAATCCTCAGAAGATCGCAGCGGTGCGGGAGAAGGCAAAACCCTCCAAGCTGCTGGACGTGCTGCAGGGCGACAAATGGTATCAGCTCACCCCCACGCGCATCGAGTGCATTGATGAGGAATATTGTGGGTTTAAGAAGCGGGCGTTGGATCTGATGAGCGCTTGACAAACAGCCGCGATGGTGCTATAGTGGCACCATCGTTGTTTGCAGTGTTGTACAACGAAAGAAGAGGAGGAAGGCGATGTTGGAAGTGTTGCGATCGATGTTGGCAGTATTGCCGCGACAGAAGAGCCGACAGACACGCGAGCTTTCGTGGGGCGAGTTGATTGGCATGGATCTCAGCGGTCGCGAGCTCAGGCTCGCGGAGCAAGAGGGCACCACGCAGGGGACGATCCGGCGAGTGGAGGCGGAGGGCGAGGGGGAGCATAGGATGGTGCGCTTCCACCGTGCTCCGGTGCGCACGAACCAGTTCGGGGCTGATCCGACGGTATGCGAGGATGGTGACAGCGCCGTCGCCGTCAACACATCCATCGCCGCGCACGGTGCTTCGCTGCACGCAGATGGAACGATCACGTTCCAGATCGTTTACATCGGCAAGGCGACGATCTATCCGTGCGCCCACTGATACCGAAGCGGCCCCAGCGATGGGGCCGCTTTCACTGTTGGTGTTTTAAAAACTCCCAGCACCAGAAATCTTATCCCTCCCCTCCCGCTCGTCTGCGTCCGCCGGAGGCGGATGAGGAGGGGAGGTGAGGAGGGGCGGGATGATTCCAGAGCATGCGCACCCCCTCTGGCTCCCCCTCGAGAAGAGGGGGAGGAACGAAACGAAAAGAACAGCGGCGTGACCTGGTGGTCACGCCGCTTTGGTGTGTCAGTGCGATACCGCAGTGATGTAGCATCCTTTGCCGTGTGTGCCGTTGCTGCAGTCGAGGCCGATGAGTACATCCCCGTCATGCTCGGTGTGCAGACGAGCGGAGCACGGAACGAAATTCGTGCTGTTCGCGTATCCCTCCATGCACGAAGCGTGGAGGATCCTCGCATCCGAATACATCCGCTTGAGCCAGACATCGAGATCCGCTGATGCATGGTCATGCTCGTTGTCGGTACCGTGCTGATCCCGCGCGATGAAGTGGGGGATGAAGATCGCCGCGAGAATGCTGATGGCCGCAACGACAACCATCAACTCGATGATCGTGAATCCTCGTCGCATCGTGTCCTCCTACCGTGTGAAGGGAGCTGCGGGAGCGCCCACGGGGAACATGCTCTTCGTCTTGCAGCCGCTGTTGAAGAACGTAGAGGCGCACTCGACGGTCAGCTTCTCCTCGGCGCCGTTGGCGTTCTGCACGCGCGCGTCGCACGAGATGTAGCCGTCGCCGTCCGTGTCGCGGCGGGTGCATTGCTTGCCCGGGATCGCGTGGTCCGGGTACATATCCGCGAGGTACTCCGTCAGCTCGCTTTCCGCCTTGGCGTGGGCGTACTCGAACTCCATGTACCACCACGCGGACACGACCACCATCACCGCCACCGCGACCCCGCCGAGAATCAGCTCCTGCTTCGTGCTCATGCCGCTTCTTCCTCCTTCGTGCGCCATGCGAGCGCGCATATAAGGTGCTGATGCAATCCTAGCGTGAAAATCGCCAAACGTCAAGAATGTACTTTCCGGAGTGTTTTGTGGGCAAACTTGACAATTCCGCTCCATTGCGCTATTGTGGATAGTCGTGCATGCTGCACGGCATGGGAGGTTCTTTGGAACAGCAGAGATTCCACGCGATCGTCACGCACCATCGTCCGCATCCGGATGAGCTGGTGGCGTGGCGCATGCTCACGCATTGGTTCCCGGAGATCGCGGAGCAGCACTTCCCAGGCATCAGCGCGAGAACGCTGAGCTTCGGAGATCAGGGGCCACAGCCGCCGGACGGCATCAGCGTGGAGGAGTTGGAGCGCTCTGGCGTGCTCGCGCTGGGCATCTGGGGATCGTGGACGGATGAGCATCCGGCCAACGGTGAGGAGCGCAAGCGTCAGGACTGCTGCGCCACCCTGGTGGCCAGGCGCTTGGGCGTCACCGATCACCCCGGCGTGGGGCAGATACTGAAGTGGGTCTACAATCACGACGTACACGGCAACGGCGGTCCGATGGACATGTCGGCGATGCTCAACGTCAAGTACGACGAGCATCCGGATGATCCGTGGGTTGCCATCACCTGGTTCTTCCAGGGACTCGATCCGAAGTTTCGCCAGGACTCGCGGTTCTGGGTGGAGACGCGGGCGTTGTTTGGGCAGTGCGCTCGGCGCGTCGTCATCGGCTTGGAGGCAGATCCATACCTGCTGCTCGTGGTCATCGAGGATGCGGACACCTCGTTGAGCCGCTACGCGCGTGCGCAGGCCGGCGGTGACTGCGATGTCGTCATCCAGCGCAATCCGGTGACGGGCCATGTGGCCATCGTGACGCGAACCCTGCGCAACCAACCGGTGTGCTCGCTCAAGGACCTCGCGCGTATGCTCCGCCAGGAGGAGCTGCGACTGGCGGGGGATGTACGGGAGCGGCCGTTCGCAGAGTTGGAGCAGGACGGAACCCATCCGGATGTCCCCGCGTGGCACTACCAGGAGCCCGCGCAGAGAATTCTGAACGGCGGCCGCGTGTCACCTGGCGCGGTGGCAACGAAGATTCCGCTCGATCGTATCGTGGAGCTCGCGCAGATTGCACTGGACCCGACGTGCTTCCCATATCCCTTCGACCGGCGTTGCACGGCGAACGAGTGCACATCGAGCCCGCGGACGCCGTGTCCGTTCTACGACTTCGGCCTCTTCCGGTGCCGCGAGATTCGCAGCAGGAAGTTTCGGCCTGCGGATCTCGAGCGACGCGACCTCACGCAGCTCTTCGGCGGCAGTGCGCGCGTCAACGAGCACCCCGCGCGGAGCGGCATCAAGCGGCGCAGCGCCTCGTAGCGTCTGACGCCTGAAGCGGCCCACCAACCCGGTGGGCCGCTTCTCCTTGCGCGCCTCACGGCGCAATTCCACTGCCATGCCCGGAGGTGTACCATGCGTTTCCTCTCCCCAAGATGAGGGGAGGGAATGGACCGCTGCGGTTCTTGCCTCTTGCACGCGTGGCGGATTTGGGTACGATGGTTGTTCGGGTGCCTCCCCAATGACACCTGCTCCCCGTGTCATTTCGACCCCGTTCGACTCCCTTCGGTCGCTCAGGGCAGGCTCCGGGAGAAATCTTACACGCTTCACCTACCGCTGCGAGCACCTTCCTTGGAATGACGAGAGGGAAGGAGCTACGACGCATGCATGAGAAAGTCGGCGATGTACCTTATGTCATCTTTTTTGTTTGCAAAAACATCTCGCAAGTGGTGGGTGCTTCTTGCGCTCGCGTTGTTGGTTGCGTGGGCGGTGTGGTATGTGCGGCCGGGGAATGTAAAGCCCTTCCGGCTTGGGTTAGATCTCAAGGGCGGAACGCATCTGGTGTACCAGGCGGATACGAGCGCGATTCCGGAGGATAACGTTCGCTCGGCGATGGAGGGCGTGCGCGATGTCATCGAGCGGCGCGTGAATGCGTTGGGCGTGGCAGAGCCCATCGTGCAGCTGACGGATACGGATGGCGAGTACCGCCTCATCATCGAGCTTGCGGGTGTGTACGATACGGACGCGGCGATTGAGGCCATCGGCAAGACGCCGGTGCTGGAGTTCCGTGAGGCGCGCGAGGAGTCACCTGCACTCACCAAGGAGCAACAGCAGCAGTTGGACGCCATGAACAAGGATGCCAAAGCGCGAGCGCAGGAGTTGCTTGCGCAGGCAAAGGCGCTCCCCAGCGAGGGACGTGAGGAGGCGTTTGCGGCGATTGCGCGCGAGCACTCGGATGACCCGGGATCTGCGCCGTCCGGCGGCGATCTGGGATTTTTCCGCCGCGAGGTGATGGTGGGGCCATTCGCGGACGCGGTGTTTGATGACCTTGCTGTTGGAGAGATCACGGCAAAGCTCGTGGAATCAGAGTTTGGTTGGCACATCATTTTGAAAACCGGCGAGCGCGAGGTGGACGCTGCGCAATCGAGCGTTGGCGTGAGTAACATCACGGCCATTGGCGAGAATGGGCAACCCGTGGAGATCGGCGTGAGCACAACACCTGAGGGCGCACAGCCCGCCGAAAAGGTGAAGGAAGCCAAGGCATCGCACATTCTGATTCGCACGTTCCACCCGCGCGAGATCCTTGGCTTGGACGCGGATTGGGCGCGCACGGAGCTTTCCGGCGCGCACCTCAAGAGCGCATATCTCGCGTTTGATAGCACCTCGGGCGCACCGATGGTCTCGTTGGAGTTCAATGACGAGGGTGCCAAGTTTTTGGAGGACATTTCGGAGCGCAACGTGGACAAGCCACTGGGCATTTTCATTGACGGCATGTCTCCCGTGGATGAGAACGGGGACGGCGTCATCAATGCGTTGGACATCTACGCGCCCACGATTCAGCAGAAGCTCACGGGTGGGAGTGCTGTCATCACCGGGAACATGACCGTGGACCGTGCGAAGGCGCTGGCATCCAACCTCCAGGCCGGCGCGTTGCCGGTGCCGATCACGATTCTGGCACAGACCACCGTGGGGCCAACGCTTGGCCAGGCGTCGGTGGAGGCCAGCATCCGCGCGGCGCTCCTGGGGTTTGCGCTCGTCGCGTTATTCATGATCGCGTACTATCGGCTTCCCGGGTTGGCATCCGTCATCGCGCTTGCGGCGTACGGCGTGTTCACGCTTGCGGCACTCAAGGCGATCGGCGCAACGATAACGCTTGCGGGCATCGCCGGGTTTGTCATGAGCATCGGCATGGCGGTGGACGCCAACGTGCTGGTCCTAGAGCGTTTGAAGGAAGAGTTGCGGAGCGGACGAACGCTGCTTGATGCCATCGGCGTGGCATTCTCCCGCGCGTGGTCTGCAATCCGCGATGCAAACGTGGCCACGCTCATCTCCGCGTTCATCCTGGCAACATTCTCATCGTCCGTCGTGAAGGGATTTGCGATCACGCTCGCGATGGGTGTCATTGTCTCCATGTTCTCGGCGGTGGTGGTCACCCGTGCGCTCATGGTGGTGCTGGCGGGGAAGGGGACGCAGCATCTTGCATGGTATGGCGTGCGTCGCGTAGAAAAAACCGTATGACCATGAACATCGTTGCCCGTCGTCGGTTGTGGTACGGCATCTCGGGGGTGTTTGTTGCTGCAAGCATCGTGGTGCTTGCGGTGTGGAAGCTGAACATCGGCATTGATTTCACCGGCGGGACGTTGGTGGAGCTCTCCTTCCGTGAGGATGTCCCGACGGTAGAAGGGGTGCGGGGGGCGTTTGAGCGCGTAGGGGCAGAGCGTGTTGTGGTGCAGACCGCAGGGGAGCGCGGCGTGATTGTGCGCACCGCGCCGATGACGGAGGAGGTGCGTCAACAGATGGTTGCTGCATTCCGTGATACGGCAACGGTGGAACGGTACGAGCTTATCGGGCCCACGGTGGGGCGCGAGCTGGCGCGCAAGACGATGATTGCAATCGTGCTCTCGCTGGTGCTTATTGCGCTGTACGTTGCACTTGCGTTCCGCAAGGCAGCGCGTGATGTCTCCGTGTGGATGTTTGCGGGGGTTTCGCTTATCGTCATGGTGCACGACGTGCTCATCCCCGTTGGCGTGTTTGCCGTGCTGGGGCGGTTCATGGGTGTTGAGGTGGGAGCCCCGTTCATTGCCGCTGCGCTGACCATCCTTGGGTACTCCATCAATGACAAAATCGTGGTGCTTGATCGCGTGCGTGAGAACGTCGTCCGCTCGCACGGCGGGTCGTTTGCGGAGTTGGTGAATCGCAGCGTCGTGGATACGCTCGCGCGTTCCATCAACACCACCGTCACGGTATTCCTCGCGCTGCTCGCGGTGTTCATCGTGGGCGGTGCAACACTCCGGCCGTTCGCGCTTGCGCTTCTCATCGGCATCGGTGTCAGTGCATATTCTTCCATCTTCATCGCAGCCCCGTTGTTGGTGACGTGGAAGGAGCGGGGAGAATAAGGATATCCCACCTCTCCCTCCCTCACCCTCCCTCTCCCCGAGTACGCGGAGAGGGAGGGGATCTTGAGGCCGATGGAGCGGAGGTCTTGAGACCTCCATTCGAGTCAGTGGGGCAGGTCATGCGAGTTTCCGTTTCTCCCTTGTCTCTGTGGCAGGGGAGAAAAGAGAACAATTGCTCAACACAGCCGCTTGCCTTGACGGGGCAGGCGGCCTGTGGTTTTATTGCGGTGTTGCTGAAGAACAGCATGTTTCCTGTCTTGCGCCGTCCTGAGGAGCGCAATGACGAAGGGCCTCGCACAACTGCGGGCGAGATCCTTCGCCGCGCTCAGGATGACGCGCGAGATAGAGTTAGTCTTTCACAATCCAACCAAAAACCAGGAGGCGTAACTAATGAACCTGTTCCAACGGTTCTGGAACAACCTGCGCATCCGGCGCAGCATGCGCAAACACGATGCGGCGCGCGGAGCGGTGAAGGGTGGTGATCTGTTCACTCAGCCGCCGACGTTCGCGGAGCTTCTCGCGCGGGCAAAGCGGAGAGCTGCGCATCAAGCGGCAGCATCGCGATCATCGGACGCGCGCGATCATGCCAAGGAAGAACCAGAGGAATGTGAGCAGTGCGCGACTGTAGTCATGGCGTGCGATGATCTGCATGACGATGTAGCGGTCCGGTGGTGGGTATCGGGATCGTGTGTGCTTTGGTGCAGTATCGTGGCAGGTGCATCGCTGCAGTCGTTGGTGCCGTGTATTGTCGGTGGTATTTTTGCGTTCTTTAGTCTGCTGCTGGGAGCGCGCTGGAGAGAGGCATACAGTGCCACTGCCTCAGATGCACACGAGATTGGGGGCGAGGGTATCGGATATATTCTGCTCTCTGTTCCGTTCTCGATCGCGCACTCCGCCTGGCACTATCTGCTGCTCCACCCTCTCCGCGCCATCAGGCGCTGGTGGCGGCGGACATTCCGGGAAACGTGTACGGAATGCGCGGGGTGGGAGCGCGCAGGTTCTCGGTTGAAGATCGCACTCATGAGTGCAGTAGCATCTGCGGGCGGCGTTGGAGCGGGGTTGCTTCTTTACCGCGCGTGGCCGGAAAGTCCACGGCCGTGGTTCATTGATACATTTGGCAGCATGAGCGCCCTCGTCTTTCTTATCGGTGCGCTTGCTGCAGTCATCTTTGGCCTCGTTGGTGCGTACTCTACCGCACAGCGTGTCTTCCACCGACACCGTGAAGAAGAGGGAGGACACAACCTCATAGCGTTCCGCATGCCGGTGCTGGCGGAATCCACGGATGTGTCTCCACGCGACGAGCGCGAGCTGTTGCGCCAGTACATCGTGGACGAGATCACCACGGAGCGCGAGCGGTTGTGCGGAAATCATAGTGCGTGCATCCGTGCGCACGCTCGGCTTCGGCAAGAGCGCGTCAAGAACATTGCGCCGCTCATAAGACAAGGCCAGGCGCGGATGCGGGCTGAACGTGACGCCGGGCGTGAGCCGCGCGCGGTGGTTCTGCAGACGCTGGAGCGCCTCCAAGGACGTGATCGGGAGTTGACCGATCGCATGCGGCAGATCGAGGCGTTCGTGGCCGCGGTGCACAGCCAGTTTGATGAGTGTTTCCGCCTCGTGGATCGCGTCATCGCTCCCATGGACGATCGTGTATTTGTCGCCAACGCAACTGCCGCGCTGGCCAACGCAGATGAGCTGCTGGCAGAGGTCAATCGTGTCATGGAGGACGAGATGCGTGCGTTCTGCGAGCGCGTCGTCCAGATCCGTGCTGCACTCGTCGGGGCGCTTCAGGATGCGGAGTTCGACACCGCGCTGGCCGTTGCTACCGGCGAGGCCAGCGAGATCGCGGCGCTCGAGGAAGCCGCCACGCGTCTTCGCATCCCGGAGCGCATCGCAGACACTACGTCGGAGACGCCCCGCGCGCAGACACAGCCGGTTGCGCAGTGACCACAAGACCCCCGCTCCACTACGGAGCGGGGGTTTGCATGTTTTCTGGTCCAATTTCCACCCCTCCCGGCGGGAGGGGTGGATTTTGAGACCGATGGAACAGAGGTCTTGAGACCTCCATCCGAGTTAGTGGGGCAGGTCATGCGAGTTTCCGTTTCTCCCTTGACTCTGTGGCAGGGGAGAAAAGAGAACAATTGCTCAACACAGCCGCTTGCCTTGACGGGGCAGGCGGTTTAGTGTACAAATAGGAGTTGCAGAGGTGCAACCAATTTCTTGTCATTTCGAGCGAAGCGAGAAATCTCACACGGTACATAACGTGGTTGAGATTCCCGCCATCCCACACGCTACAGCGGTTTGGTGCGGGTGAGATTTCTCCTCGAGGACTTGTCGAAATGACAGGAATAGAGAGTTCCTTCACAACGGAAGCATTGGGACAAAATCTTCGCCGTGAGGCGCAAAAAAGAGGTGAACAGTGGAAAACCCGTTCGGGAGATTCTTCGCCAACGTGCGCACGCTCGTGCGCATGCGGCGGAGCAAGCAGGAAGCAGGAGCGCAGGAGACCGCAGCGGACGACGACATCTTCGCCAAGCCACCGACGTTCGCGGAACTTCTCGCGCGTGCGAAGGCGAAGGCGATCGCGACCGACAGTCCACAGCACAAACCGCGTGGTGCTGGTGAGACGTGTAAGGAGTGCGCCGTTCTTGGCAAAGAGTGGCACGTCGATATCAGAAGCCTAGGGGAATTCCCATGTTTTGGATCCCTTGCGTCTTGGGTGGGCATGGGGATGTACTGGCTCGGCAATGGTTCGTATGCATATCAATGGCCGCTCCTCGCAGCCGCGCCATTCGTTATCATCGGCTGGATCTCCTCGATGCGATGGTGTGGGTGGAGCGCGTCTCCTGAGATGGATTGGATCGGCCGTTTCATGGGTAGCCTTCTTGTCCTTGCTTTGTATGTGCCATTCGTGTTCTTTTACTCCTGCTACGTTGCTTTTCATCGCCTCATCACCCACCCCTTCCGCGCCCTCCGCCACTGGTGGCGGAGCCGGAAGGAGACGTGCGCGAGGTGCAAGGATTGGATGCCGGTGCTAGGGGATGCTGATAATCGTCAAGAAATCACTCCCATGGTGGCGGTGATTTGGGGTGCTTCCCCGCTTGCCGGGCTAGTGTTGTATGTGCTGAAAGAAACACCTCTGCTTGCTGGCCATCCCGCAATGGTGGTGCCGGGGTCTATTTCGGTCATCTTTATGTTGGTCGGCTGCGTAGCGGTTCTTGTTGATGTGGCGATCGCTCCGCGTTTGCTTGCGCTTTCGGTTCCTCTTCGTCTCCTCCGCCGCCTGTTCCATCGTCATGGCGCGACTACGCAAGTTCGGGCGCCAGGTTTGGATGAGCACGCAACTGAAACGAGTGAACAGACGCTCGTTGAGCAGTACCTGCTGGAGCTCATGGAGGAGGAGCGGGAGCGCTGGTGTGGCACGGAAAGCTCGTACGCCCGCGCGCATGCGCTGCTCAAGGAAGAGTTGGGGCGCATCCAGAAGCTTATCACCGCGTGTGAGCACAAGATTGTCGCCGCGCGGGAGGCCGGCAGGTCTGCACGCGAGGTGGTGACCATCGGCAAAGAGCGGCTGGTCGAACGGCAAACGCAGCTCAACCATCGCATGGGTCTGCTGGACACGTGCATAACGGAAGCCCGCGAGCAGTTTGGTGAGTGTGAAGCGCTCATCGAGCGGTTTGCGGAGCCGATGGATGACAAGGTGCTGGCGCGGGAGATCTCCGCAGCGCTTTCCCGCTCGGATGACCTGCTCACCATGGCGGACAGCGTCCTGGAAGTGACCACGGAAGCGTTCTGTACGCGCATGGCGCAAATCCGCACCGCGCTTTCCGGCGCGTTGGCGGATGCCGAGTTTGACACCGCGCTTGCGGCCGCAAGCGGCGACCACCGCGAAATCGCGGCACTGGAAGCCGCCGCCGAACGCCTGCGCCCCCTGCGCGAGCGCATGGAGGAGGCAATCCGCCCCGCCATCCGCCCCACGCAGGACATAGCGCGCTAGCGCATCAAAGATCCCCCACCCTTCGCCAGGGTGGGGGATTCACGTTTCTGGTTTCTCCCTTTGCCTCTGCGGCAGGAGGAGAACCGTCCAGCCCTTCCACCGTGTCATTTCGAGCCCGTTCGACTCGCGGAATCGCTCAGGGCAGGCTCCGCGAGAAATCTCACACGAATCGTAGCTCGCACGAACATGGTGTCTTAGTGCGCGTGGGTGAGATTTCTCCACTGCGCTCGAGTACTCGCTCCGGTCGAAATGACGGAAGGGGGATGGAACTCGCTTCGGTCGAAATGACGGAGGAGAGAGATTCGCTCGAGCTGACGGATTGGGGGTGCGATTCGTAGTATTCGTGTGATTCGTTATCCATAACGTGCTATACTGTCTGTGTGTACGATGTCCGTATGTTGACGATTGGGCCGATCACGATTAATTTTGCGCCGATTTTGCGCATCGCCGACGATCCGCTTTCGGCGGCGTTGTTTCTGCTTGCGCATGGAGGATGGCTGATGCTCCTCTTTTTCTTTGCGTGGATGGCAAAGCAGTTGTGGTATGACCACATCTGGGGGACGTACATCGGGAAGGAGCTTCGGCCAGTGCTGCTGGCGATTGACGTGCCGCGCCGGAGCGTGCAGACGCCGAAAGGCGTGGAGAACATTTTTACACACCTCGCGGGCGCGCACGGCAGCGCGAACCGGCGTGAGCAGCATTGGCACGGGAAGGTGCAGGAGTGGTTCTCGATGGAGATCGTCTCCATTGACGGGTACGTTCGGTTTCTCGTGTGGTCCTGGGACAAGTATCGCGATCTCGTGGAAACCGCGATCTATGCCCAGTACCCGGATGCACAGATTACGGAAGTGGAGGACTACACGAAGGACGTGCCGCATATCTACCCAGACAACGAGTGGGATGCCTGGGGGACGGAGTTTGTGTATGTGAAGAACCAGGCATACCCGCTACGTTCCTGGGAGGAATTTGAGCATAAGGGGCAGAAAGATGAGCCGTTCAAGGATCCGCTTGCAGCGTTGCTGGAGAGCATGTCGCGGCTCATGCCGGGCGAGCAGATTTGGTTGCAGATCCTCTTGGTTCCTATTAGCCAGGAGTGGCAGAACAAATCCTCGGCGCTGGTGAAGAAGCTCATTGGCGCGAAAGTTGCGGTAAAGCAGACCTCGTTGGACAAGGCGTTGGAGATGACGGGGAAAGTGATTTCGCCCATTTTGGAGGAGACGTTGGGCATCGGCGGCGCGGTAGAGCTGAAGAAGGAAGGTCCGGATAGTAAGATTCTCTACATGGCGCCGGGCGAGCGCGTTGCCGTGGAGGCGATCGAGCACAAGGCGACCAAGATTGGATTCTCGGCAAAGATCCGAACCGTGTACGTAGCGCGTAAAGAGGTGTTCAAGAAGCAGCACGGTGCGCATGCAATTATCGGTGCGATCAAGCAGTACAATACGAACGATCTTAATTCGTTGAAGCCGGATTTTAAGTTCGTCGGCCCCAGTTCCCTCTGGCTTTTCAAGAGCAAGCGCAACAATTCGCGGAAGACGCGTGTGATAAAATCCTACAGTGCGCGGAACGCTTCCGCTGGGCGCCCGAAGTACGTCATGAATGTGGAGGAGCTGGCGACGATTTGGCATTTCCCCACCGAGGCCGTCCACGCGCCGTTCATCATGAAGACCGATGCCAAGCGCGCTGTGCCGCCGTCCGGGCTCCCGGTTGAGCGGACACTGCCTACCGTTGCAACACCAACGCGCGTTGCTGCGCCGCTGGCCGAAGCGCCGATTGCGGAGAAGGATCGCCGTGCTCCGCCGAATCTTCCGACTGCGTAATGCGTGTCATTGCAAAGAGCGTACGCTATGCCATCACCAACCCCCTACAACGAGCACGGACACGATCACGAGGTTGTTCCGTTTGCGGAGACAAATTTCCGTGGGAAGACGCAGCGATTTGGCATCAAAACGGATGATCGCCGTCGGCACATGTACCTCATCGGGAAAACCGGCATGGGGAAAACCTCCGTGCTCGAGCAGCTCATCTACCACGACATCCAGGCGGGGCACGGCGTTGCATACCTGGATCCGCACGGCGATACGGCGGATCGCCTGTTGGATTACATCCCCAGCCATCGCGTGAATGACGTGGTCTACTTCAACCCGGCAGACCTGGATTGGCCCATTGCGTTCAACGTGCTGGAGAGCTTTGACGAGGCACAGAAGCACCTCGTCGCGTCCGGCCTCATCGGCATCTTCAAGAAGATTTGGGCGGACTCGTGGGGGCCGCGCCTGGAGTACGTGTTGCGCAACGCAATCCTCGCGCTCATGGATTACCCGGGTACCACGCTTCTGGGTATTATGCGCATCCTGGTGGACAAGGATTACCGCCGGAAGGTGATTGCGATGGTGCAGGACCCGGTGGTCAAATCGTTCTGGGTGGACGAGTACGCGCGCTACCCGGACAAGTTTCAGACCGAGGCCATCGCGCCGATTCAGAACAAGGTGGGACAGTTCCTCTCGTCCCCGTTGGTCCGCAACATTGTGGGGCAGGTAAAGTCCACCATTCGGCTGCGGGACATCATGGACAACCGGAAGATTCTTATCATGAACCTTGCCAAGGGCGGCGTGGGTGAGGACAACTCTGCACTTTTGGGATCCATGATGGTTACGAAAATCTATCTGGCGGCCATGGAGCGCGTGAACATCCCGGAGGAAGAGCGCCAGGACTTCTACCTCTACGTGGACGAATTTCAAAACTTTGCGACGGATGCGTTTGCGGATATTCTCTCCGAGGCGCGTAAGTACCGCCTGAACCTCATTATTGCGCACCAGTATGTTGGACAGCTCATGACCGAGACATCCACGCGCGTCCGCGATGCCGTGTTCGGGAACGTGGGCACGTTAGTGGTGCTGCGCGTTGGTGCGCAGGATGCAGAGTTTTTGGAGCCGGAATTTACGCCGATTTTCGAGCTGGAAGATCTGGTGAACATCCCTAAGTGGGCGATGTACCTCAAGTTGATGATTAACGGCATCTCGTCCGATCCGTTCTCCGCAAATACGATGCTTCCCATTCAGTTGCAGTACCAGAAGACGGGAAATCGTGAGAAGGTGCTCCGCATTTCGCGCGAGCGGTTTGCGACGCCGCGGAAGGAGATTGAAAACAAGATTGCGAAGTGGACCGGGATGTTACCGTCCGAGGAGGGCGAGGCGGAGGATACGGGCGAGCGCGAGGAAGCGGAGTGGACCGCGGCGCGCGCCAAAGCAAAGGAGTACACGAAGGATATCCCCAAACACCGCGAGGGCGAGAGCGGCGGCTGGATGCGTGATGCCGCGCGCGCGAAGGCCGGCGCAGCTGGGGGGGAGGAAGGCGGAGGCGGGAAGAAGCGGCCCGAGCCGCGCATTGTAGAGTGCGCGTCCTGCGGTGGCGGTGCGACGGTGTTCTTCCAGCCACGGCCGGGGCAGAAGGTACTTTGCGAGAACTGCATGCGCGGGGAGAAGGAGAAGAAGAAGATGGCAGAGGTGGAGGCCGCAAAGCGCGCTCCACGGATGGCCACGCCTGCCCCGCAAAGCCCCGGCGAAGTGGGGGATCGTACGGATACTGGCGCACGGCAAGACGGAGCGCCGCAAAAAACTGAAGAACGGAGAACCTCGGAACAGCGTGCGCCGGAACGGCGCGATGTGCGGGGCACCGTAAAGCGCGAAGGAAATGAGCGTCCGCCGCGACGGGAGGGGCGTGGCGGGGGTGGTGCACCGCAGCAGGGCCGCGGCGAGCGCGGGCCGCGGCGGGAGGGCGGGGGAGAGCGCGGTGGCGGACGGGGACCGCAGCGCGGGCGCGACGATCGCGCCCCACAGCGTGACCAGCGCCCACCGCGTCGTGAGCCGCCGCCAAAGCCGCAGCCGTCTGCCATGGATGAAGGCACACCCGTCGTACGCGGCGGGAGCGGAGGCGGCAAGGAGCTCTCGTTGGGCGACCTCCTGGGGACCTCCAAGAGCCCTCCGCCACCGCGGCGCGAGGACGAGCAGGAAGGGGAGGAGTAAACGTAAAGCATAAGGCCGGACCTTGGAAGGTCCGGCCTCGTGTTGCGTCACGCTACTCGGCGTGGTGGTTTTTCAATTCCACGTAGGGTTTTGCCCATTCCACTACTCGTGGATCGCCCAGCTGCGCGAGTACGCGGAGCATGAGGTAGTGCAGTCGTGCGACGCGGGCGTACGGATGCTCTGCGGTGCTGAGCCAGATGCGCAGCCAGACGCCTGTGGGTGTCCATGCCTCACCCCAGTACCCTGCACGTCGTTCCTCGATGAGCCGTTCACGGTTGATGGCCTCGAAATCCGTCCCCAGCACTGCCGTTTGCGCGTACTGCGCGATGATTTCGCGCAGGAGATTCACATCCGTACCCAGTTGCTCCTGGACGAACGGGAACACCGCGTCCACAAATGCGATCGCCGCATCGATGTTGTGGTCCGCAAGCGTTATTGCTGCGTACGCGATGGAACGAGTGACCGCATGGGGCAGTAAGGTGAGGGGGTGCACAACGAACCTATATGCGTTGTACGCACCATTCAGATCGCTTTGGTTTGTGCGGTATTGGCGTACGCGCTCTCGGAAGTCGCTTGTCGCGAGCGCAATGACATCCGCCCAAACGAAATGCGGATCCTGCACTTCGCCGCCAAGCGTACGAGCATACAGTATCTGCTGCGTCCCCGGTGTGATACCAGGCAGGCAGTCCCACCCGCTGGGGCCACGATCCACGTCCATGTGCGTGTCCGGGAAGTCGCGTGCCTCGAGCAACCACCCGTGGATCATGGGAACAGGAATCTCTGCGGGAATGTACAGTCGTTTCGCCTGTTCCGCCGCCGCCTGCAGGCGCGCGACGGTTGCGGACATGCGTGCGCGCCCGTTCTCGATCTCGTCTTCCATGAGCTTGCTGTAGGCGGGGTGCAGCTCCCGCGCCCGCTCCACGGTGCACGGTGCCTCGACTCCCTGCTGCGCCGTACCCGTTTGTTCCTGCTGCCGGAGCTCGTCCTGCGCGGTGGCGCAGGTGACAACCGTTGCTCCGATCGTCGCGACCATCATGATGGAAAGGTACTGCCTCGTTGCTTCGTGCATTGCGTCCTCCTCCCGTTTCGATTGTACGCTGGACTGCATCGTTTGCACAATCATTCCACCGTAATAGAAAGCAGCCCTGTTTGTCAACAGGGCTGCCGTGGTTTTGCGCAACACAGCGCATGTCCGATGTCCTTAGAACGGCGTGGTGGCGACGTAATCGTGGACCGTGTAGTCCGTGTCCGGGCACCGGACGAGGTGCTGGCCCTCGGCGGGGTTGATGATGATGCGTCGCGTACCGTCACCCTGCTCCACAATGCCGGCCGCGATGACCACGGTAGCGCGCGGCAGCGTGCTCACGAGCGTCTCCGCCTGCGTGAGGCCATCCGGACACCAGTGGAAGCAGGGGAGTGTGCCAGTGCGATCCGCAAGCGTGAGGCGGACATACGGCCGGGATGTTGTGGGGCGCATCACGCAGGCATCGTCCACGCGGAAGCGCTCGAACACAAATCCTTCGCGCAGCTCCTCCACGAATGTTCCCGGCTGCTTCTCGGGCGTACGCGAGAAATGGGAGCGCTGCACGCCGTCTCCCGCTGCGGCCCGCGCGGTACGGCGTGTGAAGAGCGTGTGCATACGCGCGGCTGCCGCTCGTGCGATGACTGCGTAGCGTTGATCCGTGCTATGGTCTGCGGTGATGCCGACGATGACGCCGGGCTTCGTGCGTCCCGTGCGCCCCTCCAGTTGGATGAGCTCGCGCTCGTTGCGCGGAGGGGTGTAGAGGACCAGGAGATCAATGGCCGGAATGTGCACGCCCTCACGCGCCACGTCCGTTGCAACCGCGAATGACACGGTGCCATCTGCGAGCATGTGGAGCGCCGCGATGGCGTCCGCTGGTTTCATGTGCTTCTTCCCCAGCACTGCCACCGCGGTGCCCGCGCCGAACGTCGTATTGAGCAGCTCCACAAGGCGCTTGCATCCCTCCGCGTATCGGTTGAAGACAAGCCCGCGCACGGGTCCTGCTTCTCGCGCCTCGCGGATCACATCCAGGAGCGTTTGTTGCTTTGGATGAACCACCGCGGCCTGCGCGAGTTGTGCGAGGAATGCGCGCGCGTGCTGCACCTCGGGCGTGATGGTGAGCCGTTTCGCAGAACCGGTCAACCCGCCGGGCTTCCCGTTCCCTAGCTTCCACTGCTTCGTGCATGCCCGCTCCAGTCGTTGGAGGGCAACGGCGTAATCGTCAGACACGATGCTGGTGAGTATGGTGACGAGCTGGAAGGCAACAGTGAGGTACGCCTGCAGGTCTTTCAGCGTTTTTCGCGTCGCTTTGTCTCGCGCGGTGCGGAGACGCTGCTTGTGCGTTGCGGCTGCGTCCTTCAGCACCTTCAGTGATGGAACGCGCTGCACGTCCTGTAGGAGGCGATGGCCAACGAGGATGCGCGTCACGCGTTCGAGGACATCCTCGATACTGCGGATGATCGCATGGACATTTGCATCAAGCTCAGCGATGCGCACACTCCGGCGCACGGGCGGGCGAAACGCGCTGGTCTCGTCGTCCGCAATGTCCACCCATTCTTGCAGCTGGAGGTTCTTGCGAAGCCGTTCGACGCGGGTGCAGGTGCTCCCCGGTGATGCCGTGAACGCGACCAGGCGGATGTCACGCTCCGCTCCCGCCGCGGCAATTGCAATGGACGCGTGCGTCTTCGCCGCGTGATGGCACTCATCAATGACGATGAGACCCGTCGTATCGAGCGGCACGATGCCGCGCGCGATGTCGTTTGCCATGGTTTGCGGCGTTGCGAAGCAGAGGCGACTCGTTGCCCAGAACTTCGCGCGGCGCTCCGGTTTCCATCCGCCATCCACGAAGCACACGTCCGTTGCGGGCAGCCGAAACACCTTCTGCGCAAATGCCGCGTGCTGCTGCGCGAGCACGATGGTTGGTGCAGAGACGATGACGTGGGAGCCGTTGGCGAGCGGATCGTCAGCCAGCATATACGCCAGTCCCGTCTTGCCGCTGCCCGTCGCTGCGATGACGCCGAAGCGGCGGTATCGTTTCCATGCATCGAACACGATCTCGGCGAATGGGCGAACATCAATCAGCGTAGAATCCAACATCCGAAACACGGGCGGCACCCATCCGGCTGGCGGCGCATCGCGCACCGCCGCCCAGACAAGCAGGTCGCCTGTCCGCGTATCACGGCGATTTCGTGCCATCAAAACCCTCCAGAGGAGCGCGTGTTTGTGTTGTCATTCCGATGGCGTGCCCGTTGGCGGATGCTCCTTGGAATGACGGGAATGTCTGTATTGACAATGAACAGGATACGCTGCTAGAGTACGCGACGGTTGCGTACCTGTCAATGCGCACCGTACACTAGTATTAGCCCCCCCTATATATTGTTGGTATGCTTGCTGTTCTCTGGCACGATGCGCTCTATCAACCGCTACTGAGCGCGTTGTT
>JAUSKM010000024.1 GCA_030646955.1 bacterium
CACCCCCTCTAACTCCCCCCCTGGAAGCGGGGGAGGATACATGCCCGCACCCCCTCTCACTCCCCCCCTGGAAGCGGGGGAGGAACATGGGAGGCAACTCGCGCCGCCGCGGTGTGGGAGGGCGGTTGCGGGACGGTCGCGAAAGGGTGTGCGGCACTCGATGCACTGGCGGAGATCTGGGGCGTAGCCGAGAAGCGCGATGAGGCGCACAATGAACGCGGGCGCGAGCGCGGGATGCGCATCACGTACGGCGAGCAGCGCGACCTGCAGGAGATCAAAAATCGCGGGATCTTGGTGGTTAGATTTTGTGAGCGCATCCACACACTCACAAAGAAAGGACGCATGTGTAAAGTGCGCGTGCGATTGTGCAAACGCCTCGTTTGTTCGGAGCGTGCGCGCGAAGATGATGCGATCGATCTGCCGCCCGTGCGCAATCTCCAACTCCGCCTCGTGCAACGGCTCCACATGCGCCGCAAGTTTTGCCCGCGGTCGCCGTGTTCCCTTCCCCACCAGGAAGAGCTTGCCGTGCTCACGCGTGTAGATGGTGTAGAAACGATCCCACTCATGCGCATCCTGGCGCCGCAGGACGATGCCGGTTGCGGAATAGGTCATAGCAAGCTTCAAGCGTTCCGTTCGATATACGATTGCAGGAGGAGCGCGGCGGCGACGGCATCGTCTTGGGCTTTGCCCTTCCATCCGCGCATGAGGCGCTTGGCGAATTGCGTGGTGAGCTGCTCATCCTCCGTCATCACTGGCAGCGTGAGCTCGCGGCGCAACCACGCGACGAATTCCTCGGCGGCAGTGCGATTGGTTCTGGGAACGCCAACCACAACCGACCGCACGCCGTACTCCGCGATCGCGCGCCACAGCTCATCACGCAGCTCACGCGTTGTCTCATATCGAAACACCCGAAGCGGCGTGGCAACCTGCCCCTCTGCGATCGCGAGCCCGATCTTTGCTGTACCGTAATCAATGCCGAGGAGTGCCATAGAAATATTCAGGAACATCACATGCACAGCATAGCAGAAGCAAGCGGCCCCCGCGCAGGAAAGCGCGGGGGCCGTGTGACTAGTCGAGGCCGAACCATGTACAGGAGCACTGATGCTGACCGTCCGCGATGCGCGAGAGAGAACTGCGTACGCTGTCCTCCATCTCATTCGAGAGGGCCAGATCGAGCGTGATGCGATACGCTCGAACATCCCCGATCATGCGGATGGCCTGCACTGCGATGGCGGACGAGGCATTCTCGGTCCCGATCCCATCCCAGGAGAACTCACGAAACACATCCGCGAGCAGTCGCTCGAACCGCGATGCGCGTGCTGGAGCGAGGTACAAGTTGCGTGAGTGCGGAACGTAGCACACGCCGCTGTAATGCAACTCCATCGCGCCAGGGCCGTGTTGCAGCGACGTAACCAGAACTGCCCGGTTGCTGTGCATCCCAAAGTCTTCCAGGACCTGGAGTGCGTCAGTAATCGTGCGTACGAAAACCTCCGTCGCCCGATGCACATTTCGCCGCTCGTCTTTGCGACTCCGTGTCAGCTTCCGCAAGTGCACCGTCGGCATGGTCAAACTCCTTGTAGCTCAAAAGAGCATGAAACCGTACACCGCAATGCTAACACATGCCTAACGCTTCGTCAAGATCTCTACGCCGTCTTTGGTGACCAGGATCGTGTGCTCAAAATGGGCGGCGAGCGAGTGGTCGTGCGTGCGAATAGTCCAGTGATCGGGATCGCTGATCACGCGCCAGCCGCCAGCCGTCACCATGGGCTCCAGTGCTAAAACATGGCCGTCCAAAATTTCTGTATCCACCTGCCGCGCATCCCAAAAGTTTGGCACCTGCGGCTCCTCGTGCACCGCGTTGCCAACGCCGTGCCCCACGAGATCGCGCACGACAGAGTACCGCGCCGCCTCTACCACCGCTTGAATCGCGCGCGCGATATCGGATATGCGGCTCCCCACTGCCGCGGCCGCGATACCGGCATCCAGTGCACGCTGCGTCGCATCGAGAAGCCGCTGCGCCGGTTTTGCGCACGCACCCACACACACCGTCATTGCCGTATCGGTGTACAGCCCGCCATCCTTGGGCCAACGCATTCCAATGTCGAGACCAACAAGGTCGCCAGCGGCGAGCGTGATCGGCCGCGTGGGGACTCCGTGTACCACTTCATCGTTCACGGAGATGCAGAGCGCGCCCGGGAATGCCGTGTCCGCGCGCGAGGGGCGATACCCCAAGAAGGACGGCTCGCCTCCCTCCGCACGAATGCGCTGCTGTGCCAACGCGTCCAGCTCGCGCAGCGTCACGCCCGGCTGCGCGGCAGCAGCACACTCGGCCAAAATGCGGCCGAGCTTCTCGCCGCCTTCGCGGAGCATGGTTCGTGCGTGTGCGTTGCGAGCAACCATACAGAGCATCTCCTTACGCTGCCTCCGTGGCAGCGGCAATACGCTCCACAATCTCCTGGTGCACGACAGCAATCGCCCGCGTGCCGTCAATCTCCACAAGTATCCCGCGCTCGCGGAGCGATGCGATGACCGGCTCCGTCTCTGCGCGGTAGTGCGCGATGCGTTGCGCAATACGCGCCGGGTCGTCATCCTTCCGACGTTCAAGCGCGCCGTCACACGCATCGCACCGCGCCTCATCCCCGTGATCGAGCGCGAGCTCGCGCCGATTGAACTGCGCACCACAGATACACACGAGACGCTCCGCGAGGCGATGGTACACCACCGCTTCCGGAATCGCGAGGTAGATTGCATGGGTGAGCGGCAACGGTGCAGTATCCAGCGCGGCAAGTTGCTCCTGCTCGCGCGGATACCCGTCCAGGATGTACCCCCGCACGCACGCGGGCTCGCGCAAGTACTTGGCGATGACCTCATTCGTGATCGCATTGGGCACCATGCCACCGGATTCCACTGCATCGCGTACACGCTGTCCCAACTCGGAATTCGCCGCGATCTCCTTCCGGTACAACGCTCCCGGTCCCACAATGGGGACCTCCAACGTTGGCGCGAGGAGTTGCGCCTGCGTTCCTTTTCCTGATCCTGGCGGGCCGAGGAAAGCGATGCGGTACATACGGGTCAGCACGCACACAAATATATGCCCATGGTACATGCAGAGCGTACCATCCGCAACTCGCGCGCGCGCAATCTGCGATGGAGCATTACGACCACGCGAACCACCAAAACACCGTCGCCGCCCCCACGCTCACAAGCGTGAACGGGAGACCATAGCGGGCAAAACGGAGGAAACTCATCGGCTCACCAGCCCGCTCCTCAATCCAACGACACGCAACGATGTTCGCCGAGGCACCAATTGGCGTGATGTTCCCGCCGACCGACGCGCCGAGCAGAAGTGCACCAAAGAAGAGCATCGGATCTGCGCCGGTACGCGCGGCAAACGCTCCGGCCACAGGCAGCATCGCGATGGTGAATGGCACGTTGTCAATAAACGCGGAGAGCGCCACGGAGAAAAGGACGAGCGCAACGTACATGCGCATCGTGCTCCCGTCTGCGGCAATGACAAACCATTCTGCGAATGCAACGATTGCCCCGGACTCCGCGAGCGCACCGACGAGCACAAAGACGCCCATCAGGAATCCTGTGGTTTCCCAATCCAACGCGCGGAGCAGCCGGTGGCTATCTCCAATGCGGTCCCGGAACGTGATGTGTCGTTGGGCGAGACGGCTCAGCGGCTTCGCGCTTTCTGCGGTTGCCGACGCTTGCACGCTGTGCGCACTGCCATTGACCGCCGCGTGCCAGAGGAGGCCTATGGCCGCACCAACCAGCACGATGACTGCTGATGCGTACGGCGCATGCGGGAACAGGAATGACGCACCCACCAACGCGACGATAACGCCGACGAGGAGGATAGAGGGGACCAACGACTGCGGACGTTCCGCCGGGACTTCTCTGGCCGGTGCACGGAGATGGCGGAACAGCACCCAGAGCAGCACGAATGACATCAGCGCCCCCGCCTGCACGGCGAAAAAAATTCCCGGGCGACCATCGAGCCAAAAGAAATCATTGAATGTCAGGCCCGCGTACGATCCCAGGAGCATGGATGGCGGATCGCCGACGAGCGTTGCGGCGCCCTGGAGATTGGAGGAGAGGGAGATACCGATGAGCATGGGAGCTGCCGGCGTCTGGAGCTGCCGCGCGAGTGCGAGTGCGAGCGGCGCGAGAATAAGCACGACCGCGACGTTCTCCAGCACGGCGGAGAGTACCGATGCAAGCACGCACATGCCGAGAATCGCGCCACCGACAGACCGCGCGGAGCGCGCGATGCGCCCCGCAATGATCGCGGGCATCCGCGATGCGAGGAAGAGATCCGCGAGCACGAGCATGCCAAAGAAGAGTCCGATGACATTCCAGTCAATTGCGCGAACGGCAGTCCCTGGCGTCAGAACGCCCGTGAGCAATAAGAAGAACGCCGCAAACGCAACAACCGTTGTGCGGCGGTAAAACCCATCGATGAGCAGGAGGTACGCGAGCGCAAACGTGAATACGGCAATCGCCATGGACCTGAAAAAATCAACCCAAGAATCCTCAGTACACGCGGTGCGCAATGATCGTGCTCCGCACATTGCGTGTCACTTGGACCACTTCTTTCATACTACACCGTCAGACGGAACACCTACACACAATATCTCTCCCGCGCCATACGACGCGGGAGAGATATTAAAATCTTTGTCATCCCCCACTGCGCGCGGTGCTTCGCGGGGCAAACGTCTCCGATCTGTGCGCAATCCGTGCGCATGTTACAATCCCTCGTACTCTCGCATCGTGAGTTGGCTCCCGACCTGCTTCACGGACTCAATGACTACCGAGACGATGATAAGGAGCGACGTGCCGCCGACGATCGTCGTGAGCTGCGTGGATCCTGGCACAAGCGGCTGCGTGATGAGCGGGAGGATCGCAATGAAGCCGAGCGCCGCCGCGCCAACGAAGATGATGCGGTTAGTGACAAACTGGAGATACTCGGCAGTAGCGCGGCCCGGACGAATACCAGGGATGAATCCGCCCTGCTTCTGCAGGTTCTCCGCAATCTGCTGCGGATGGAACACCACGGCCGTGTAGAAGTATGTGAAGATGAACACGAGCAGGAAGTACAAGACACCGTAGAACACCTGATTCTGGAATAGTGTAATGGTTGCTTCCGCGAGTCCCGCAATCCACGCGGTCTTCGCATGGATGAGGAATTGGCCGATGAGCGGCGGGAAGAGGATAATCGAAATGGCAAAAATAATCGGAATGACACCCGCCATGTTGACGCGCAAGGGGAGATGCGTGTTGAGTCCGCCCATCATCCGCGCTCCGCGTACCTGCCGCGCATAGGAAACGGGAATGTTCCGCTGTGCCTCCGTGAGCGCCACGACGCCAATGACCGTCGCAATCGCTAGGATCACGAAGAGGATTAACTGCACAAGACGCGACGCGTCCACCGTGAGCGCGGTCTGCTGAATCGCGCGCGGCAACGATGACACGATCCCGGCGAAGATCATGAGCGATATTCCGTTGCCCACATGCTTCTCCGAAATAAGCTCACCGATCCACATGAGGAACACCGTCCCCGCCGTCACCGTGGCCAGGAGGAGCAACGTCTGGGCCATGCCGAGATCGGGCAGAATGTTCGCATTCGACTGGCGGATGAGCGTAATGAGTCCAAATCCCTGAAGAATCGCGAGCGGCACGGAGAGGAGGCGCGTGTACTGATTCATCTTCCGCCGTCCGTACTCGCCCTCCTTCTGCAGCTCCTCAATCGCCGGTACGACCATGCCAAGGAGCTGGAAAATAATCGAGGCGGTGATGTATGGCGCAACGCCAAGTGCCACGATGGAGAAATTTTCCATCGTTCCGCCAGAGAATACATTGAGGAGTCCGAGGATTGCGTTCGATGCAAAGAAGCTCTGGAGCGCATCCACATCCACGCCGGGAACCGGAATGTGCGCGAGCAATCGGAAAAGTGCGAGCATCCCCAAGACGAACAGGATCGCATTCCTGATGTCCTTCACCTTCCAGAGCGCCTTGAACTTCTCGAACATACCAAAAGATTCCCATCATCCGTACTACGAGGAGGCATCACGCGCAATAATCGTCCCACCCGCCTGTTCAATCTTTGCTTTCGCCCCCGCAGAGACCTCCACATCCTTAAACGTCAACTGCTTCGTGCATGAGCCGCCCCCGAGGATTTTCGCGCCGTTGCGCGCGTGCGGGATGAGGCCAGCAGCAGCAAGTGACTTCGGGGTTACCATCGTGCCAACTGTGATGCATCCGGCAACCGTGCCAATGTTCACCGATTCCGGCTTTGGGTGTATGCTCTTAAATCCGCGCACCTTCGGCTGCTGGAGGAGCATGCGCTTCATGCCAAGCCGCTTGAGGCCGCCACGCCCACCGGAGCGCGCCTTCTGCCCCTTCGTGCCGCGGCCGGCAGTCTTCCCGCGGCCTGAACCGTGCCCCCGCCCAATGCGGCGGTGCTTGCGCTTGCTGTTTGGTCCTGGCTTCAGCGTGTGGAGAGAATACATAGGATACGAATTGCTGGGGTGTGATGCGCGAGGCAATGTACCTCCATGACGAACGCCCGAGCGGAGGCAAAGAATCATCGACCGCGAGCGCGCAGCGCCGCCAGCGCATCCATCGTGGCTCTCGCATTCGAAACTTTGTTTGTAGAACCAAGAATTTTCGCCACGACATTCGGAACGCCCGCAAGATCAAGGACGAGACGAACGACGCCGCCCGCGATGATACCGCTCCCTTTCGGTGCGGGCTTCAGCAGGAGCTTCGCCGCCTTGAACTTCACACGCACATCGTGCGGAATCGTTTCGTGCTCCATGGGAACGGTCATCACCGCCTTCTTGGCGCGAGTCGTTGCCTTCGCGATCGCCGCTGAAACATCCGCGCCCTTGGCGAGACCAATACCAACCCGCCCCTTCCGATCGCCAACCGCAACGCACGCACGGAAGCGCATGCGCTTGCCGCCCGCGGTGACGCGCGTCACGCGCGCGAGGTCGAGAATCTTCTGCTCAAACTCGTCATGCTCGCGTTCCCGCTCGCGCGAACCACCGCTACGCCCATCTCGGCCGCGCGTCGGACCACCCCGGCCGCGCGGACCGCGTGCCGGCCCGCCGGAGGATCGCTCTTTTGTTGCCGTTCTCGCTGGTGCTGGCATATCCTTATCGTCATGCGTCATCGGTGCGTACGTCGTAGCACGATGCGTTGAACCACTAAAATGCGAGTCCGCCCTCGCGTGCGCCCTCGGCAAACGCCTGCACGCGCCCGTGGTACGCGTACCCACCGCGATCAAACACGACACGCGTCACGCCCTTTGCAACCGCACGCGCAGCGAGCACTTTTCCTGCCTCACGCGCAACGTCGACCTTCCCCGATGCTGCGGCTTGTACATCACGATCCGATACGGCAGCAAGCGTTCGCTGGGCCGCGTCATCAATCAGCTGTGCGTACACATGCTTCGCGCTGCGAAAAATCGCAATGCGAGGGCGTGCCGCAGTACCGACGATACGCGCACGAATACGACGATGCCGACGCTGTCTCGGATGCATGGTGGACTTGGAGAATGATGCCATATGCGATGCGCGACAACCGCGCGAAAATTCTTTGCTAGCCTCCTGCGCCCTTCGCGGCTTTCCCGGGCTTCAATTTGAGTACGACGCCCGCATACCGAACGCCCTTGCCGTGGTACGCATCCGGCTTCCGCAGTGCGTGCAACTTCGCCGCAACTTCACCCACGAGCTGCTTATCAATACCGGAAATGGTAATCGTATTCTTCTCGACGGTCGCTTGCACACCGTCCGGCAGTGCGAACGTCACCGGGTGCGAATACCCCAACGTCAAATCAAGCGTACTCCCCTTCAATGTGACACGGAAACCGACGCCATGCACCTCGAGCTGCTTGGTGTACCCCTTCGTCACGCCGTGCACTGCGTTGCTCAGCAACCGCGTCGTCAGGCCCCAGAGCGCGCGATCGTCCTTCAGTGTCGGCTTCTCAACCGTTACGAAGAGTGCACCATCGCGCTGCGCAACAGCGACGTGCTGGTGCAACGGGACAGCAATCACACCCTTCGGGCCACGCACCATGGCGCTCCCGTCTTCGATGCTCACGGTGACCGCCTCCGGGATCGTGATAGGTTGTTTGCCGATTCGAGACATACTTGATGATGTCAGATGTGCGATTGATGATCGACGCAAATCAGCAATCGTACATCATTGATCACACGTGGTTTCAGTACACTTCGCAAATCACCTCGCCACCGATACCAACATCCCTCGCCTCGCGATTCGTCAGCATGCCTTTCGGCGTCGAGAGGATCGCGAGTCCCACACCGCGCTTGATTGAACCAATCTCGCCGCGCTTCACGTAGACCCGCCGTCCCGGCCGAGAAACCCGCCGAATGGATCGGATGATCGGTTCGCCTGCGCGACGATAGCGAAGCGTGAGCAGTAATTCTTGATGGAGCTGCGGCCCGCCTTTCTTCACCACCGGCGCTCGCACCTCGACGCGCTCAAGCCATCCCTCACGAGCGAGGAGCTCCGCGATTGCGCGCTTCACCTTTGAGGTCGGCAATACCACGGTCGGTTTTCCAACCGACTGCGCGTTCCGAATTCTCGTCAGCATGTCTGCGATAGGATCGGTCATCATATGAGCTGCACGCTTCCAGCACCCAGCTCCGAGCTCCACGGTGTGCCCGTGAGGCGCGATGCTGGGAGCTGGCCGGCTATCATTACCAGCTCGCCTTCTTAATTCCGGGGAGCTCGCCGTTGTTCGCGAGTTCGCGGAAGCAGATACGGCAGAGTTCAAAATCTCGCATGTAGCCGTGCCCGCGCCCGCACCGCCAACATCGGCGCACAATGCGCGTTGAATACTTCGGATGCACGCGCGATCGCGCGGATTTGACGATGAGTGCTTTGCGGGCCATAAACGTGGAAGCGGGACCACCGCGTTACGAGCGGAACGGAATACCGAGCGCCCGGAACAGCGCCATGCCGCGATCCCGACGACGTGCGTTCGTGACAATGGTCACCTGCAACCCATGGATCTGATCCACTGCGTCAGGGGCGACTTCCGGGAACATGACGTGCTCTCGAAATCCTACCGAACAATTCCCCTGCGCGTCAATGATCGTCTGGGGCAAGCCACGAAAATCGCGAACCCGCGGCAAGGTTACCGAGAGGAATTTCTCCAGGAAATCCCACATGCGCTTCCCTCGAAGCGTCACCATCACGCCGACGGCCTGACCCTCACGGACCTTGAAGGCCGCAATGGACTTGCGCGCCAGGGTCCGTACCGGGTGCTGCCCGGAAATCTGCTCGAGTGTCTGCGCGGCGACATCGGCAAGACCCGCCTCACGCGAGGACCCGCCTGTTCCGACGTTCAGGACCACCTTTTCAATGCGTGGTACCGCCATCGTATTGGACTCCGAAAGCTCCGCCATGAGCTTGGGGATCATCTCTTTGTTGTAGCGCTCGTGCAACGTCATAGCAAAACTGTTCAAGCGAATGTTTGGCCACACTGGTGGCACCGTCGCTGCTTTGTTCCATCCGTCAGCACCGTCGCACCCGATCGGGTTGCCACGCTGCACTTCGGGCAGACCACCATCGCCCGCGACCGCGGGAATGGGGCCGGGAACTGCACGCGCTGCCCCTGCTCACCCTGTCGGCGCGGCCGGAGATGCTTCACCAGCACGTTCAATCCTTCCACGACAAGCATCTCGCGTTTCGGCAGTGTCCGAAGCACCTTCCCCGTCTTGCCGCGGTCTCGTCCGCTCAGCATCTTGATGATGTCGCCCTTCTTGATGTTGTGCATACATTCGAGCTGTAAGCTCTCAGCTACCCGCCGCAAGGCTCAAGTGATGAACGTATCTGCACGCCCGACGCTTGAAACTTGGAGCTGGCAGCTGCTAGACCACTTCCGGAGCAAGCGAAATAATCTTCTGGTACCCATTCGCCCGAAGCTCACGCGCAATGGGGCCGAAAATACGCGTCCCCTTTGGCTCCTTGCTTGCCTTATCGACAATCACGACCGCGTTCTCGTTGAAACGAATATAGCTCCCGTCCGCGCGCCGCTGTTCCTTAACGGACCGCACGAGCACCGCATGCACGATGTCGCTCTTCTTCACGCTGCTATGCGGAACGGCTTCCTTCACCACGAACGTCGCAAGGTCGCCAAGACGCGCCGTGCGCTTCCGGTATCCGCCGAGCACGCGGATGCATTGGAGCCGTTTCGCTCCGGTATTATCCGCGCTCTTCACCATGGTGCGATGCTGAATCATACAGGGAAATTCTAGCTGCTCGAAGCTAGGAACGCAAGAGCCGCCAACGCTTCTCCTTCGAAATCGGACGGCACTCCTCAAAGTGCACCACTGCGCCAACCCGCGCCTCGTTCTCCGGATCGTGCACCTTAAAGTTCCGCTTCACCCGATACGCCTTCCGATACTTGGGGTGCACCTTCGTCCGCTCCACGCGGACAACGCAGGTCTTTTCCATTGCGTTCGATATCACGACACCCTGGAACCGACGCGATTGTTTCAGCTGTTGGTCCATAGAAGTTAGGCTACCTGCTGGCGCTCGTTGCGCACGGTGAGCATCCGCGCAATCACGCGCCGCGCGTCCCGCAGCTCATGCACGTTTTTGAGCTCCCGCGCCCGGGCGCGGAATCGCAGCTCTTCCAGCTTCCCGCGCTGCTCATCAAGGAGCACTGCGAGTTCTGCATCGGTTTTTTCCCGAATCACCTTGATATCCATACCATGCCTACAATCGTTCGACAATCTTCGTTTTCAATGGAAGCTTGTGCCCCGCGAGCCGGAGTGCATCACGCGCCTCTGCGAGATCCACGCCACCAACCTCAAACATGACCGTGCCTGGCCGTACCGCAGCAACAAAGTGATCAACGTTCCCCTTCCCGCCGCCCATGGGCACCTCATTCCCCTTCATAGTCACCGGCCGATCCGGGAAAATACGAATCCAGAGCTTCCCGCCCTTCCGGGTCACGCGCGTAATCACGCGGCGTGCCGCCTCAATCTGCCGAGCGGTCACCCACGATTCGCCAATCGCCTTCAATCCGATGTCGCCGAAGGCAACGGTGGTCTTCCGCGATGCAGGATGCATGCGGCGGCCGCGGCCCTTGTGCCACTTACGGTGCTTCTGTTTCTTCGGCATCAACATACGTCATCAATGCTTTGCTCCGCGTTTTTCCTCAAACACTTCCCCGCGGTAGATCCACACCTTTACGCCAATGGAGCCGTAGATGGTCCGCGCAAATCCCTGCGCGTAACTGATGTCCGCACGCAGCGTCTGGAGCGGCACCGATCCCACGCGCACGGACTCCCGCCGCGCAATCTCGGCACCGTTGAGACGCCCGGAAACCTGCACGCGCGCACCCTGCGCCCCGGCGCGCTCCATCCGGCCGATCGCCTGACGCAGCACGCGCCGGAACGGGAGACGATGCTCGATCTCCTGGATGATCTGTTGCAACGCCACCTCCGCCTGCAATCCCGAACGATCCACTTCTACGATATTCACCTGCACGGCGACCCCGCTCGCGGCCGCAAAGTACTTCGTTCGAATATCCTGCTTGAGCTTCTCCGCGCCCTGTCCACCGCGCCCAATGATTGCTCCTGGGCGTGCGGCGTGAATCGTCACGGTCACATGCTTCACGTTGCGTTCCACAACCACATCAGCGACACCAGCGTCACGGAATCGCTCGCGAATGAGCACGCGCATGCCGACATCCTGCTCAAGGTACGAGCGGTACGTCCGAAAATCCGCGAACCAGCGCGACGACCATGTCGCGAGCGTCGCAAGTCGAAATGCTTTGGGGTGCACCTTCTGTCCCATACGTCAACCTACTTTGTTCCCGTCCGTCGATTCATAAAAGTACGAAGGAAGCCCTTCCGACTCCCCGTTGCGCCCTTCCCGCCCACATCTCCGCGCCGTGATGCCGCCGCAGCATTGCCTGCGTCCGCAGCATCATGCTCAGCAGATGATCCCTCACGCAACGCCGTCGCACGATCAGCAACCATCGTGGGTGCAGGAACAACATGCGCTGCGTTCTTCGGCTTCCGAATATCGGCAGCCGCAGTGGGAACGCGCTCACCAAGCACCACCGCGACGTGGCTCGATCGCTTGCGAATCGTCGCTGCGCGACCGAACGCGCGTGCGCGAAACCGCTTGAGCGTTGGCCCCTGATCCACGCGCACCTGCACCACGTAGAGGTTGGCCGGATTGAGCCCGAAATTGTGCGTCGCATTTGCGACCGCGCTTGCAACGAGCTTTCGTACTGGCCGCGCCGCGGCCTTCGGAAGGAACGCGAGCTGCGCATCTGCCTGCGCAACATCAAGCCCACGCACGACGTCCGCAACGAGGCGAACTTTGCGCGGTGACATGCGAAGTTGTCGGAGATGTGCGTTTACTTGCATAGATGCATTGTGCAACAGTCAGCTGCAAGCTGCATGCCCGGAACGTCGATCCTGTGCAAACGTTCTGTTCCTGCCATGGAGCTTGTCGCCGGCTCTTGCGCTGTTGCTGCTACTTCCCACCCTCGGTCGTCGATTTCGCGAGCTTCCCGCCATGTCGACGGAACGTGCGTGTCGGCGCAAACTCCCCCAACTTGTGGCCCACCATCTGTTCCGTGACCTTCACCGGGACGTGCTTGCGCCCGTCATGGACACCGAACGTCATCCCCACCATCTGCGGAGTAATCGTCGAAGCACGCGACCATGTCTTCACCACGGAGTGATCCTGTGGTGATCGCTTCGCGATCTTCTCCAGGAGCCGAGGATCGACGTAGGGACCTTTCTTGAGTGAACGAGACATAGGGGGCTTATTTGCGTTTCTTCCGAGATTTCCGCCGTCGAACGATGAGCGTGTTGCTCCACTTCTTCGGGCGGCGCGTCTTCACACCCAACGCGTGCTTCCCCCACGGGGTCTTCGGGTACTTCAACCCGATCGAGTTACGGCCCTCGCCGCCACCGTGCGGGTGATCCACCGGGTTCATCACCTTCCCGCGGACCGTCGGTCGAATCCCCAGGCGACGGTTGCGTCCGGCCTTCCCGATGCGCACGAGACGCGCGTCGATGTTCCCGACTTGCCCGATGGTTGCAGCGCACATCCGCGGCACCATACGAATTTCCCCGGACGGCATCTTCAGCTGCGCGTGCTTCCCCTCAATGGCCATGAGCTGCACGCCGACGCCTGCCCCGCGAGCGACCTTGCCGCCCTGTCCGGGCTGCAGCTCGACATCGTGGACCAGCATCCCCGTTGGGATATGCTCCAACGGCATACGATTCCCCACGCGGATTGCCACTTTGACATTCCCAGATACGATCTCTGCCCCCACTGGGAGCTCGTGCGGAGCGATGATGTACGAACGAACGCCATCGCCGTACTCCAGCAGCGCAAGCCGCGCGTTTCGATTGGGATCGTACTCGATCGCAACCACCTTTGCAACATCACCGTACCGAAGCCGCTTCTCGTCAACGATACGGATGCGCCGCTTCACGCCATTGCCGCGATGCCGCACCGTGATGCGTCCCTGGGAATTCCGTCCGCCCGTGGATCGCTTGGTGATGAGCAAGCGCTTCTCCGGCTGGCGCTTCGAAACATCCCCTCGGATGATCGAAGTCTTCCGCCGTGCGGCGCTGGTTGGTTTGTAGATGACAAGTGGCATACCCGAGTTATTCGATGCGAGACGCTGGCATGTTATGTCCTGACTCCGAATGGCATCGTCTCACCGTCCGCGAGCGTCACAATCGCCTTCTTCACCCCGCTTCGCCATCCGGTGGTCCGGCCATGACGCACGTGCTTCCCGGGAGTACGCAGCACCCACACACGAACAGGATGTACCTGGTAACGCTCCGTAATCGCACGCGCAATCTGAATCTTCTCTGCCTTCAGATGCACGAGAAACGTGTACTGCCCGCGCTCTGCAAGGATACTGGACTTCTCCGTCAAGTACGGCTCCAGCAATACCGAGTACGACGCTCCACCGCGTCCGGTGACGGCGGGTGCCGGGACGGAAACAGCAGGCGTTGTTTTGGTGCGACGAGTCGATGCCATAGAGATGCAATTACGATGCCGGTTCGCTGCTGCTCAGCTGTTGCATCATCACGGCAATCGCTTCCTTCGTTGCGATGACCACATCATGCTTCACCACATCGCGAGCATTCAGATGCGCTGCGTCCATGCCGTATACCCGCGGGACGTTCCGGATGCTTCGCGCTGCCGCGCGCTCGGATGCGGCAAGCACCATGAGCATCGACGGCGCCTTCCGCTCGGTCTGCGCGGCAATAGCAAGTGCACCGAGTGTTCGTACTGCTGCCTTCGTCTTGCCGTCCGCAGGAGAAAATCCCTCAAGGACGAGCAGCCGTGATGCCGCAACTTTCTCCGAAAGCGCCATGCGCACTGCCGCACGTCGCATTTTCTTGTTCACTTTCAATGCAAAATTCCGAATTGCACGCGGCCCGAATGTCGTGCCGCCGCCTACCCAAATTGGCGAACGGATCGAACCCGCGCGAGCCCGCCCCGTCCCTTTCTGCTTCCAGGGCTTCCGACCGCCACCGCGAACCTCGCCGCGCGTCTTCGTTGACGCGATCGCGTGCCGTGCATTCGCATCGGCGGCAACGATCACTTGATGGAGTACTGCGCTGCGTGCTGCAACCGCAAAGACATCCGGCCGAAGTTCCATGGTTCCGGTCTGCTGGCCCTCTTGATTGTATACCGGTGCCTGCGGCATAATCACATCGATCACGTTCAAAAACTGGAAATTCGTCACGCAACCCAATACCCGTTGTACGAACGAATTTCGACCACCGCACCACGCGCGCCCGGCACTGCGCCCCGCAGCTCAATGATCTGCGCTGCCGGATCAGTGGCGACGACGGTGAGATTCTTCACGGTCACCCGATCGCTACCCATGCGCCCTGCCATGCGCATACCCTTGATGACGCGCCCGCCCGCCCGCCCGCCTCCGCCGATCGATCCTGGCATGCGAACCTGATCCTTCGTACCGTGCGTTGCGTTGTGCCCGTGGAAGTGGTGTCGCTTCACAACCCCAGCGAACCCCTTACCCTTCGATACTGCAACGATGGTCACGCGATCACCCGGCTTGAACGTCGCCGCGTCCATACAATCGCCCACTGCAGGAACTGCCGCGGGATCTGCAACACGCACTTCGCGCGCGAAGCGAAACTTCTTTCCGCCGAAGTGCCCCAAGAGTGCCCGATTCACGCCGCGCCGCTCGCCCGATGCCACCTGCACGGCTGCGTATCCATCTTGCTGAACCGTCTTCACCTGCGTCACCGTGCACGGCGCAACGCGCAAGACCGTCGTCGCGACTGCGCGATCGCCGTCGTAACGCTGCGTCATGTGGAGTTTCGTGGCGATGAGGAACTGCATAGGATCACTATCCGGTTCGGACGCACTGCCGTCCATGAGCACGCTGCGGGATCACATCGGCGGAGCACAACGTGCTCCCAACAAAAAACGCGATGGATTCCCCACGAGGCCATCCGTGACCGAAGTCGCCAGATCGCCTCGCTGAGCATCCATCACGAACAGCAATCGCCCTCCCGCAAGTTCGGGGCATGGCCGTGTCCGTGGATGTCTCTTGTTCGGAATGGAATGCGCGGTAACGTGTACAATCGGTTCGCAGTGGTTTTCAACAGACGTGCCTCATGGTCCGAGGGTCCTGCCAATCCTTTCTGCGATCCGTTCGGCACCAGCCGCCGGCTCCGTGCTCCACGATGAGACCTCCCCCGTAGAGCGCGCAGCCGGTGGCTGGTTGCCACCTCTACATTTTCACCTCGATGTTCACACCGGCCGGAAGGTTCAACCCCGTCAGCGCTTCAACCGTCTTCGGCGTCGGCGAGACAATATCGAGCAGTCGCTTGTGAATACGCATCTCGTACTGATCGCGCGCAGTTTTGTGCTTGAACGGGGAGCGGTTCACCGTGTACCGGCGACGCTCCGTCGGAAGCGGCACTGGCCCGCGCACCGTCGCGCCCGTGCGCTTCGCGGTGTCGACAATCGTCTTCGCAGATTCGTCGATGATCTTATGATCATACGCACGAATCTTGATGCGAATGCGCGGCTCGTCCGGCTCATTCGCGTGCTTCTTCGCGGTGGTCTCGTCGTGCTTCGGCATGGAGAGAAAGGTGCGGATTCCCTCGTGGGAGCGATACGGCTCCCACGAGGGACGAACGCTGCTATTACGCAAGAATCTTGGTCACGACACCGGCGCCAACCGTGCGGCCACCCTCGCGGATCGCGAAGCGCTGCTTGTCTTCCAGTGCGATCGGCACGAGGAGCTTCACCGTCAGGTTTGCCGTATCTCCCGGCATAACCATCTCTGTACCCTCTGGGAGGGACACCTCGCCGGTCACGTCGGTCGTCCGGATGTAGAACTGCGGCTTGTACCCCTTCATGAACGGACGGTGCCGGCCGCCCTCCTCCTTCGTGAGTGCGTATACCTCGGCCTCAAACTCCGTGTGCGGCGTGACGGAACCGGGCTTCGCAATCACCTGCCCGCGCTCGATATCTTCCTTCTTGACGCCACGGAGGAGCACCCCGACGTTGTCGCCGGCGATACCCTCATCGAGTTGCTTGTTGAACATCTCGATACCCGTCACGACCGTCTTCGACGTCGGCCGGATGCCAATGAGTTCCACTTCTCCGTTCAGGTCAATGCGTCCGCGCTCAATGCGGCCTGTCGCAACCGTACCGCGACCTTCAATCGAGAAAACATCTTCAACCGGCATGAGGAACGGACGATCCGTCTCACGGACCGGCTCCGGAATCTGCGTATCCAGCGCAGCAACGAGATCGAGTACCGGCTTCGCCTTCACCGCATCGGTCGGATTTTCCAGCGCCTGAAGTGCCGAACCGCGGATGATCGTCGTCGTGCTGCCATCGTACTCGTACTTCTTAAGCAAATCACGAACCTCCTCCTCGACGAGGTCGATGAGTTCCGGATCCTCTACTTGGTCCACCTTGTTGAGGAAGACGACAATCTGCGGAACGCCAACCTGCCGTGCAAGGAGAATGTGCTCGCGTGTCTGCGGCATCGGGCCGTCTGCAGCGGAGACCACAAGGATGGCACCGTCCATCTGCGCGGCACCGGTAATCATGTTCTTCACGTAGTCCGCGTGTCCAGGACAGTCAATGTGTGCGTAATGACGCACATCGGATTCATACTCAACGTGCGCGGTGTTGATGGTAATACCGCGCGACTTGGACTCCGGGGCCTTGTCCAGATCGTCAATGCCCTTATCCTGCGCCTTCTTCCCGTTGGCACGCAGGACGGTGAGGAGAGCCGCCGTCAGCGTCGTCTTGCCGTGGTCCACGTGGCCGATCGTTCCGACGTTCACGTGCGGCTTTGTTCGTTCAAATTTATCTGCTGCCATATTTTGGCTTTATGACAATAAAAAAAGGGGTTCCGCCTCACCGAGAATTGCGCGACATCATCATCGTAGCATGCTCCTAAAAACCTGCAAGTAGGCCTGGTGCTGATCGCCGGGAAATGGACCGATCGTCCATGGGGGGCGGTTGCTGTCGAGACATTCCCGGAAGTAACAATGCTTCCTCACTCGATCGGCTCCACGTAGAAACGATCATCGTCCTGCACTGCGGATTCCAGGGGCTCCGGAACAAACCCCGCGACACCGCCCATCGAACGCATCCCCATGCTTGGCACGACCGCCGCTTCCGGCATACGAATCTCCGGTTCCTGTGTGGCGCGCCACGCCGCGATATCCTCGTTGACGAGATCGGCAGGATTGGGCATGAACGACGCGGATCGCTTTGGTGTCTGCGGCTGCTCGACGAGCGCCTCGTACTGCGACAGTCCGAGAATGACGTACGGACGGCGCGTGGTCGGATCTACCACAATCAGCCGATCGCCCGTACGCTCGATAAGCCCGAAGAGGTGTTGGAACATTGCGTGATCCATACGAGAGGGTGAAGCGTTGCGCGTGCGGATATGCACAGCGGATTGACGAGCGTGCGACATTTCCCACTATCAATGCTTTCTGAGGGACCGTCAAGCGGCTGTTCCTGTTTTCTCGCCGACAATTTCCTGCTCAACGTTCTTGGGTACTTCTGCGTAGTGCGCAAACTCCATGGACGATGCCGCGCGGCCCTGCGTCATGGAGCGGAGCTGCGTGACGTACCCAAACATCTCCGCGAGCGGAACGATTGCATCCACTACCTTCGCGTTCCCGCGATCGCGGAGCTCCTGGATCTGCGCGCGCCGCGCGTTGAGATCGCCAATCACGTCGCCCATGAACTGCTCCGGCGTCACCACCTCCAGCCGCATGACCGGCTCCAACAGCACGATCTTTGCCTTCTTTGCGGCAGCGGTGAACGCCATGGATGCCGCGATCTTGAACGCGATTTCGGACGAGTCCACGTCATGGTAGCTCCCATCGAACACTGCCACACGGATGTCCACCACTGGATAGCCGGCGAGCACGCCTTTCCCGATTGCCTCCTTCACGCCCTTCTCCACGGCAGGCACGAACTCACGCGGAATCGTCGCGCCACGAATCTCATCCGCAAACTCAAATCCCTTCCCGGGCTCCAGCGGTTCCACGCGCAACCAACAGTGGCCATACTGCCCATGGCCGCCGGTTTGCTTGATGTACTTTCCTTCCGCTTCCGCCATCGAACGGACGGTCTCGCGGTACGCCACTTGGGGCTTGCCCGTATTCACTTCAACTTTAAACTCGCGCCGCATCCGATCGACAATGATGTCGAGGTGGAGCTCGCCCATGCCGGAAATAATCGTCTGCGCGGTCTCCTCGTCCGTACGCACACGGAACGTCGGATCTTCCTCCGCGAGCTTCTGGAGTGCCACACCAAGCTTCTCCTGGTCCGTCTTCGTCTTGGGCTCCACCGCGATGGAGATCACGGGTTCCGGGAATTCCAACGCCTCGAGCGCGATGGGATTTGCCGGATCGCAGAGCGTGTGGCCGGTGCTTGTGTCCTTCAGGCCCACCGCTGCCGCAATCTCGCCCGCAAACACCTCGTCTACCTCTTCGCGGCTATTCGCGTGCATGCGCACGATGCGCCCGATGCGCTCCTTCTTCCCCGACGACGTGTTGAGCACGTAGCTGCCGGCGCGGAGCATGCCCGCGTACACGCGGAAGAAACAGAGCTTCCCCACGAAGGGATCCGTTGCAATTTTAAATGCGAGCGCGGTGAGCGGCTCGGCATCGTCCGCTTTGCGCTCAATCACCTTCTCCGGATCACGCGGATCAAACCCGCGCGTCGGCGGGAGATCCATCGGACTTGGGAGGTAATCCACCACGGCATCCAACAGCCGCTGCACACCCTTGTTCTTGAGCGCAGAGCCGCAGAGGACAGGGATAATCTCAAATGCCAACACCGCCCTGCGGAGCGTCCGCTTGATCTCTTCGACGGTCAGCTCCTCGCCCGCGAGGTACTTCACCATGAGCGACTCGTCTTGTTCTGCCACGGCCTCGACGAGCCTCCCGCGGTGCTCCTGTACGCGGTCCATCATGTCCGCCGGGATCGCAACCTGCTCAATGACTTTGCCCTCCTCATCCTTCCATTCCCACGCCTCCAGCATGATGAGGTCTACGATGCCGCGGAATCCCGATTCCTGCCCGATGGGAAGCTGAATGGGGAATGCTCGCTTCGTGAGTCGCTCGTGAATGCTCGCGATGTCCGCGTCAAAATCCGCGCCCATGCGATCGAGTTTGTTTACGAAACAAATGCGCGGTACATGATACTTGTCCGCCTGGCGCCACACGGTCTCGGACTGCGGCTCCACGCCCGCGACGCCATCGAATACGACGACGGCGCCATCGAGTACCCGCAGCGAGCGCTGCACCTCCACGGTAAAGTCGATGTGCCCCGGCGTGTCAATGAGGTTCATGCGGTGATCCTTCCAGAACAGCGTCGTTGCCGCCGCCGTGATGGTGATGCCGCGCTCCTGCTCCATCCAGTCCATGGTCGCAGCACCCTCGTGCACTTCGCCAATCTTATGCTTCTTGCCGGTGTAGAACAAAAATCGCTCGGAGACCGTTGTCTTCCCGGCGTCAATGTGCGCGATGATTCCGATGTTCCGCGTTTTGTCGAGGGAGTATTCACGAGGCATAACGAGCTTTGAGCTGCTGGCTACGAGCTTTGAGCGGTAGGCACAAACGACGGGCGGGAATACTTCTTGCTAGCAGCTAGAAGCTAGCAGCTCGCGTTTACCACGCAAAGTGTGCGAAGGCGCGGTTGCTCTCGGCCATGCGCTGGACGTCCTGGCGCTTCTTGACGGCGGCACCATCGCCCTGGGATGCGGCGAGAAGTTCATCGGCGAGCCGCAACGCCATGGGCTTGCCCTTGCGCGCTCGTGTGGCGCCCAGCAGCCAGCGGAACGCGAGGGACTGCTTGCGGTCACCGCGAACCGGAAACGGCACCTGGTAGTTCGCCCCGCCAACGCGCTTGCTGCGCACCTCCATCGCGGGCGAGACGTTCTTCATCGCGTTGGAGAAAATCTCCAACGGATCGCGGCTGCTCCGCTCTGCAACGAGCGCAAATGCTTCGTAGACGATCGCCTGCGCGGTCGCCTTCTTGCCATCGGACATCAGGTAGTTCGTGAATTTTGCGAGCGTCACCGATCCGTATTTCGGATCTGGTGCAATGACGCGTCGTGGTGCTTTTTTGCCTCGCATACAAGTTACTTGCCCCGCTTCACCCCGTACAGGGATCGGCTGTTCTTGCGCTTATCCACGCCGGATGTGTCGTAGACGCCGCGAACGATGTGGTAGCGCACACCCGGAAGGTCGCGCACCTTGCCGCCACGGATAAGCACGATGGAGTGCTCCTGGAGGTTGTGCCCGATACCCGGAATGTACGCCGTCACTTCTTGCCCGTTCGACAGGCGAACGCGCGCAATTTTTCGAATGGCCGAGTTCGGCTTCTTCGGCGTCATCGTCGTCACTTTCAAGCACTCCCCGCGCTTGAACGGGCTGCCCTTCGGGAGAACATTCTTCTTGCGCCGCAGCGAGTTGAAGACGAACTGCAACGCCGGCGCCTTAGATTTCTTCGATTGCAATCTCCGACCAAAGCGGAGGAGCTGATTCGTCGTC
>JAUSKM010000027.1 GCA_030646955.1 bacterium
CGCCTGTTTTGGTGGGGCGGGAATTGCTGCAATTACACCGCGGGCACTGCGCCGCTGCATCGGCCCAGTACCAGTACCCCACCGTGATCTGGTGCCAATCGATGCACAGCAGCGCACTGAACTCGAGCGCATGCCAATGCACATTCCCGCAGAGCATGCTGATGAGCGCGGTCGACTCCACCGGCGGCCGCCACAGCAACTGCTGATCGACACGCTCACGGCCCGTGATCTCGCGATTCGAGACGTGCGGCTTTGGGATCTCGTACTCGCCGGAGCACTTCCGACCGTAGAACTCCCGCATGGCCTCCTGCCGCTCGCGCGCGAGGTCCCGCCGCTTTGGTGTCGACGGTCGCTTCACGATGACGATCTTCCCCGCATCGCGGAGCATCGTGCCCGTTCCTTCCATGAACTGGCCGAACGACAACGGACCATCCTTGACGGCCTGTTCCAGCTCCCCAAGCCGCCGGTACAGCCGCAGCTCTTGCTTGCCCGTCAACTTCTCTGCACCCGTGGTTACGACAGTTCCCTGTCCCATGGGCATCTCCTCTCTGCTGGCGTCTTTTGACAGTTTCCTATCAACGCCGTTTCCGCGCACCGCACCGTGCAGTGCGCAAACGAACTACGCTGATCGTAGAATACATCTCATAACGTGTCAATCTACATGTAAACGACCACCGTCCGTGATTTCCTCTATCTACGCTGTAATGCGCACAATGAACGACGCCCCTCCGTAAAGGAGGGGCGTTCTGCTACTTGCCGCCGTTGGCGGCGCGGGCGAGGGTGACGATCTGCTCGTTGGCATGGCCGTCGCTCCCGTCGTCGCTGATCGGTTCTCCGACACGCCATTCGATACCGCATGCTCCATGAACCCATGGCCAGACGTCGCGCATCATGCGCGCGGGCGTGATGCCGGACGGAATGGTTGCTCGCAAGCGCATGAGCGATCCGCTCACGTCAATGACGCACACACGCATGCCGTGCTGCCATGCAAACCCATCGTTCTCCAGCGAATTACCGATGAGGGCAATCTGCTCGAGGTGCTTGAGCTTGCAGGCCTTCCGGATGCACTCGAAGTACTCGCGAGAGGGCTTCGAGTGCCCCAACTGTTGCGACGTAAAGATGAGCGGCGGCGCAAAGTGCCTGTCGAGGTCGAAGTGCCGAAGCAGGTCCAGGAGGAGCGGAAGATCGTGGTTCGAGGCAATCGCGAGCTGCACGTCCGTGCGCTGCCCGAAATGCTCGATAAACTGCCGCATGTCCTTCCGCACCATGAAATGCTCCGGCGTCGAAAAGAGCACCCTCCGAACTCGACGGATCTTCCGCTTGATGCTCCCTCTGATGCCAAGCCTACGGAAAAGTCGCGGATTGATCCGCTCCTCCCAGTACGCGTCCATGTCGAGATTGCCGCGCGGGATTGCACGGCGGAGCCGCGTGGTTTCATCGGCAATGAACTTTGGATCGGCAATAATGCCGTATCGCGCCTGCAGGATCGCCGCGAGGAGCTCCTCGCGCGTCCGCCGAAACGTGAAGATCGTACCAATCGCGTCGAGGCACAACACCTCGACGCGTTGCGTCTCGTGTTGTGCCATCGGTAAACCCTCCAGCGCTCCGCAGCGGGTGCGCTGTTGTCATACGTCGTGAGCGCACGCGCGTGCGCTGGGACGCTGCGATTGTACGTCGTCACCGTCACCGCAATCGTCACGAAGCTCTCCCCATCCCCGGACGCGTGGCTCGCGCAACCCGCGTACGGCCGCCAACTGAAAGAACGTTGTATATATTTTGCAAAGAGCTGCCCACCCTCTCCTGACGGAGACACAACTATGCCTCCTCACAATACTCCGAGAAAAAAATAGCGTCAAGGGCCTATTTCCTTGACGAAAACGGCCGTACTGGCTATGCTGAAGCTCCACGAACAACCGGCCTATGCGGGAACATGATGCCGCCATTGCGAACTACCGCGAACGCCTCCTGGACGCTGCCATGCAGACCATGTCGCAGGAGGATGTTGGCGCGGTAGAAGCGGCCGCCGACTACGCGATTGCGGCACACGATGGTCAAATCCGCATCTCCGGCCTCCCGTACGTCACGCACCCGCTGGAGACCGCCCGCAAGCTTGCTGCCATGCAGCTGCCACGCGAGGTGGTCATTGCCGGCGTCCTCCACGATGTATACGAGGATACCAACCGTACACTTGAGGACATTGCGCGGGTCTTTGGTCCCCAAGTTGCGCATCTCGTCTCTGGAGTCACCAAAGTGGGAAAGGTACAGCTCCGCGGCGAACAACGCTACATCGAGAACCTCCGGAAGATGTTCGTCGCGCTCGCGGAGGACGTCCGCGTCATGTTCATTAAATTCGCCGACCGCCTCCATAATCTCGAAGACCTGGAAGTGGTGGAGCCAGTGAAACGCCACCGCATTGCCATGGAAGCGCTGGAGATCTACGCACCGATTGCAAACCGCTTCGGCATGATGAGCATCAAGGCGCAGCTGGAGGATCTCGCATTCCCGTTCGCACACCCGGAGGATGCCGCGTGGGTGCAATCGCTCGTTGCCGAAACTGTACAGGAGCGAAGCGCACTGTGTATCCAGATGACCGAGGAACTCCGACGCATCCTCACGATCAAAAACATCGCGTTCGAATCGCTCTCGTCACGCATGAAGCACCGGTACAGCGTCTACCAAAAACTCCTCCAACACGATCGCGACATTACGCAAATTTACGATCTCACCGCGCTTCGTATCGTCGTCCACGATATCGCCGACTGCTACGCCGTCCTGGGCGCCATCCACCAGCGCTGGAAGCCGCTCAAGGGACGCATCAAGGACTACATCGCAAACCCAAAACCGAACGGCTACCAATCCATCCACACCACGATTGTCGCGGATGCCGGCGGCTGCGTCGAACTCCAAATTCGTACGCCGCAGATGCACGAGGAGGCGGAGTGGGGCGCTGCCGCTGCGTGGCGGTACCACGAGCGTGGATCCTATCGGCCGCCAGAGCGGCAGCTCCGCTGGGTGCATGATCTCATCGAGTGGCAGCGCTCCATCAAGGATCCGCAGGACTTCCTGGCGGGGCTCAAGACCGAGGTGCTCCGCGACCGCATTCTCGTCTTCACACCGCGCGGCGATGTGATCGACCTTCCCGAAGGTGCAACGCCGCTCGATTTTGCGTACCAGATCCACACGGGCATCGGGCACCGTGCAATCGGCGCGCGCGTCAACGGGAAACAAGCGCTCCAGCCGCTCGATAAACCGCTCCAGAGCGGCGACCTCGTGGAGATCATTACGGACCCCAAACGCAAGGGGCCCAGCCCGGATTGGCTCTACATCGTCCGCACGACGTACGCGCGCGCAAAAATAAAAGAAGCGCTCCGCGCGCAGCTCCGCAATCAAACCTCATCCTGGGATGCCGCGAAGCACGCGTGATGCGGGAGCGTCACCGAGATCCCGTAATCGTCCGCACGATCCCATCAAGCTCCTCGGTATCGTAGTAGGTGATCGTAATGGTGCCGCCATTCACAGCAGGCGCGATCGCCACCTTTGCGCCTAGCCGCTGCTGGAGCGCCAACTCCTTCGCGCGCACGTTCGGATCGTTTGCTGCCTGCATCCTTGAACGCCGCCCCGCGGGCCGCGCCGCACGGACTGCCGTTTCACGCGAAACCTGCGCGACAGAAACACCGCCCTCGAGAATCCGCGCAAACCACGCGCGCTGTTCCTGGAGATCGACAATGCCGAGGAGCACTTTCGCGTGCCCCTCCGACAGACGCCCATCACGCAGTGCTTGCTGCATATCTTCCGGCAGCGTGAGGAGGCGTAACACGTGCGCGACAGATGAACGCGCAATGCCCACACGCGTCGCGATATCTTCCTGCGTGAGTCCAAACGCTTCCGCAAGCTGCGCGTACGCGAACGCACGATCCATGGGATTGAGATCCTCGCGCTGCACGTTCTCCACGATGGCGAGCTCCAGTTTCTCGCGGCTCTCCAAGGTGCCCGGGCGCACGACAACCGGCACGGCAGTGAGTCCCGCGCGCTTGGCCGCGCGCAATCGGCGCTCTCCCGCAATGAGCTCATATCCGCCATCTGTTCGCCGCGTGACGACAAGCGGTTGCAGCACGCCGTGTGCACGAACCGAGGCCGTGAGCGCGTCAAGCTCCGTCGGCGTAAACTCATGCCGCGGCTGCATGGGGTTGGGGTGGATCTGCTCCGGAGGCACCACGAGGATACCACTGCTCAATCCGCTGCTCACAGCACGCTCCGGTGCCGCGGACGAATGTGGAACAATCGAAGCTCCCGCACTTGGGATGAGCGCCGAGAGACCCTTGCCAAGACCACGAGGGGACATAGACATGCGAAGAAAAAACGAAGCACCTACAAGCACTGTAGTAGTTCATCTGCGAGCTTCCGGTATGCCCGCGCGCCACGGGAACGTCCATCGTACTGCGCGATCGGCATGCCGTGCGATGGCGCCTCCGCAAGACGGACATTCCGCGGGATCACGGACCGAAACACGCGATTCGGAAAATGGCGATGCAATTCCTCCAACACATCATTCGACAGTCGCAGTCGCCCCTCGTACATCGTCACGATCGCCCCGAGGATACGAAGATTCGGATGGAGCTCCTGCCGGACAAGCTCGATGGTTTCCATGAGCTGCCCAAGGCCCTCGAGTGCGTAGTACTCTGCCTGCACCGGGATAAGTATCTGATCGGCTGCACAAAGTGCGTTGAGCGTCAGCAGTCCCAGTGATGGCGGGCAGTCGATAAGGATGATGTCGTAGCTGTTCCGCAGCACGAGCAGCGCGTCCGCCAATCGTCGCTCCCGCCGCTCTGCCTGCACCAGTTCCACATTTGCTCCGGCGAGCGCAGGAGCAGCTGGCATGCAGTGGAGTCCTTCGACGGCGGTGTGCATGACCATGGTGCGCGGGTCGCTATCACCTGCGAGCGCCTCGTACACGCCGCGCTCCACCTGACGGTAATCGATACCCAATCCTACGGTCGCATTCGCCTGCGGATCCATGTCCACAAGCAACACGAATTTCCCGCTCTCCGCGAGGTAGCTCGCCAGCGACAGCGCGGTGGTCGTCTTCCCCACCCCACCCTTTTGGTTCACCACTGCGATGCATTGAGCCATAACGGAGCTCCAAACTACTCGCTGGAGGACGATAGCAATGCAAAGCCATGCTCATGAGCTTGAAGCTGAAAGCTGTGCACTGTTCTCAGCATAGCACATACCCGCATGGCACGAGTGGACGACCGGCTTCCCGGATGCTAGCGTAGAGCTGTGTGCCCCCTGTGCCGGGATGGCGGAATTGGCAGACGCGCGGGACTCAAAATCCCGTGGCCGAAAGGCTGTGAGGGTTCGATCCCCTCTCCCGGCAATACAAAGACACCCCCGCCTGCGGGGGTGTCTTTGTATGCATCACGACGAGGGCCAGTACCACCACATGGCCACAAGGAGGAGGACTTGGAATGCAATACCGATTTTGAGCGGCATGTGGTCAAGCACTCGGATGAGACGATCGTGCACGTACACGTGGAACTTGTAGAACCAGTGAAGGCGCACGCGATACTCCTTCTTGATGTAGAGCGCGTACTCGGGGATCGCCACGATGAGATCCGGGAGAAGCCCTGCGAGGAGGCCGATATAGGCGTAGAGCGGCTGCTCAAATTTGCCGAGTGCGAACGCGGGAAAAAAGATTGCGATGCTCGCAATGCTATCAACCACGAGCAACCGATAATACCGCTTCCCCTCACCCGTCGCTTTCGTCTCGTTCGCAAGATGTCGATCCCCGTGCGGGAACATGTCCAAGAAAAAATGCGAAAGGAAGCCGAGCGCAAATGCCACCCAGCCATTGGGCGAGAGTTCGCCGGCCAACGCACCGGTTGCCGCATGCATGGTGAGTAACATAGAGGACGCACCCGTGTCAGTAAAATCCAAATACCAGGGGCGGGAGTTGAACCCGCGACCAAGGGCGCGATGCTTGCCACAGGGGGACGCCCCCTGTGCGACCCCCGCGCGCTCCGGCGGCGTGAGGGTCGGGCAAAGCCCTTCCGCCCTCACTTGCCTGCGCATGCATGCACCGTGCCAGCAAAATCCAAATACCAGGGGCGGGAGTTGAACCCGCGACCAAGGGCGCGATGCTTGCCACAGGGGGACGCCCCCTGTGCG
>JAUSKM010000040.1 GCA_030646955.1 bacterium
ACCGTAGAAAAATACCCACGCGTTGTCATTGCGAGGAGTCTCCGACGAAGCAATCTCGGTCAACTAAGCCGCCGGGATTGCCACGCCCTCGAGGACTCGTGCTCGCAATGACACTACTTATCCACTTTTTCTACGGTCTCAAATTATATGCCCTTCTTTGATCTCGCGCTCCTCATCATTCTCGGCGGATTCGTTTTGTACGGGTTTTGGTCGGGATTGATTCGGGCGGCGGGAACGTTGGTGGGGGTGATCGTAGGGGCGTTTCTTGCGGGACGGCTGTTCGGGCCGATCGCGGAGCGGTTTGCGTGGTTGTTCGGTGGTAGTGACAATCTTGCAAAGGTGGTGGTGTTCTTTGTGCTCTTCGTGCTTATCAATCGGCTCGTTGGGTTTGGGTTCTACCTCGTGGACCGTACGTTCCGTGTCATTGCTATCATTCCGTTCCTGAAAACCATCAACCGACTTGCGGGTGCCATTTTTGGGCTTGCCGAGGGCGCGTTGGTGCTTGGCGGTGTGCTGTGGCTTTCGACGATTTTCCCGATTACAACTACCTTCACTGCGAGTATCGCGGAATCAGATCTTGCACGGTCGCTTGTTGGCATTGCCAGCGTCATCATTCCGCTTCTGCCCGAGGTGGTTCGCGAGATTGATAGCGCGTTGCCGCTATGAGTCCGTTTCTTATTGACGCCCACAGCCACATTAATTTTTCTGCATACAAGGACGACGCGCCGGAGGTGATTCGGCGCGCGGAAGATGGTGCTGTTTGGATGTTCGTGGTGGGGTCGCAAATCGACACGTCGCGACGCGCGGTGGAGTACGCGGAGCAGTACGAGCACATCTGGGCGGTGGTTGGCCTCCACCCGATTCATTTGGTGGACACGTTCGTTGACAAGCACGAAGTGGGGGAGGAGCAAGAGGGGGTTGCGTTCCGAACACGGCGCGAGGTGTTTGATGCGGACGCGTACCGCATACTTGCGGCACACCCCAAGACCGTAGGGATTGGGGAGTGCGGGATGGATTTCTATCACATACCCGAAGGGATGAATGTGGCAACGGTGCAGCGTGAGCAGGAAGACGCTTTTCGCGCGCAGATCGCGCTTGCGCGGGAGTTGGGACTACCACTCGTCGTGCACGTGCGGGATGGGGCACCTACCCCCTCTCACTCCCCCTCCCAGCGGGAGGGGGAGGACAAGAGCGGTGATGCGCATGAGGAGACGATTCGAATTTTGGGGGGCGCGTATGATGCGTGGGATGGCGTGCGTCCGCGAGGACTCATCCATTGCTACTCGGGAACCTGGAATCAGGCCGAGCGGTACTTGGCGATGGGATTCAACATTTCATTTACGGGTGTCATTACATTTACGCCGACCAAGAAGCAGCGCCCCATCCAGGAGGAGCTCTGGCGCGTGGTGCGCAACGTGCCGCTCGATCGATTTCATGTGGAGACCGACTGCCCGTATCTCACGCCAGAGCCGCACCGCGGCGGTCGCAATGAGCCGGCGTATGTTCGGCACGTCGCGGAGAAGGTTGCGGAGCTGCGAGCGTGTCCGCTCCAGGACATCGCTCGCGCGAGCGTGGAGAATACCATGCGCATGTTCTGGAAGATGCAGTCGTGACCGTTGAGCCATTTTTTGCGTGTGATGTTGACGGATGCAGCGGTACTCGGGACAATGAATGTCCCACAGCGGCACGCTGTGGATGCGTTTTGTGTTTGGTATGGGGAGTAATCAGAACGATGACCAGACGTGGAGCGCGCTTGGCCTTGCCTTCCAGCTTGGCTACCTCATTGCAATCCCGATTGTACTCCTCGCAGTCGGCGGCCGATTTCTCGATCACCGGTTTGGGACCTCGCCGTGGCTGCTCCTTGCCGGCGTACTTCTCTCGTTGGTGGTGTCGAGCGTGCTTGTGGCACGGAAGGCAAAGGAGGTGATGGACGGCACGAAGCAGGATGGGGGCAACAATCGCAATCCTCCATCCAGCGTGTAGCCTGCAGGTTCTCTATGGTCATCTCCCTTGCCGCTGAACCGCTGTTCCATATCGGGACATTCCCGGTGACAAACACGCTTATCATGGGGGTGTTGGTGACGATAGTGCTTCTCATCCTGGGATCAAAAGCCGGGAAGCGCGTTGCGTTGATTCCTGCTCGCGGCATCGCGCACGTCATGGAGGCGACCGTGGACGCGCTCCTTGGCTTCATGGATAGCGTGACGCACGATCGTGAGCGGTCGCTCCGGTTTTTCCCGTACGTCGCAACCATCTTCCTGTTCGTGATTTTTTCGAACTGGATTGAGTTGGTTCCAGGCCTGGGAACGATCGGCGTGTGGGGCATGCACCATGGTGAGGAGGTGATCATCCCGTTCATCCGCTCGGCATCCGCGGATCTCAATGTGACGCTCGCGATAGCGCTGTTCTCCGTGGTCGCGACGCAGGTGGTGGGTGTTGCGATGGTGGGCGGCATGGCGCACATCGGGAAATTCATCAGTTTCAAGAACCCAATTGCATTCTTCGTTGGGATTCTAGAGTTGGTATCGGAGTTTGCGAAGGTTATTTCGTTTTCTTTTCGGTTGTTCGGGAACATTTTCGCTGGCGAGGTGCTGCTGATTGTGGTGACGACGCTTGTGCCGTACGTCGTCCCGCTCCCGTTTCTCTTGCTCGAGTTGTTCGTGGGATTCATTCAGGCGCTCGTGTTCGCAGTCCTTACCCTTGTCAATTTGAACATGGCAGCATCACACGCTGCCCATTAATGTAAAGAAGGAACAAACGACGTTCCTCGTCACCATATGGCAGCAGGCATTGCACAGGAGGCGGCGGTAGGACTCACGCAGAATATTGATGCGGTGAAATCGATCGCGGCTGCAGCGACCATCGCGATTGGCGCGCTTGGTCCGGCAATGGCGATTGGGCGTCTTTCGGCAGCGGCAATGGAGGCGATCGGACGCAATCCGGAAGCAGCATCGAAGATTCAGACCGCGATGATTCTTTCCATCGCGTTCGCGGAGGCCATCGCGATCTACGCGCTCGTCATTGCGCTCATCATCAAGTTCGTCTAACGCAGGACGAGCGGCCTGCATGTACAAACGCGTGCATGCGGCGAATTCGTAACCGGGGAATCGCATGGGTGATTTGTTGACGAAACTCGGCATTGATTGGCGACTGCTCATCGCGCAGCTCGTGAATTTTCTCGTGCTGTTCTTCCTGTTGAAGAAGCTTCTCTACAAGCCGGTGCTCGGCATGCTGGAGCAACGGCGCGCAACCATCGCGCAGGGGATTGCGCGCGCACGGGAAGCGGAAGCGCGCGTCGCGGATCTTGCGCAAGAGGGGATCCAGCTTCGTGCTGCGGTGACGGCAGAGCGCGTGGCAGTGATGACGCGTGCGGCTGCAGAGGCAGAGGCGTTGCGTGGAGAGCGTGTGGCGGCTGCAGAGGCAGAGGCGCGCACCATTGTGACCAACGCGCAGGAGGATGCGGAACGCATGCATGCGGCATTGATGGTCACGGTGCGCCGGGAGGTGGGCGATCTCGTACTCGCGGTGTCCAAGAAGGTGACCGCTGACGCGTTGACGCGCGACGAGCATGATCGTCTCGTCGCGGCGGCAATGGAAGAGTTGCGGCACGCGAAGCTCTAACGCTGCACCACGCACCGGGATATGCACCAGCACTGGACACCCGCACACTACGCCCGCGCACTTGCGGAAATCGTTCGTGATCAGGCAGGGTTGCTTGGCGTACTCTCGGATCTCGAGCGCATCGCGGACGCGATCGCGGCGGATCCGGCGATCGGCGCGTTCTTTGCAGATGATCGCATTCCGCTCGCACAGCGCGAGAAAGCGCTCCATGACGCGGTGCAGGGGATGACGGGTGATGTCGCGTATCGCTCGGTAAAGACGCTCATTGCATCGCGACAGCTTGGGATGCTCCGCGAGATCGTCGCGGCAGTGCGGGAGCTCCTGGCGCGCCAGGGCGGTCCGTTGTCGGCAACGGTGACCAGCGCCGTCCCGCTGCATGATGGGCAGCGCGCGGGCGTCACTGCAGCGCTCGCCACAACGCTCCAGCAGGACGTTCGTGTGGCGTTCGATGAGGATCCGCGTATCATCGGAGGGTTGCGGATCACGGTCGGGCAGTCCCGTTGCTGGGATGGCACCGTTGCGGAACGCTTCCGTCGGCTCCAACAGCATTTAGGAGGGCATTCGTGAGCGGATTGCGCCGATCGACGCAGAGAATTATATTTTCGAAAAAGCCCTCTCTTGCAACTGCGTATCATCTGCACCATCTGCTCAGTGATTACGGAACTATGGGCAATCAACTTGTCGAACAACTGAAGCAGCGCATCGCGGAATTTTCTCCAGCCGCGACAACCGAGGATGTTGGGACGGTCATGGAGGTGGGCGATGGCGTTGCGCGCGTGTCGGATTTACGCAACGTCATGGCCGCAGAGATGGTGGCGATTACCGTCGCTGCGTCGAGCGAGCCCGTGATGGGCGTTGCGCTCAACTTGAGTGATGACGCAGTTGGCGTGGTGCTCCTGGGCGATACTGCCGCCGTGCGCGAGGGCGACCGCGTCCGTGGGACGGGGACCATCCTCTCCATCCCGGTGGGCGGCGCATATGTTGGACGCGTCGTGGACCCGTTGGGGAATCCCATTGACGGGAAGGGGCCGATTGCAGCCGATGGTCGGCTGCCGATGGACCGTGTCGCGCCGGGCGTCATTACACGTAAATCCGTCCATCAACCCGTGGAGACCGGCATCACTGCCATTGATGCAATGATCCCGGTTGGTCGCGGTCAGCGTGAGCTCATCATTGGTGACCGACAGACGGGAAAGACCGCAATCGCGATGGATGCGATTGTGAACCAGAAGGGGAAAGGGCTCACGTGCATCTACGTTGCCATCGGCCAGAAAGAGTCAAAAGTGGCCAAGCTCGTGGCGCAGTTGGAGGCCGCTGGCGCGATGGAGCACACGATTGTGGTGGTTGCCGGCGCATCAGACCCCGCGGCACTGTGGTACTTGGCACCGTTTGCGGGGTGCGCGCTTGGTGAGTGGTTCATGCAGCAGGGGAAGGACGCGCTCGTCGTCTACGATGACCTCTCAAAGCACGCATGGGCGTACCGTCAAATTTCACTGCTTCTCAAGCGCCCACCAGGGCGCGAGGCGTACCCGGGCGACGTATTCTACTTGCACTCGCGTTTGCTCGAGCGCGCCGCAAAGCTCAATGACGAGCACGGCGGCGGATCGCTCACTGCGCTCCCGATTATTGAGACGCAGGCGGGTGATGTGTCCGCGTACATTCCCACCAACGTGATTTCCATCACGGATGGGCAGATTTACCTCGAGCCAGATCTCTTCTACAAAGGTGTCCGTCCAGCAGTCAACGTGGGCCTCTCCGTCTCCCGTGTCGGTTCCGCGGCACAGAAGAAGGCCATGAAGAAGGTGGCGGGAAAGCTGCGGTTAGAGCTGGCGCAATTCCGCGAGCTGGAAGCGTTTGCACAGTTTGCGTCCGAACTTGATGCGAAGACGCGCGCGCAGCTTGAGCGTGGCCAGCGGTTGGTGGAGATGCTCAAGCAGGGTCAATACAGCCCGCGCCCGCTCCCGCTCCAGGTTGCGTACGTGTACGCTGGAACGCAGGGATATGTGGACCGCGTGCCGTTGGAGCATATGGAAACATGGAAGGAGCGCCTGGCCACGTTCTTCCGCGATGCACACGCGCCGCTCTGGAAGACCATCGATGAAACCGGCGGGTTTGACGAAGCCATCGAAGCAGGCCTGAAAACCATGCTCCAGGAGTTCCAACAGCAGTTTGATTCCGCCCGCGCGTAGCGCGAGAAGGAGCTTATCGTATGTCCGTTTCCCCACGGCTCATCCGGCGGCGCATTCGCTCCGTCCAGAATACGAAGAAAATTACGAAAGCGATGGAGATGGTCGCCGCCGCAAAGATGCGACGCGCAGTTGCTGCGGCGTTAAAATCGCGCGCATATGCAAAACTCGCGTGGCGCATGATCGCGACACTCGAGGGGACGGTAGCGGAGGAAATTCACCCATTGCTCCGTGCGCCTATTGGCGTTACACAGCGGCAGCTTGGTGGCGAGGGGTCGCTCTACATCGTCATGGCATCCGATCGCGGGTTGTGTGGCGGATTCAATGCCGCGCTCTTCCGCGAGGTGCGGCGTGACGTGCAGGAACGAAAAGAGACGAATGTGCGGTTTGTCGCCGTGGGAAAGAAGGCGGAGCAGTTCATCCGGCGTCAGGGATGGACGCTCGACGCGTCGTTTACGGACATTGGTGCCGCGCCCAGCATCGCGGCGCTTCGGCCGGTTGCAAAGATCGCCATGGAGACATTCATGCGCGAGGAGGTACACCGCGTCCGCATCGCATTTACCGATTTCATCTCGTCCCTGCGCCAGCAGCCAACCGTACGCACACTCTTGCCGCTCCGACGATTCACAGAACTGGAGACGTACTCTTCCTCGCGCCAGCTCGATGATAGTCCCTCCGTTCGTCGTGACGATGACCCCTCTTCCGCTCGTCATTTCGACGACCCCGGGAAGGAGAAATCTCACACGACGCACAACGCGCAAACGGTACAGGAGTTCCTCTTCGAGCCCAACCCAAAGGCAGTGCTGGACACCATGCTGCCGCGGCTGGTGGAGCTGCAAGTGTACCAGGCATACCTGGATGCAGGCGCGTCGGAGCATTCCGCACGCATGCTGGCGATGCGGAGCGCGTCGGATGCCGCAACAGACATGATTTACTCGCTCACACTCTCGTTCAATCGCGCTCGTCAAGCGATGATTACCCAAGAAATTGCAGAAATAAGCGCAGGGAGTGCTGCGCTCGCGTAATACATTGCTCCGGTGCTGCACTACTCAATGGTTGCGATCCGTTGAGCAAAGGAGCACTGGAGCAATGAAGCAACGTCAAACTATGGCCGCTACCATCACTAAAATTCTCGGTCCGGTTGTGGACGTGCAGACGCAGGGAGTGCCGCCGGCGATCGGCACTGCGCTCCACGTGACGCGCGACAATCAGATCGTCACGCTCGAAGTGCAGCAGCAGCTGGGCGGTGGCGAGGTGCGCTGTATTGCAATGCAGTCCACGGACGGGATGCGGCGCGGGATGGAGGTGACCGATACCGGCGCGCCGATCTCCGTGCCAGTAGGGAAGGAAACATTGGGCCGGATGTTTGGCGTCGTGGGGAACGTCATTGATGGCAAGGAGGACGTGCAGTGGAATCTCCGATGGCCCATCCATCGGCCTGCGCCGGCGTTTGTGAAACAATCCACCAAGGCCGAGGTGCTGGAGACGGGCATCAAGGTGATCGACCTCATCTGCCCCATTCTCAAGGGCGGCAAGGTGGGGCTCTTTGGCGGCGCGGGTGTGGGCAAGACGGTGATTATTATGGAGCTCATCCGCAACATCGCGCAGGAGCATGGCGGCGTGTCCGTGTTTGCGGGGGTAGGGGAGCGCACGCGCGAGGGCAATGACCTCTACCACGAAATGCGGGAGTCCGGTGTCTTGGAGAAGACCTCGCTGGTGTTCGGGCAGATGAACGAACCGCCCGGCGCGCGTGCTCGCGTGGCGCTCTCGGGTTTGACGATGGCTGAGTACTTCCGCGACGTTGAGCACCAGGACGTGCTGCTGTTCGTGGACAATATCTTCCGCTTCACACAGGCGGGCTCCGAAGTGTCCGCGCTGCTGGGCCGTATCCCGTCCGCGGTGGGATATCAACCAACACTCGCGCAGGAGATGGGCGAGTTGCAGGAGCGTATCACGTCCACCACGGATGGTTCCGTGACATCAGTACAGGCGGTGTACGTTCCCGCGGACGACCTCACGGACCCGGCGCCGGCAACCACATTCTCGCACTTGGACTCCACCGTTGTTCTTACGCGGTCGCTCGCGGAATTGGGCATCTACCCGGCCGTGGACCCATTGGATTCTACGTCCACGATTCTCGACCCGATGATCGTGGGCGAGGAGCACTACGCCGTTACGCGTGGCGTCCAGCGCGTGCTCCAGCGCTACAAGGACCTCCAAGACATCATCGCGATCCTCGGCATGGAAGAGCTATCCAACGAAGACAAGATGGCCGTAACCCGCGCGCGCAAAATCCAAAAGTTCCTCTCACAGCCGTTCTTCGTTGCAGAAACGTTCACCGGCACGCCCGGCCAGTACGTGAAGCGCGAGGACACCGTGCGCGCGTTCAAAATGATCCTGGACGGCGAGCTGGACGATGTTGCGGAGCAGGACTTCTACATGAAGGGCGGGATCGATCAGGTGCGGGGAAAGTAACGAGACCCGAGACGAGAGACTTGAGAGTGGTCGGTTCATTTCATGGCGTAGCGGAGGCCTTCAGGCCTCCATCCTCATGGGGTAGGGCGGTGGAATAGAAAGAGCCCCGCCGCTGATGCAGCGGGGCGGGGCTCTTACGGGGGTCGGCTCGCCGGAGCGAGCCGGAGGGTATGGACCTCGGGCCGCATGGCTTCCTCCTTGGTGACCGGTCAATGAACTGCGTCTGCTTTCGAGTGGGCGCATGAGCGCGCCGAAGGAGTGAACCGGATAGTGGAGGCGCGCGCCGTCGTTGTGCTTTCGGTGCCGAACCATTTTACGGCCCCGAGGAGCACCGGCAGCTTTTCGCACAGGAGGCGCGACGCGCTTATTTCAGGGGCGCCCTCGCGTCGCGAGGCGGTGTTGGAGGCATTCCTCCCTGCGTGACGCGCCAACATCACTATCCGGTTCTGGTGTAAGGTGTCGTGGTGCGGGACGCTGCACCTGGGCGGTTTCCTCCGCCTCTGCGGGATCAAAAACAGCAGTGCCACACAAAACAGCAGTGCCACACCACGACTATTTACGATATCATGGAACGCGAGTGGTGTCAAGCAGAAGCATGAAAATGCGCTCAATGGAGCAATGTCTTATTGTAGCGAAACGGCCGCATAGTATCGATCCCCATTGTCTCGTCATTCCGAGGTCCGCCGAGGAATCTCACGCGTAACTTTTTTTGAACCATGTGAGATTTCTCCTCGTGACCTCGTCGAAATGACAGAAGGATATGCATCTCTCCATCATCACGCCGGAAAAAACAATCTACGATCACGATGTGGATCAGGTGACCCTCCAGACCGTGGAAGGGGAGATTACAATTCTCCCGCATCACATCCCGTACGTTGCGGAGCTCAAGCCCGGCGAGTTGCGGGTGGTGCGCGCGGGGAAGGAGGAGCCGCTGGTATGCGCGGGCGGATTTGTGCAGGTGCTGGACGGCGATCGCGTTGCGATTCTCGCGGACGATGCGTTGCGCGTGGAGGAGCTGGACCTCGCGGCGATTGAGGCGGCGCGCGATCGGGCACAACAGGCACTCACCGAGCAGCGTCATGGGGACGATGTTGCACACGCGGCAGCGGCGGCGATCCTGGAGCGCGAGTTGGCACGGTATCGCGTTGCGACGAAGTATCGGCGACCTCGTGGTGGCACGCCTTGACGGGTGTGTCCGCGACGCCAAAGCGCTGGTGTATCTGTTGGTGTCCTGACGCGTGTGGCACTGTGAGTTGCCGTGCTTCGTGCGATGCGGTACGATGATGACATCGAAGGATTCCCATGCGATGCTCGTGTGGGTTGCATTGTTGCTATGTACATCTTTTCGCTGTGGAAACGTCTGTTCTTCGGACCACGAGTGACTGAAGCGAAGCGGTCTTTTTTTCTTTCCACGACTTCGCCGGTAGAGGCCGTCGGGTGCGAGCTTGCTGCCGAAATTCGTCGTCTCTACGGCGGTCGCTCGCTCCGCATTCGTGCGGTGGATGGGGGATCGACGAATGCGGAGGAGATTGAATTGACTGCGCTTGGGAACGCGTACTACGACATCGAGCGGTTTGGGTTGAGTTTTGTGGCATCACCGCGTCACGCCGATATGTTGTTTGTCACCGGGCCCGTCACGCGGAACCTGGAGCACGCGGTACGGACGACGTACGAGGCCGCTCCGCACCCCTGCATCGTCGTGGCAATCGGTGACGGTGCATGTACCGGCGGTATCTGGAAAGATTCCTACGCGGTGGTTGGTCCGGTTGATGCCGTCATTCCGGTCGCTATTCGTATTCCCGGCGATCCGCCAAGCCCGACAGATATTCTTCGGGGGGTGCTGGGCGCATTGCGCACTGCCGCGCACACACGGGTATGAGTACAACAATGATCGCCATGGGCATCATTGCGAGCGTCGTCGGCGTTGCTCTTGCCGGTCTGACGGCAATTGTCGGGCGTGGTCTTCGATCCCATCGTATCGCGCAGGTCATACTTGCGATGAGTACGGCGATTGGTGCAACCGTGAGCGTCGCGTTTCTCGTCGCGCGCCATGCACCACTGGCGGTGTGGTCGTTCCCGTCGTTGTACGGCATGACGTTCGTGCTGTATCCGCTGGGTGCGGTGTTCTTTGCACTTGTGAGCACGGTTGCGTGTGCAGCATCCATTTACGCCATTCGGTACGTTGCGGATCATGCGGCAGCGTATCGCATCCCACACCTCAACGCCGCGACGGCGGTGTTCGTGCTGGGGATGCAGGGGGTGCTCCTCGCGCACTCCGTCATTGCCTTCATGCTCGCGTGGGAGGCCATGTCCATTGCGGCGTTTTTTCTGATCATGGCGGATCGCGCAGAGCAGTCGATTCGCGCAGCGCTCACCTACGTGGTGGTGACACACCTGGGTGCTGCGGCGATCCTGTCAGGATTTTTCATACTCAGCGGCGGAAACGCGTTCGTGGACTATGCGACGCTCGTTGCGCGGGCAGCCGGCCGATCGCCAACGCAGCTGCTCGTCGCCGCAACACTCTTCCTGATTGGATTTGGTTCGAAGGCCGGCCTCGTCCCGCTGCATGGCTGGCTTCCTGAAGCGCACCCACAGGCGCCCAGTCACATTTCTGCGCTTATGTCCGGCGCCATGCTCAAGGTGGCCGTCTACGGCTTCATGCTGACCATGACGCTTCTGCCGCCGCTCCCGGGCGGCTTTGGAATCGCCGTGCTCGCCGTGGGACTCTGTTCCGGCATCGCTGGTGCACTTGGTGCGGCAGTGAATCGCGATATCAAACAGACGCTCGCGTGGAGTTCGATTGAGCACCTCGGTATCATTTTTTCCATGCTCGGTCTCTCGCTCTTCGCATCGGCGCACGGTTTGGCGGCATTGGCCGGCATTGCAGCGGCCGCTGCGCTCTTCCATTGCGTTGCGCATGCGCTCTTTAAATCTGGCCTCTTTTTGACCGCCGGAGCCGTGGTGCACGCAACCCATACGCGAAGCCTGGAGGGTATGGGAGGGATCGCACGGCGGATGCCGATGACGAGTGTGGCGTTTCTCATTCTCGTATTGAGCGCAGCGGCACTGCCGCCGTTTGGCGCATTCTACAGCGAATGGACATTCCTGCGGGGTATTGTAGGAACGCTCCATGCGGCAGATCCGCTCGTTCTCGCAGTCCTCGTGGTGACCCTCTGCGCGTCCGCGTGCATCGGCGGCATTGGAATTTTCGCCATGATCAAATTGTTTGCGATTGCGTCATTGGGCCAGCCGCGCAGTGATGGCGCGTTGCACGCGGTGGAGGCCCCGCGGCTGCTGCGATACCCCATCCTCGCGCTCGCTGCTGGCATGCTTGCGGCCGGCGCATGGGCAACCGCGCTCTTTCGTCTCTTGGGTGCGGATGCCATTGCGCCAACAGCAGCCCGCGGAAACCTTGTCGCGGCGGGCGGTACGATTTCGCCAGGCGTTGTGCTGGGTATCCTCCTGGGTGCACTGGCGCTCGCAGCCGTCGCTGGACGCATCGCGTCTGGGCGGATGCGGTTCCGCAGCGCGCCAACGTGGGATTGTGGGCAGCCGATTACCGCGGCCATGGAGTACACTGCAACCGCGTTTGGAGCGCCAATGCGGTTCTTCTTCCGGAGTATCATTCAACATCACAAGGTTATTGCATCCACTCCGGTTGTTGCAACGAATGCATACATCCGTACGCGATCCATGACCCTGGCATCCCGGATGCTCTCCATGACGTACATCCAGCAACCTGTCGTCAACCTCCTGCTGTGGAAATCGGCACAATTGCGCCGTCTGCAGAACGGAGCTATCCAGTTCTATCTCATCCTCATCTTCATCGCGCTCACCGCGACGCTCGTCCTTGCCGTATGACCCCGGCCAGTAGTACCATCATCCAGGTTGCTTGCGTCGTCCTGCTCGCACCGTTCGCAACGGGCATGGTTCGATGGGCGAAAGCGCGGCTCCAGGGCCGACGCGGCGCCTCGCCGCTGCTTCCGTATGTCACGATTGCAACGCTTCTGCGAAAGGAGATGGTTGTGTCACCCGTGACATCGTGGGTATTCCACCTCACGCCGTTCGTCGTGCTCGGCACCGCGCTTGCGCTTGCGGCATTGCTTCCGCTCATGTCTGCGTTTGGTGCGTTTGCCGGACACGACGATTTCATCTTCGTGTCGGCACTCCTGGCGCTGGGCGCCGTTTTCCTCGTGCTGGGCGGATTGGACCCGGGGAGCGCGTTTGGAGGCATGGGGGCGAGCCGAGAGATGACGATTGCGGCCCTCATTGAACCCGCGATGATCACCACGTTCGCCGCATTCGCGGTAGCAAGCGGAACGGGGAGCGTGAGCGGTATGCTCGCGGTCGGCGGTGCTGGTATTGTGGCGCAGCCCGCGCTCATCGCGAGTATTGCTGCACTCGTCCTGGTGATGCTCGCAGAAAATGCACGCTACCCAGTGGACAATCCCGCAACACATCTGGAGCTCACCATGGTCCATGAGGCGATGGTGCTGGAGTACTCCGGTCCGTACCTCGCAATGCTTGAGCTTGCATCGAGCGTGAAGCTTGCAGTATTCGCGCTGTTACTGGGGAACATGATCGTTCCGAACTTCTTGCTTGTTTCCGGCATTGGCGCGGTTGGCGTGCTGTTGGCCATTGCCGTGGCGATTGCCAAGGTTTCCGTTGCCATGGTTCTCCTCGCGTTGCTGGAGTCGAGCATTCCTAAAATGCGTTTCTACCGTATGCAGGAGTATTGCGCAGTTGCATTCCTCCTCGCGTTTGCTGGTCTGGTGCTCACCGTCACGCAGGTCCTCGTATGAATATTGCCCTCGGCCTCGTCGTTACCGCGGGAGCGCTTCTCCTGACGTCTGTCCTTGCAGCAGGCGCGTTGCGCTTGCAGACGCTTGTGCGGCTTTTCGCTGCATCTGCGTGGTTCTTGGCACTGCTCATTGCGGGTATCGGTTGGCTGCATGGGGATGAGCACTTTTACGCAATTGCTGTCGCGACAGTCGCCTTCAAGGCCATCGTCATTCCCATGCTCATTCTGCACTCGGCGCGCAGCGCTGGTGTTTCCGGGCGGCTGCGGTCATACCTTCGGCCAGCGAGCACCTACTTCCTCCTCTTGGGTATTATTGCCTTCGTGCTCATCGGCGTGCACCGTTCTCCGTTTGCCGCGCATACGGATGTCAATTATCTGCTCGCACTCGCGGTTGCACTCGTGCTCATCGGGTTGTTCATGATGGTCGTACGGCGCGATATTCTCTCCCAAATGCTGGGATTCCTGACGATGGAGAATGGCGTTGCTGCGTTTTCCTATGCGACCGTCAGCAGCTTGCCGGTGCTCATTGAGCTTGGCGTTGTCGCCGCAGTGACCATTGGTGTATTCCTCATGTCGTTCCTGAGCGCGCACGTCCAGCGGCTGTACGGCACGGAGGACACCGATGTCCTGCGGGAACTCACTGAAGATGCGCTATGAATGCTTTCCTGTTGTTCACCATCCTTCCGGTTGTTGCGATCGTTGTCAGTACGTTGCCTGGCGTGAGCGTGCGCGTCCGACATGCCAGCGCGTTGGCGGGCGGTCTCGTGGCCGCGGCAATCGGGTGTGCGTCCGCACTCCCCGTGCTTGTGGGGAGCGTCCCCGCATTTGTGGCGCCGCTCATTCGCATGGATCGCATTGCGGCGTTCATGCTCTTTTTGGTCATGTGCGTGTACGCCGCAGCCGTTGTTGCAAGCTTTGTGCATTTGCGTCGCGAGCATGCGGAGGGACATGTGACCGAGCGCGCGCTCCGCATGTACTACGGCCTTCTCCACATCTTTGTGCTCTCGATGGTGCTGGCAATGCTTGCCGATCACATCGTGCTGCTTTGGCTTGCGCTTGAAGCAACGACATTGAGTACCACCACGCTCGTGGCGTTCCGCCGCACGACGGGTTCGATCGAGGCGGCGTGGAAGTACATCGTCCTCTGCTCAACCGGCATCACACTCGGTCTCCTCGGCGTGCTCATGATGGGGTTTGCGGGACAGAGTACCGGCGCATTACACGGGAGTGACGCCTTCTTGTTGAGCGCGCTGCAGGCGCATGCCGCGGGCCTCTCGCCGGTAGCGGTGCAGTGGGCATTCGTGTTCCTGTTCATCGGCATTGGCACCAAAGTAGGATTCGCGCCGATGCATACCTGGCTGCCCGACGCGCACAGCAAGACGCCATCTCCGATTTCCGCATTGCTCTCTGGCGTGTTGCTCAACGTCGCGTTCGTTGTGCTTCTGCGGTTCAAGCTCATCGCCGATCTCGCGTTGGGGTCATCGCAATGGACGGAGCGGTTCTTTCTCGTCTTTGGTGTACTCTCCATCGCTGTTGCAGCGTTCGTCCTGCTGACGCAGCGCAACTACAAGCGCATGCTTGGCTACTCGAGTATCGAGCACATGGGCATCATGGCGTTCGCGGTGGGTCTCGGCCCCTTCGGGATGGTTCCTGCCATCATGCACATGGCAGGCCATGCATATGCGAAGCCGCTGCTTTTCCTTGGCGCTGGCGAGTTTCTCCATGTGTGGAAGACAACGAACATCGCGGGAGTTCGTGCGGCAATTACGCGCCTTCCAACAACCGCAACGCTGTTCCTTCTTGGCCTTCTCGGGTTGCTCGCAGTGCCGCCGTCCGCACTGTTTGCGAGCGAACTCATCATGGTGGGATATGGCATTGTCCGTCATCCAATTCTGACGGCACTCGTTCTCATCCTGCTCACCATCGCGTTCATTGCGATGATGCGCAGTAGTATCGGTATGATTCTGGGGGATGCATCGCCGCGTCCGGAGCAACCGAGCGCGGAGCGGACCAGCATCGTGCATGGAGTGCTCGCGCTGCAGCTTGTTGCCGTATTCGCGCTTGGGTGTTGGTTCCTCACGCCGTCCGGCATCGCATTTGTGACGCGTCTTGCGCAAGATCTTGTGGTACTCCTATGACCGCACACGATGTTCTCCGGCGTGTTGATTCCACCCCCGCTGCGTCGCGCACCGGCGGGTGTCCGAGCACGAATGTCCCGCGTGAAGCATTCGCACGCGTGTGTACTGATTTCGTCGCGGTGCATCAGTACCGCCTCGCATCGCTCTTTGCGACGGATGACCGACATTCCGGTTCTGGTTTTGGCGTGCATGCGGTGCTCGCGCACGATGCCAATGGCACGCGCATGATGGTGAGCACCTCGTTGCCGGAACATGATCCGGGATACCCATCGCTCACCGCAACAATCATGGCTGCGCATTGGTACGAGCGGTACGCAATGGACATGTTCGGCATCATTGCGATCGGGCACCCGGATCCGCGTCGTCTCGTACACCACGAGAATATTCCGGAGGGCGTTTGGCCGTTGCGCAAGGACTTTGCATGGAATACGCGTCTCGCACATGGGGCCGTGCCGTATCCCATGCACCATGTTGCGGGCGAGGGAGTGTATGAAATTCCCGTCGGTCCGATTCACGCAGGCATTATCGAGCCCGGGCACTTCCGATTCAACGTCGCTGGTGAGCGAATCATGACGCTCGAGGGCAAACTCTTCTTTACGCACAAAGGCGTGGAGAAGCTCCTCGAGGGTAAAACGATTGCCGAGGCGTTGCCGTATATTGAGCGGTTGTCCGGTGATATGGCGGCCGCGCACGCGTTGGCATTCTGCGAGGCGGCGGAGGCCATTGCGCAGTGCGTTGTCCCGAAGCGTGCAGCGTTGCTGCGGGCGCTGGTGTTGGAATTGGAGCGTCTGACGATGCACATCCATGACCTCGCCAACATTGCCGGGAATGGTACGGGGTACACAATCATGGCCGCACAGGGATTTCGTATCAAGGAACGGCTGATGCGATGCTCTGCGACGGTATTCGGGAATCGTTTCTGGCGCGGGCATATCAGTCCTGGTGGTGTGGCTCGCGATCTCCGTATCGAGGAATTGCAGATGATCGCCGCGGTTGCGCGGGATGCGTATCGGGACATGCGGGACCTCACCACGATGGCGCTTGCATCCGATGGTCTGCGGGAGCGATTGGAGACAACAGGCATCCTGACGCGTGATGTCGCGATCGCGTATGGTGCAGTGGGTATCGCTGCGCGCGCTTCGGGTATTGCGTGCGATGTGCGACATGATTTTCCGGACGCTGCGTACCGCGAGCTCGCCCCTGTTCCGGCAATCGAAAAAACCGGCGACGTGTTCGCGCGATTTATGGTGCGCGTTCGTGAAATGGACAGTTCCGCTGCGCTGATCGAGCGCATCTGCGGTTCGTTGCCGCAGAGCCCTGTCGTCGTGGCGTGCGCTCCGATACAGGGAATGGGTATCGGGGCAGTGGAATCATGGCGCGGCGAGGTGTGCACTGCGCTCATCATGGATGACGGTCGTATCGCCCGTTGCTTCCCGCGCGATCCGTCGTTCTGCAATTGGGCGCTTTTCGGTGAGCTGGGGCCGGGCAATATTGTTCCCGACTTCCCGCTCTGCAATAAGTCACTCAACCTCAGCTACTCCGGTACTGATCTCTAGTGGTCGGATAGTATCGTATTGTGTGCGTCCGCATCGCGCGATACGATGGTACTCTATGCGACGAATACTTTTGATGGCGGCTGCCGTCGTGCTGCTTGGCGCTGGATGCGCTGACAGGACGCCACCGGTCGCATCACCCACGCAGAACACCGTATCACTACGTGACAGCAGTATGACCACTTCCCGTATGACCCTGATGACCACCTCCGGAGCTATCGAAGTAGAGCTCTATGCAGAGGACGCGCCGGAGACCGTCGCGAACTTTGTGCGTCTTGCGAACGAAGGATTCTACACCGGCACGCAGTTCCACCGCGTCATTCCGGGTTTCATGATTCAAGGAGGCGACCCGCTCACGCGTGAGCATCCCGATGCATTCGGGATGCATGGCACCGGCGGGCCCGGGTACGCATTTGCCGACGAGTTCAATGCGCACACGGTTGCGCGCGGGGCACTGGCAATGGCGAATAGCGGCCCCAATACAAACGGCAGCCAATTCTTTATCGTGACTGCCGAGGCAACGCCGTGGCTTGACGGGAAGCACACGGTCTTTGGGCGCGTCATCGCGGGTATGGAGGTGGTGGATGCCATCAGCGCGGTGCCTCGCGATGGTCGAGACCACCCTGTGACGCCGGTCATGATCACGGGAGTGCTCATCCCTGATCGTGAATAGTCGGCAGCGTTCCTCCTATGTTTCTCACCGTCCATGCAACCGCAGGTGCGGCAGTGGGGGCGCTTGCAGGCGGGCCGATTGGCGCGTTCCTCTTGGGCGTGTTGTCGCATGCGGTGATTGATATTATTCCGCATGGGGACGAGCAGCTCGCGCCGCCGTGCGGGGGGGCAACATGCACACACCGGGATGAGGTGCGTTTTCTCATTCGCATCGCGGCGATCGACGGTGTCGTGATGCTCGGCGTGCTCGCGGCGCTGCTCCAGCCGTGGGTCACGCTGCCGTCGTGGGCGGTACTCGCAGGAATTGCGGGCGGGGTGCTTCCGGATGTCATGCAGGGTTTGGGCAGCGTCCTCACGCGGAGCCGTTTTTTTACCGGATTCAAGCGCGTGCATGATTATATCCACGTGGACATCATCCCGTTTGAGACGCCGGTGCTGCTTGGTATGCTGACGCAGCTCGCAGCACTCACGTTTTTTGCTGGCGCATACCTGGGGCTCTCGTAGTGCAGAGGGGAGCGTATGCGCCGCCTGACGATTCATGTGCGTCCCAACGCGAAACGCGCTCGCGTGGAGCGCGTTTCGGACAGCGAGTACCTCGCGTGGGTAGATGCGCCCGCGGTAGACGGGAAGGCGAACGATCGGCTGCTCGTCCTTCTGGCAGAACACCTGCACTGCAAGCGTTGGCAGCTTACGCTGCTGCGCGGGCAGACGGCGAAAGAAAAAACTATCGCGTACGAAGATGCTCCAACGTAACTCCTCCTGCCGTTTTGGCAGGAGGAGTTCCCGTTTCTATTGCTTGATGGGCACTACGGCCTTTGGCGGATAGCGGACGGGATCAATGGTGCGCTCAAAGCAGTGGCGGCCGGCGGGGTGCGCCCAAGTACCATCAAGGACCCTGCCGTAGGAACCCTCGTATGGTCCGGCCGGTTGAGGGAAGGCAGCTGACTTGTCATCGGAATTGCTGGCGGCGAACATTGCGCAGAGTGAGAACGTCCGTTCGCCGATGACAGCATACTCGTATGGCTGCTCCGTTTCCGGATCCACGGGCGGGACGTAACCACTGATATCGTCGCGGAGCATGTCGAGCGATGTCGGCAATGCACCGGTGCGTTGCCACACTTCAACGACGTTCCACTGGATGCTGTTGAGATCGTTCACGCGCTGCATGTCGATATTCGCGCGGCGCGACGAGACCGGGGAGCCATTGACGACGAATCCGGCAACGACTGCTGCCGCGATTGTTGCAACCAGCGCAACACCGGCAATGCGCATGCGCTGTCGCATGGGTGCGCTGTCGGCGCGGTGCAGCTCAGCGCGCTCGTACCAGAGCACCGCAGCCGCAATGAGGAGCACGGCGAGTGCTTTGAGAGAGAAGCGGAGCGTCAGATCCCCCTCAAGGAACCATCGGACAACCGCCACCAAATCACCGGCGAGAATAAGACCGGCAATCGCAATCGTGATGGTGCCAAGCCAACGGCGCGATCGTAGTGCTCGCACATCCTCTGATGCATCTGCAATGCGGTGCATCGTTCGGCGCGCCCACGCGTGGATGGGCACGAAGACAATGAGCATTGCCAACGCATACCGCATCGGACCGCGGAATTGTTCGGAGGTCGCTTGCCACCGATCAAGCGCGGGATCAGGAATCCACGCATTGATGAGCTGGTGGAGGAGGATGCCAACGTGCACCGCTACTGCGTAAAGCGTCACGATAACGAAGAGCTGCAAGACCACTTCCTTGGGGCCGGGTTTTTGGGGTACCATATAGCTTCAGTGTATAGGAATATACATGGCGCGTCGAACCCGCACCGTTCCGATGCCTTCCTGCCTCATAGAATGATACATGTCACAAGATGAAGCGAATGGTAAGATTGTTTTTTGGTCTCGGCATCACGGCAGAGCGCAGAACAGGAATATGTATCAGATACCACTCGTCATTATTGCGGTTGCGCTTCTTGCTGCCCCCGCTGCTCACGCGACAGACGCAAGTGATGACGTCTATGCGAGTGACCCCGTGCTGTCAGAGCAGGGGAGCCCGCAACCCGCACCCGCAACGGAGGTGACGGGAGCGGAGCGTACGAATGCGCAGCTCCCGCAGAGCGCGGAAGCGCCCGTCACACCCCCGGCGCCAACGCCAGTTCCATTGCGCGCGCCCCCACCACCCGCGCAACGTACCGCACCTGCGCGTGCAGAACCATCGGCACCGCCGCAATTGGACGCAGCAAGCGCACCGACGCAGCCGGAAGTGCGAGCGGCGTTTTTGGCTGACCGTGCGACGGCAGCCGCGGCGCTCCAGTCGGATCGTGCGGAGCACCGCGCGGCAGTTGTGACCGCACGTGAGGCGCTCGTCGCACGCATCGCAGAAAAACGCGTCGCCCTCGTTGAGCGGCTCGAGAAGATTCGCGATGAACGTACGCAGGAACGCATCACGCGTGTCGATCGACGGCTTGATGCGATCAATGCGCGTACCATCGCATCGTTGTCGATCACGGCTGACCAGTTGGCATCGGTACTTGATCGCATTGGTTCGCGTGGCGAGCTGGCACGCATCCATGGGGCAGACACCGCTTCTGTGGCGCGAGGCGTGCGTGCTGCCGCGGCGACGATCGGTGCCAGCCGCAGCGCCATTGCAGTGCAGGCCGGTCGCACCTATGAGATTCTCATTGGGAGTGAGGCGACGATGCGGAGCGACGTGCTGCGTGCGCGACAGACGCTCAAGGCAGATCTTGGCGCCATCCGCGCGCAGGTGCAGTCCGCACACGATGCAGTCACTCGTGCCGCTGCTGCGCTTGAACAGATTCCGCGTGTTGGCGAGCTTACGCTCTCATAGTGTTTGGAGTATGGTGAGTCCCAAAACGATCTCAGCACTGTGTGATATTCCTCACCCTCTTCCGCTCTGACGATCTTGAGAAAGGCATGGCGAGAGTTCCTGGAAATGACAAGAATATATGCAACGTACACGCTTCTCCATGGGCATCGGATTCCTTGTTGTGGTTGTCGCGCTTGGCGCGTGGGTATGGCGTATGGGATCGGACATTTCGGTGTCCGTGCTCCCGCCCAATGACCCCGCTCGCATCCCGGAGGAGGATGTCCTCGTGGATGACCCTGCGCTCCGCATGCCGGAGGATGCTACCGCGATGCTCTCTACGAGCGATGCGCCGGACGCAATTGCAGCAGATCTCCAGCAGGTGACGGTGTCCGACCTGGACGGAGAATTTCAGTCGCTCGACGCAGAAATTGAGGCGCTCTAATGGCTGCTATGGACCTCCTCGCGGAGCTCAACCCCGAACAGCGTGCGGCCGTCATCCATCCGGGCGGGCCGCAGCTTATTGTTGCTGGCGCGGGGACGGGCAAAACGACGGTCATTACGAAGCGCATTGCATGGCTCGTCCTGGAGCAGCACGTACCCACAGACGGCATCCTCGCGCTTACGTTTACGGAGAAGGCCGCGACGGAGTTGGAGGAACGTGTCGACCGGCTCCTCCCGTATGGCTACGTTGATCTCTGGATTTCCACGTTTCATCAGTTTTGCGATCGCATCCTCAAGCAGCACGCGCTGGACATCGGACTCCCGCACGACTACCGACTCGTGGACCCCACGGCAGCATGGCTGCTCATGCGGAGCAACTTCAACGCGTTCGATCTCGAATACTACCGTCCGCGTGGGAACCCCACAAAATTTCTCCATGCGCTCCATCAGCACTTCTCGCGCTGCAAGGACGAGGCGGTGACGCCGGAGGAGTACCTGCGCTACGCGCGCGAGGCAACGCTGGATACGGATCGTACAGCCGAGCAGATGGAGCGGAGCCGACTCACCGAGCTTGCCAATGCGTACCATACCTACCAGCAGATGCTCCTGAACCACCACGCGTTGGATTTTGGTGATCTTCTCGCGTACACGCTCCAGCTCCTGCGCGAGCGGCCGCAGGTCCTCGCGCGGTGGCGCGCGCAGTTCCGACACATCCTCGTGGATGAATTTCAGGACACGAACTGGGCGCAGTATGAGATTGTCAAACTTCTCGCTGCGCCAACGAACAACCTCACCGTAGTGGGCGACGACGACCAGAGCATCTACGCGTTCCGCGGCGCGGCGATGTCGAATATTCTGCATTTCAAGGAGGATTACCCCGGTGCCGCGGAGACCGCGATTACCACGAACTATCGGTCACGACAGGAAATTTTGGACGCGGCATATACGCTCATTCGGCACAACGATCCGAACCGGCTGGAGGTAACGTTGCGGCTCAACAAGCGGCTCACGGGTGCGGCGGGAGCCGGCGGCACGGTCGAGGCGTTCCATGCGCCGGATGCTGCCGCAGAGGCGCAGTTTGTGGCAGATCGCATCGCGGTGTTGCGAGCGGATGGCGTGGAGCTCTCGGAGATTGCCATTCTCGTGCGTGCGAACAGCCAGGCAGACCAATTTCTCCCCGTGCTGGAGCAGCGCGGGATTCCGTATCTGCACCTGGCCTCACGCGGGCTCTACCGCACCGCGCCTGTGCTGGACATCCTGGCCTACCTCCAGCTCCTGGACGATTACCACGAGAGTCCATCGCTCTACCGCGTGCTCAACATCCCGGTGTTCGGCTTCACGTACGATGAGCTGCTTCGCCTCACGTCCGCAGCGAGTCGGCGGAGCATCTCGCTCTACGATGCGTGCCACACCGCGGCAGATATCGAGGGGATGGCGCCGGAGACCCTGACAAAGATCACAACGGTTCTTGCGCGTATTGCGGCGCATACGGAGCTTGCACGACACGCGCCAGTACGTGAGGTTATTTTGGCGTTCCTGAATGACGAGCACCACGGTTACCTCCGCGACATGACGGAGGAGGAGAACGCGGAAGACCATGATCGCGTTCGTTTCCTGAATGCATTCTGGAAGCGCGTCGAACGATTTGAGGAGGGTGCCGACGAGCCGACCGTGAAGCAGTTTATCGCAACGATGCGGCTGGAGCGCGAGGCGGGGGAGGAGGGTGCGATTCCCATGGATCCTGCCGCCGGACCCGATGCGGTCCGCGTGCTCACGATCCATGCATCGAAAGGCCTGGAGTTTCGTTTTGTGTTCGTCGTAAACATGGTACAGCAACGGTTTCCTGCGATGAGCCGCGCAGAGCCGATCCCGTTGTCCGATGCGCTCACGCGCGTCATCATGCCCGAGGGAGACACACACCTCCAAGAGGAGCGGCGGTTGTGCTATGTGGCGGCAACCCGCGCGAAGGAGGGCTTGTGGCTCACCTATGCGGACGAGTACGGCGGAACGCGCACGCGTAAGCCGTCGCGGTTCTTGGAGGAGGCGGGGGTGCGCGAAATAGTCACGACAACGCCGCCAGGCCAATCGGGAAGTGCGTCCGCAGCGCTGCGTCGCCGTCCTGTCGCGCGGCCGCACCCGTCGGTTGTGGCGCACGCACTGCCCACAAAGCTCTCCTACACGCAGGTGCAGGACTACCTCACCTGTCCGTGGATGTACCACTATCGCCACATCCTCAAGATTCCCGTCCCAATGCACGGGAAGGGCGCAATTTCGTTTGGGAAGTCCATCCACCGCGCACTCCAGGCGTTCTTTGGGGCAGCAATTGAGCGGCGGAGCGCGCAACAGGCATCGCTCTTTGGCGGGGGCGGACAGGCGCCCAACAACGCGTCCTGCATCCCCAGCCGCGAGGAGCTCATCGCGTGGTATGACGAGCATTGGATCGGCGAATGGTACCTCGACGCGCGTGAGCGGGACCAAGCGCGCGCGCGCGGTAGGGAGTTCCTTAAGAAATTCTATGCGCGTCATGAGCGCGAGGGATGGCCGGAGGCCAGTGCCGTGGAACAGCAGTTCACCATCAAGCTTGGCGATGTGAGCGTCGGTGGATCCATTGACCGCGTGGACCGCCTGCCGGGTGGCGGCGTTGCGCTCGTGGACTACAAGACCGGCCAGCGCCCTGCACGGCTTGAGCGCGACCAGAAGCGCCAACTGTTCGTATACCAGATTGCAGCGCGCCAGGCGCTCAACGCAACCCCAGAAGTGCTCGTCTATTACTATTTTGATGACGAGGCGCCGGAGCAGTTCATTGGCACTGATCAAGATCTTGCGGAGCTCACCGAAACAATCATCGCAACGAACGAGAGCATACACGCCGAGCGATTTGATGCGACACCTGATCCGCGTGTCTGCGCGCGGTGCGAGTATCGTGATATCTGTCCGTTCCGGAAGTAGGACACAAGAAGCGATAGACACCCGTCGCTCCACATGCGAACATACAGACACGCCTAGCGGTTGGGTGACGGGTATCCTATGGCACTCTCATCATTACGATCCCTCCTTGGTGGCGCGGCGCGGCGTGCCGGGATCACGCGCGATCTTGCAATTACGCACGCCCTGCGCGCGTGCCAAGAAGCGCTCCGTGAACAGTTTGGGGACGGATACTCAAAATTTGCTGAACCGATTTCCCTCCGCGCTGATGGCGCACTGACCATCGTCTGTCGGAGTCCCGCGGTCGCCCAAACGCTGCGGTTACGCGAGGCGGCTCTGCTCGCTCGAATCCGTCGCGAAGCGCCGTCCGTGACGGTTTCGCGACTCTCGCTCGCGCCGCGCAGCCGCGAGGATTGTCAGGCCCCGGAGGACGTTGCGAGTACTTAAATTGGTGGGTACGATGGAAACGGCACCTGTATGGCGCATGCGCATCGCCGTCCCCTCATGATCGCCGCTTGTGCGACCGGCCTGGCGTGGATCGCCTGGTTTGGCGTCATCATGCGCACGAATCCCGCGAGTATCGGGTGGGAGGGATTCGCGCTCTTCTACGCCACGCTCTTCGCCGCGGTGGGCGGGAGCGCAACGGTGATTGGACTCCTCACGCGGCGACAGCGCGAGGATCATGCTCGCATGGCGCGCATTGCTGTCCGCCAGGGTGTCCTCGTCGGCCTCGGCGTGGTGCTTGCAGTGCTGCTCCAGTCACGCCAGCTCTTCACCTGGCTCACCATGTTGTTCCTGATTGCCGCACTGACGTTGCTGGAACTTTTCGTGATCTCGCTCGGCAATCGTCGGCCAGCTGTCGGCCAACCCTAACTATTGCTGATCTCGCGATCGTTTTTTGACTATGCGCTACGCAGACCTTTTTGGAGCCACGCGGCGTGAGGCGCCACGTGATATCGAATCGATCAACGGCCAGCTCCTCTACCGTGGAGGGTTCGTGGATCAGACCGCAGCAGGCATCTACACATGGCTCCCGTTGGGGGTGCGTGTGCTCGAGCGTGTCGAACGGATCGTCCGTGAGGAGATGGCTGCGGTTGGTGCACAGGAAATCATCATGCCCAAGCTCCACCCGAAGGAATACTGGGAGCAAACCGGCCGATGGGATCGCGTGGACGTGCTCTTCAAGCTGGAGAGCCGCACGGGGAAATCGTACGCCCTTGGTGCATCGCACGAGGAGATCGTCACGCCGCTGGCGCAAAAATTTATCCATTCATACCGCGATCTCCCGAAGGCCGTGTACCAGATCCAGACGAAATTTCGGGACGAGCTGCGCGCGAAGGGTGGCGTACTTCGCGGGCGCGAGTTTGGTATGAAGGACTGCTACAGTTTTCACGCAACGCGCGAGGATTTTCTGCAGTACTACGACCAGATGCTCGTCGCGTACCGTCGCGTGTTTGAACGGTGTGGCCTCACCGCAACGCGCGTGCGCGCATCGGGCGGGGACTTCACCGAGAATATTTCGGATGAATTTCATGTGGAGACGCCGTCCGGCGAGGACACACTTCGTATTTGCGATGCGTGCAGGATCGGCGTCAACGTCGAGATCGCTGCAACGCAACAGGCGTGCAGCACCTGCGGCGGCGCGCTCCGAGAGACGACGGGTATCGAGGTGGGGAACACGTTTGACATTGATACGAAGTACTCCGGCGCCATCAACTTTACGTATACGGACGAGGCAGGCGTTGCCCAGCCGGTCATCATGGGATGCTACGGCATCGGTACGACCCGGCTTGTCGGCGCCATTGTGGAGGCGCACCATGATGAGGCAGGTATTCGATGGCCAGCAAGCGTCGCCCCGCTCGCGGCGCATGTTGTCGTGGTCGTCCCACGCGATGCCGAGAAGCGCGTGCGGGTGATGGGCGCCGCCCAGGACCTGATGTCGCAACTGTCGCACGCCGGCATCGAGGCGCTGCTGGATGATCGAGAGGATACTTCGACGGGCGCGAAGTTCGCCGATGCGGATCTCATCGGCATTCCCGTGCGTATCGTTGTCAGTGATCGCGCCCTCGGTGAGGGCGGCGTGGAAGTAAAGTACCGCGATGCGGCGGAGGGATCGGTGCAGCCCCGGGAGACAGTTGTTGCGGCCCTCGTGGAGGCGAAAGGACGAACGCACTAAAAACGCACTCGGCATCTCGCCTTCCTCTTCTTCTCCGTCCTGCAGTGCTTCCGTACTCCTATGTCCTGGAATTTCCTCAAAAAATTCTCGCGGTACCGGGATATCGGTATTGATCTCGGTACGGCAAATACGCTCGTGTACGTTCGGGAACGGGGGATTGTGGCCAACGAGCCCTCGGTGGTCG
>JAUSKM010000042.1 GCA_030646955.1 bacterium
CAGCGCTGCAATCCCAGAGCTCAAGACGGCAACCCGGGGGGTATCGTCCGGCGCCGCGAATACGCTGATGATGATGACGTACATCGCTGCGGGAATGGCAAACGTTGCGAGCACGCGCGCCCACCCACGCGACACTGCACCGTACTGCTTGCAGTACGCGATGAGCGATTGATGTTGCGTTTCCATCGTTCTTCTCCTTTCCGCCTGGGTGCGACATGCGCAGATGGAGGCCTGAAGGCCTCCGCTCCGCAGACGCATTGCCAGGGGGCGACGGGCGGCGGCAGTGCCACGGCCCGTCAGTGGAGTGTTGTGAAGGAACGGAAATGTGCGCTGTTGCGCGAGTTTCCGGCGACGTGCATCATTGCGCGTCACCGTTTCAATGTAGCAGGAAAATGGAGGAATGTCAAGCATCTAGGGCAATGTTGCGTGGTGTAATTTTTCTTATCCTCCCCCTCTCCGCGTCCGCGGGGAGAGGGGGAGGAAGAGGGGGGAGAGGTGCATGCGGCCATGGAGAGGGAGGGGATAATATTTTGATATCTGTGCGCGATGACGGCTTCTCCCTGGGTTGCCATCACATCTCATGCGGAGGGGGAGAAAAGGAAAACGACCATCGTGTGCAATCTGGTATGATGTGTATGTAACTTGAGACCGTAGAAAAAGTGGATACCGCACCCCCCTTGTCATTTCGACGAATCCGCGAGGAGAAATCTCACACGTTTCAAGGTATTGGAGCGGGTGAGATTTCTCCCTGCGGTCGAAATGACACATTTTTTCTACGGTCTCAACTTTCGGCTAACGTATGCATCTTCCCGTGCACGCGCGGACACGGCGGGCGCTTGTGGCGCTTGGTGCATGTTTCGTGTTGCTTGCATCGTCTGCTGCCGCGGCAGCAGATCGTATTGCGTTACCCAACCTTCAGATTGTTTCCGCGACGTTGGTAGACGGCCGGTTGCTGGTGGCGTACCGGAACGCGGGGGCGGCTACCGCGACCAATCCATTCACCATCGCGCTGCAGTGGTTGGATGCAGCGAATGAAGCAGTTGGGGCAGCGCGCATGGTGACGGTGACGGCGCTGGATGGGGATGTCGTGACGTTCTTGGATTCGGAGCGCGCGGTCGTGCGGCACCGGGCGGGCCGGATGCCCTTCGCGCGGCCACGGGAGGAGCTGCTGGCGGACACCATCGCGCACGCGCCAGGTACGGCAACGCAGCTGCGCGTGACATTGGACGCGGATGGGGACGTGCAGGATGCCGATGGTACTGATAACGAGGTTGTCCTTCCGTTGCCGCTTCCGGATCTCGCAGTTTTTGATGCGACGGTTACAGACGATGGCGCACTGACGTTTGCCGTGATGAATCGCGGCGATGGACGTATCGGGAGTCCGTGGGCGATTGCGTTCCAGTGGGTGGACGATGGCGATCGCGCGATCGGCGGTGCGCGCGGTGCATCATTCGATGTACTTGAAAGCGGACAGACAATTGCGTTGACTGCTGCGCAGACCGTGGTGACCCGCGCCGGCGTGCTGCCCGGAGCGCGCACAGCGTCATTGGCGGCGTACCTTGCTGCACGACCGGAGGACGCGTCACGATTGCGCATCGTCCTGGATCCGGATAACGGGGTTGCGGAGGGCAGCGAGAAGAACAATGTGCTTACCGTTGCCGTGCCGTACGTGTCGGCGCCAGCGCTCCAGACATCGGCGCTGCCGGATTTCCGCGTTGCGGATGCGGTGTTTGCATACGATCACGTCACGTTTACGGCGCGCAATGAGGGCGATGGCGGGGCGGCGGGCGATGTGCGTGTGACGTTCGCGTGGCGACGGGCGGATGGCGCAGCAACCGGCGCGCGCGTGTGGGCGTACATGGGCTTCATGTCCCCGCAGCGTACCGCGGCATTTGATTCGGAGACGCTGCTCGTCTCCTCGGAAGTCCGCGCGGGGTTCTGGGGACGGCGCACGGTGCATACGGCACCGCTCACCGCGTTCCTGCAGCACGCGCCAAAGGACGCAGCACATCTTGTTGTGGCGTTGGATGTGGACGATAGTGTGCTCGAGGTGAATGAAGGGAACAACGCGGCGGTGCTCCCGCGTGCGCTTGCGGACGTGCGCATCTCCGATGCACACATGGTTGATGGTGCGCTTGTGCTGGCGGTGCGCAACGATGGCGCAGGGAGCGCCGGCGCTCCGTTGATGCTCGATTTCACATGGCTCGATCACGCTGGCGTTCCGCTCGTCGGCACTGCGCGTAGCATCCCGTTGGGCGTGCTTACGCCCGGCGAGGAGCGGCGCGTGACGTCCGCGGGCGCGGGAGTGTTCATGACGCGCGATGGCGGAGATCCTGTGAGCGTCATGCAGCCGCTTTCGCGATTTCTTGCGGATGCGCCAGCAGAAGCAGGAGCGTTACGCATCTTGGTGGATCGTGCGAATGCCATTCCAGAAACAGACGAGCGCGCAAACGCGGTGGTGCTGGCGTGGCAGCCGACGAAAAATGGAGCACCGAAGAACGCAGAACAAGGAGCGGAGAGCGATGCAGCGGATACGGACGAGTATGCGGCATCCGATGCGGCGTGGGAGGAGCTGATGGATGCGCGCGAGGCGGAGCGGCAGACGGAGGTGCGGGTGCGGCGGGAACGCGCACGGCCGCGCGCGGCGCTGCGCGAGGGAGTGATGGATGCGGGGGGTGGGCAGGCAACGGAGCGGACCGCGCAGCTTGTCACGGGTCCGTTGGTTGCGGCCGCCGCGGTGCTGCTGGGGGTGACGCCAACGAGCGCCAGCGCAGTGTTGCCGGATCTGCGCATTGCAGCGGGCGCGCGCGATGCGGATGGATTGACGTTCGATGTGGTCAATGACGGCGGGGCAGACGCAACGGATGTGCAGGCATCGTTCCAGTGGCGTACCCGCGACGGCGCGTCGATCGGCGCGCCACGGACGGCAACGCTTGGTGCACTCGCAGCGGGAGCGCACCTGGTACTTGGGCCGGAGACGGACGTCGCAGCAACGTATACTGAGCGGTTTCTTCTGGTCTTCCGGCGTCTGCGCGTGCAGCGGCTTGCGGCGTACGTTATGCAGCCGCCGGACGGTGCGAGCGCGCTCGCGGTGACGCTGAATCCCAATCGGCGGATTGCGGAATCGAATGATGAAAACAACAGTGCGTTTTTTGTGCTCCCCGGCACGTCGGCGGAGCGCGATGATGCGGCGCACGCGCCGACAGGAGCGGAGATCGCCGCCGAGGAGCTAGCGGCAAGGTATGCTGCGCGACAGCAGGCGCGTGTCGCGCGGCCGCCTGCGCCACTGCGCGTGCTTGCGGCGGTGGAACCTGCGTCTGGTCCCGCGCCCATTGCAGCGCAATTCCACGTTGCAATCACGGGCGGCGAGGGGCCGTATGACGTGCAGTGGAAGTTTTCGGATGGCGTCACTGGCGGCACGGAGTACGTGGACCGGCGGTTTGCGGGCGGTGGCCTCGTCACCGCGACGGCGACGGTGCGCGACGTGTCCGGTGCGGTCGTCGTTTCACGCGCGACGCTCGTGGTGGCGGAACCGCGCGAGGCCGCCGATCTGGCGGTGGCGACGTTCGGCGGTAATGACGTGGGAGCGCTAGCAGTGGTCATTGAGAATCGCGGCGGCGAGGACAGCGCGTCGTTCACGGTGGAGGTGGAGTGGCGCAATGCGTACGGCGCCCCCGTGGGCGTGCCGTATCGGCGCACGCATCGCGGTCTTGCGCCCGGCTGGCGATTCCAGTTGGATTCGGATAGCGCGGATACTGAAGGACTACCGCGACCATTCCGTACGTTCGTTGCCCAGCCGCCGGCAAGCGCGGTAACGCTCGCGTTGACCGTGGACCCCGCGGGCATCATTGCGGACAGCGAGCGATCCAATAATCGTGCGACAACGACGGACTGGCGCGTGCTCGCGCAGCGCAACTTTGTGCCGGTTGCATCCGCGGAGACGGTTGCGCACCGCACGGACGCAAACGGCGACGGGAATGAGCAGGTGACGCTCGACGGATCCCGCTCCCGCGATGCGGATGGAGTCATCCAGCGCTGGCGCTGGCGTATCGGTCGCGCGTTTGTGGGCAGCGGTGAGCAGGTGACGTTCCGCGCGCCGGTTGGTACCACGTCCGTCATCCTGGAGGTGGTGGATGATGGCGGTGCCGTGGGACGCGATACCACCATCGTCACCGTGCGACCTCCATCCGCCTCCATGCCTGCGCCTGCGCCCGCGTCCGAAGCACCTGCGCCCGCGCCCGAAACGTCATCGTACAATCGCGTGGCACCCTCCATCATCCGCGTCGCCGCCGATCTCATCCCCCGCCCCGCCGCCACCTTCGTCCGCACCGCCGTCGCGATGTTTTGGTAAAGCACAGGTGTGTGCCCTCGATGTTCTCCCCTTCCATCCTAGAGGGGGAGAATTGGGAGATGCTATGCTCATCGCATATGGGCACGCAGGGGAATTACGAGCGAAGCAAGCGCATGACGGCGGTTGCGTTTACGCCGGGGGCGGAGGCGCGGCGGGTGGTGCGCCAGCTCCTGGCGGAGTCGGCGGAAACCGGGCATCGGCAGGTGTTGGCGCAACAGCTGTGCGATGCGTTGTGCGACGATGCGGCGATTGACATCATCAATCGCGTCACGATTTCGGATGCAAACCAGTACCATCGCAAGCGCGGCGGCCGTACGGTGTTTAAGCAGTACGGATACTACCAACCACGGACGCGGTATTTGTACATCACCAACCGCACGGCGGTGCGCGGACAGTTGCTTGCACACAAGGCATTCCTGGATACGCTGCTTCACGAGTGGATGCATCACTACGATGGCGTGAGGCTGGGCCTCGATTCCGTGCACACATCGGGGTTCTACAGCCGCCTGAACGCGCTTGCCGCTGCACTCGGCGTGCGGGATTGACAGTGCCAGGGAAGATGCTACGGTTTGGACGTTGTGGCATGATGCCGCAACGTCCTCTTGTTTCGAAAGAGAGGCCCGCATGTCGTGGCTCGCATTGGTCAGTGGGGGGATTTGGATCTTGGCGCTCCTGGGGTGGTACGTATTCGTGATCGCCAATGGTGCCCATCGAGATGGTGCGCGCACCGCGTTCGTTACGTTCGTTCTCGTACCCGTCGCCGCGCTGATCGTCGTGCCGCTCGTCACACTCTTCGGCATCCTGCTCTGCGCGCCGCTCGTCGAGTACCTGTCGCCGGGTTATTTCTCCATACTTCCACTTCCATTCTAAGGGCGGAAGCGGTACGGTGGGGGTAGCGAGAGATGGAGGGAGAACCATGTTACGATTCGCATCGAAGAGTAGCGACCCGCCGCTCACGGAGAACGAGGAAGAGGTGTACGAATGCATCCTTGCACTCGGCGCCGAGGTCACCGCGCAGGAACTTGTTGCATGGTGCGGGGCACAGCAGCAGGATGTCGCCACCATGACGCCGCAGGCGGAGAAGGAATACCGCTGCGCCATGGCGATCGAACGACTCACCGCATCACAGCGGAGAATCCTGCGTTCAGTGATCGAGCGCCACCCGAACACGCGGTTCCTTGGCTACGACGAGACGCCGCATCTGCAGCGCGCATTCGAGCTTGCGAGGCCCCGCGTCACAGAGCACGTCGCGTGAGCGCCCATCCCCAGCGGACCATCCTTGCGATGGTCCGCTTTGCTTATCACCATCGGCTTGACGGTTGCAATGTGGTATACTAGGTGCAGACAGTAATCCACAGAGGCCACATTCGCGTGCCTCGCAGGAGTAAATACCAATACTATGCAGGGTTTGCGATGTGGGATGCTCGTACCTCGCGACGGCGCACGGGCGCTGCGGCGTTGCGCTTCGACGTACGTCGCGGCGTTTTTTGTTCTCGCGGGGCTTGCGTTTGCACCGGCGGCGTACGCGCAGGAGGAATTGGTTGCTCCAGATGTCGCTGTGGCGGAGGATGCTGCGCTGAACGCCGCGTTGGATGCAGCGGTGGATGCGGCGGTGGCGGTGCAGCCGGTGACGGAGGCGGAAGCGTCCGCACTTGATGTGAGCACCGCAGACCTTGGCGCCACGGAATCCCGCGTGCTGCAGGATTCGCCGTTTTACGCATTGAAGCGATTTGGGCGCGCGGTGCGTAAGGCAGTGACGCGCGATCCTGTGAAGGAAGCGGAATTGCGGCTGCGGTACGCAAACCAGGAGTTGGCGGACGCGCAGCGGCTTGCGGACACGAAATCAACTGCGGGCGTTGCGGATGATGTTGCGGACGGTGTTGCTGCGGCGCGTCGCGAGCTTGCGGCGGTTGCCGCATCGGGAGCGGCGCTCCTTGCAGAAAAACAGGACAACGGCAGTGCGGTAGAGCGCATGGTTGAGCGCATTGCGGACAGCGCGTTCACGCAGCAGCGCGCGGTGGAGCGCATCGATCGTCGCATCAACGCGACCGTTTCGGAGGAGGAGCGCGAGCAGTTCCACGAGCGCTTGCAGCAGGAGCAGGAGCGCATGCTGACGTATGTTGGGGGCGTCGTGGGTACGGTGGACGATCCCGCGTTTACCGCGCAGCGGTTTTCACGCGCATTGGACAACCAGCCCGGCAGCGAGTTCAAACATTTCAAGAATATTGAAGTGCTCAAGCGACTGGAGGCGAAGGTGCCCGAGCAGGCGCGCGATGCGATTCGCGCTGCACAGGAGCACGGCATCCAGCGGATGCAGGAGCATCTGAGCGAAGCGCCGGAGCGTGCGGAGGAGTTCCGTGCGTACGTGGAACATGCGCCGGGAGATGCGATTATCCAAACGGTCATCCTTGAGAGAATGCGTGCGCAGCCCAACGTGTCTCCGGAATTTGTGAAGCAGATGGACGCGTTGAAGGCGCAAGCCGTAGGGCGGTTTAACGCGGAGTTTACGGCGGGAAGCGAGGGTGAGCGCTCACGGCTGCTGGAGCGGTTTCGCGACGCGGACGTTGATGTCGTGCGCGCGGCCCTGCAATTCAAGCACTATGTGCCGCCGGAGGCGCGTGCGGCGATTGAGCAACATGAGGCCGAGGCGATTGACCGGTTTTCGGCGGCGTTTTCCAGCGATACAAACGCGCAGGAGGTTGCGGGCGAGGCGAAGCGACTCATGGAGAAAGTGCGGACCAACCCCGAGCCAGCGGATTTTGCGATTCTTGAGAAGTTGCGTACCCGGCTCACGCAAGAGCAGCGCACATTTGTGGAGCGTCTGGAGCGCGATGGGCAGCAGCGTTTTGAGTCGGAGTTCCGGGCACGCGGGCAGGAATACATCGAGCAGTTCGTGGATCCCGCAAATCCGGGTGCGGTGCAGACGCTTGAGGAGCTTTCGCGTCGCGGAGTGATTGGTGCCGATCGCGCTTTCGACGTGCAGCGACAGCGATCCCAGGAGTATAGCAATGAGCTGGAGGAAAAACGCGAGGTCTTTGCGCAGCAGCGGCGTGGTAAGCGCGAGCAGGTCCGTGAACAGATTCTTCAAGGAAACGAAGGCGACGCGGAGGGTCGTGTAGAGCGATTCATGGATTTGACACCGGAGGAGCGCGCGGAAATCGAGCGCGGGCGCGAGTTGTTCCGCAAGGCAATTGAGGGACGGCCGGAGTTTGGCGGGCCGAACGGATCTTTTGGACCCCCAATGAATTTTGGAGAGCCGCGCGCGCGCATGCCCGAAGCTGATGACGGCTTTGAGCGCGGTATGTCACCACGCCCCCCCGGGCAGTTTGGCGCGCAGCAGGATCCGGCAAGCGGTGCAGGAAGGCCTATGCCCGGATTCGTTCCGCAGGCAGGCGAAGGGTTTCCCGGCATGCCGCCGCAGGGTGGCGGCGAGCAGGAAGGGATGGTGCCGGAGCAGTTCCGGAAATTCATGGAGCGCGCGCAGCAGCCGCGCGAAGATGCGGCGTCGCGCGGAGAGGCGAGCGATCGTATGCGCGATGGACAGGAGCGACCAGAATTCCTGCCAGCGGAGCGCCGCGATGGAGAGTGGCCCGGAATGTTCCCACAGCAGCCCACTGAGCACCGTGGGGAGAACGAGGAGCGCATGCGCGCAGAGCGCGAGCGGACGCAGCCGGAGAACCTTCCGGTGCCGACTGATCCGATCCGTGTGCTCCGCGAGTACGACGCGGAGCGCCGCATCGAGCAGCCAGACGGGCCGCGCGAGCCGATGCGCATCGAAGTGCGCGACCGTGCGGATGAGCGCACCATCATCGTGTCGCCTCCCTTCTCGCCACCTCCGTTTCCCATGACCCCACCCGCACCGGACATGCCGCCGCCGCAATTTGGGGGTGAGCGTATGGAGAGTTCGACAGGGGTTCCACCTGTACCACCATCATTCATTCCGCCGGAAGCACCAAACGCCCCGCCTGCTCCTCCTTCCATGCCGCCTTCCGATGCCGGCAGCCAGCCCAGCGGCGGCGATACCCCCCCTCCCTTCAGCTTCCTCCAGCCCTTCCGCACCTTCATCGCGTTGCTTCCGTAATCAGGAAACGAAACCAGGAAAGATTCAATACACCAACAAAACCATATGCCGCTTGAAACATTCTCTCCCCCGCAGCGTGCGGATCAGGGTTCGCAGCAACCTCCGGACCTGCAGAAAGAATTCCATCAGGTGCGTCGTGAGGGTGGCGAGGAGGCAGCCATACAGTTTCTCGTGGAGCACCGCGATCAAAATGCTGAATATGTGACGCGTGAGGCGTTCCGATTGTCGCAGCGCATTGGGCGCAAGCTCGTCCGACTGACGACAGACCAATCGCGAACCTATACGGATCTTCTTGAGCGGGCATCCGCAGCAGAGCTGCGTGCACAGTTGTACGTCGCATTCCGCGATCTGAGCGAGCGGCAAAAAACAAAGAGCGGCGGATTTCGTAAATATGCGGAGAACGCGCTGCATTCCTTTGAAGAAGAGGAAGGGGGTGAGGCCGCACCGCATCGCCGGTCTGATTCGTTCAACGCACGGGTTCTCGCCAGTACCGATCGAGCAGAATATGAGGATTCCGGTGATGGAGTACATTCCTTTCTCCGCACCGAGCGATTGAACTATCGAGCAGCGAGCGAAGCGCGACAAGAAGAGGTGACTGCGTTTACTGAAAACGTTGCATCACTTGAACATTCGCTGGCACTCTTGGACCAGCTCCTTGGCACGGACGGAGAAGCAGCAGAGAGCGACTAAGCGCGTTGCTCATCGTCCTGTCGCGGTGATCATTGGGATATTGGATTTTCGAAAGTACAAGAAAAGCAGGGCTTCGGCCCTGTTTTTCTTGTGCGGCGACCCTCGACTTGACAGCCAGATGGCGATGGTGTACGGTACAGGCACAGTTGATAGTTCCTTTGGAGGGTCTGTACGATGCACGATGAATCGTGCCAGGCGGAGATCAGACGACTCCGTGGCGCGATTGCTGCGGGATCCCTTGATTACCGCACTGTGCATCTCCCGCTCGCAACGCTCCTTACGCTCCTTCATAAAAACGATGAGGATATCGAAGCTGCTCGCGTGCTGTTCATCGCAGTGGATCTTGCGTGGTCCCGCCAAGAGGTGTTTCATGCACGACAAATCCTCGCCGTCGTTCGCGATCTCTGGCCACCGGACGTTTGTGTTCGGGCTATGTACCATCGTCGGATGGAAGGAATCCTTCGCGCAACACAGCGCCAGCAGACGCCTGCGGCCGCTATCGGCACGCCTTCCCGTCCACCTGCGACAGTGATCTCCATCACGCGCGCCCGCCGTTTTCGCGCCTCAACGCGCTCTGCATGATGTTTCGTCTCGCTCCCCGCTCATAACGCGGGGGCTTGTTTTTTGGTGCATGCATACGGCCTTGACATGCTACGATGGAGGTGCTACGGTTGCGGCGCACCTTACAGTGGCATACCCGGCGGTTGTCGGGGACTGCGGAAGGGAGGGTTGCATGGGCGACCTCGTTTGGATGGGAGATTTTGCGCAGCGTGAAGTGCAGCGCATCTGCGATGCGATCGCGGCACGACGAGCAATGAGCGCCGTGCTGGCTGCTCGGCGCGTCATCGCACACTTTCACGCCGGCGGCGCGCGCGAGCGTTCCGTGGAGGCAGTGCTTGCGATCGCGCGGGCATTCTACGCATATCGTGCGCCCCGCTTCGCACTGGACGCGGTGGAGACCGCGTTGGAAGCATTTCCGGGGCATGATGCGCTCACCGCGTATGCGGCGGCGCTGCGTCTCGAAGTGGGCCGGCGACTTCGCGGACGGCGCGTGTTTACCATCGTGCAGCGTGATCGCGGTCCCTCACCGCAGCACGCGCAGCCGCCCAGCGGTGAGCAGCTCCGCGTGCGCGTGTGTGCGGACATTGCGCAGGGCACCCACGTGTACTTGGAACAGGTACGGGAGCCGATGTGTGCATGTGCGGAGGCATTCCTTGCTGCAGACGATCGCGACGGTGCCATCGAGGCGGTCATCGCCATCGCAGACGCCGCTGCGCGCAAGTGGTCATCGCACGCTGCCACACTGGTCCTGCTCAATGCCGCTCCGCTCGCCATCGCGTATGCGCCGATGATCCGCACATACAGAGCCCACGTGTATCAGGATGCCATCCGCAGCTCGTCGCTCCGGGTAGTTCCATGAACACGCACCACGCACAACGGCCACCCTTACGGGGGCCGTTGCTTCATTGATTGACGGCGTTGGTGCTTTTCGGTAGGGTGTTGGAGTACAAGAAGGAGGGTGCATGCGTATTGGTATCGATGTTGGCAGTTCTTTCATCAAAGCGTACGTCTGTGGCGATGCGGGAAGTGAGCGATTCTTCATGCGGCCAATTGCGGAGATGGGCATGCTCCTTGCGGGGATTCCTGTGCGCGATGCGGAAGCCGTTGGCGTGGTCGGCGCAGGATTCGAGCGTGCCCTGGCCGATCATCCCAATCTCCGCACCGCCGTGCCGTGGACTATCATCCCTGGGGCGGATCCTATCGAGGCGGAGGTGATGGCGCAGGCACGCGGTGTGCAGTTTCTCATGCGAACAGGAGATGAGCAGCCCGCGTTGCCGGATGCGTACGTCATCGCGGGTATCGGATCCGGTGTTTCGTACACGGCGGTCGGCCCGCATGGCGTGCATCGCGCAGCGTTCGGGCGCCCGGATGGTGGTGCGGCGCTGCGGCACGCTTGGGATGCGTATGCCGATTCGCTGTTGCCGCTGGAGTTCCCGGCATTTCCGCATGGCGCGGATGGTGATCTCATCGCAGGCACGGCGGATCTGTACTTCCAGGACATTCTGCCGCATTTGCGCGGCACGCTCTTGGGTACGTTCGTCGCATCACACTTCGGCGCGAGTGGTCGCGACACTGCTGGGGAGTCCGGGCGCTCCGCGATGGACATGCTCGCCGTCGGCATTGTGCGAGACCTCCTGGACAGCCGCTCGATCGCGGCGGCGGTGGCGCGGGCAACGGACACGCCGGACGAGGTGCGCACGCTCATCGGCGTTGGCGGGGCGGTGACGCACTTCCCTGCATTCGCCACCCGGCTGGGTGCGTGGTGCGAGCAGATCGGGTGGGAGCTCATCATCCCTCGGCGCGCCGACTTTGCGGGTGCCGTGGGCGCCGCGCTCGTGCCGTGAGACAGTGCCGCAACAGAACGACCGCTCCTGCACGCAGGAGCGGTCGTTTTCCGTATGGTGGTGTTGTGTCACGCGGCTATATCCAGACCCGCATGGCGCTTGGCCAGGATGTCCGCGATGGTGTCGCGTGCGGCGCGTTTGTACCATGCATCATCCTCCAAGACGATTGCTGCGAGGCGTGCATTGCCCTTGGCGTGCGCCCGTGTGAATTCTTCGCGCATGTGATACGCACGGGAGATTTCCTCGGGGCGCATCTGCACGCGCTGCTCTGGCTTGGCGTGTTTCTCGATGCCCTTCTCGTACATTGTACGGAGCGATTCCAGTTCCTCGGCGCCGAGTTTTTCCCATGCATTGAGTGTCGCATCTGGAATCGGGTTACGCTCCACTTGGCCGCGTAGGACATCAACGGCGTCCACCGCAAGTACCTTGAACGCGCGGTCCGCCTGAAGGATGCGGCCCATGGTGGCGGTATCGCCGGCTTCCTGCGCGTGCGCGAACTCCTCGCGTCGGCGTTGGATGTCCGAGATCATCTGCGGCGTCACGGGCGCGCCCGCGTCAAGGCGCTGGATGAGTGCTCGGTACCCTGCAGCGGTTTGCGCCAGCCGCGTGGGCGCGTAGCTTTCCCACTCGCGCAGGCGATCGGCAATTTCTTGCGCCTCGCGCGACCGCCGCGCGCTGTTGGAGTCCGCGGTGGGTGTCACCTCCGTGCGCTCATCCAGAACGGTGGCGGCATTGGTGATGACGGTTTCAAGGTCAGGCGGCACGCTGTCGGACATGGTGCGATCTGGCGCGGTGGGTTCCGGCTCGCGCAGGAGCGCATCGAGTTCGTCTTCAAACGCTGCGCGACGGCCTGGTGCCGTGGATTCCTCCGACGGTCGCGGGGCCGGTTCCTGGTGGGTGGACATAGGCATTTCTGGGGGCATAGACGTTCACGTTGATCATTGAGAGAACGAATCACAATACCACGAAATGTGGCTGTGGTCAAGTCGCACAGCGATGTACGGTATACTATAGCCAGTGTAGCAGCAGCATGAAACTGATGCATGACCGTTCGCAAGGCCATCATTCCGGTTGCGGGGCTTGGTACCCGTTTTTTGCCGGCGACAAAGGCGCAGCCCAAGGAGATGCTCCCGGTGGTGGATCGGCCTATCATCCAGCACATCGTGGAGGAGGCGGTTGCGGCGGGGATTCGTGAGATTATTTTCGTGACGGCGATTGGCAAGCACGCGATTGAGAACCATTTCGATCGGAATTTCGAGTTGGAGTACCGGTTAGAGCAGCAGGGGAAACGCGCGGTGCTGCGCGAGGTATCGCGGATTGGGAAGCTCGCCTCCTTTGCATTCGTGCGGCAGGCAAAACCCGCCGGAGACGGGCACGCGGTGCTTGCGGCGCTGCCGTTCGTGGACGCACATGAGCCCATCGCGGTGCTCTTTGGCGATGACATGATTGTGGCCAAGCAGCCGGGGATCGCGCAGCTCATGGCGACGTACCAAGAGCGACAGGGATCCGTGGTGGCGGTAACGCCAGTGCCGCGGCGAGAGACGTATCGGTACGGTGTCATTGCAGGCACGCGCGTCGGAGCACACACGCACGCGGTGCGCACGTTCGTGGAGAAACCGCGGCCGAAAGATGCGCCGTCGCGCCTCGCGGTGATCGGGCGGTATGTGCTGGCACCGGAGCTGTTCCCGATTCTGCGTCGCCAGCGGCCGGGTAAGGATGGCGAGATTCGTCTCGCGGATGCGTTTGGCACCGCCCTTCAGCTTGGCGTTCCGCTCTTTGCGCGGGAGATCGTGGGGCAGCGGTACGACTGCGGCAATCCGCTGGGGTTCCTGGAGGCAAACGTCGCGTTGGCGCTCCAGCACCCCGAACTCAAGCGGCCGCTTCGGCAATTTTTACGGAAGACATTGCGCAAGTGATATTTCTCCTGTGTCATTGCGAGGGAGCGCTCCGCGGGTGTCATTGCGAGCACAGCGAAGCAATCCCGGCCATCAACAGTGCTTGTCCTTCCGTAACTTCGGACTTGTCCCGCTTGCGCGAAGTGGGAGCGAAGGAGGGACGAGGAATCTCACATCTGCCATGTACCGTGTTGGTTCTCTCGCGTCGAGGACTCCCGCTCGAGACGACATCGATATGTCGTCTCCCGGAGCATGCCCTGAGCGACCGAAGGGAGTCAAACGGGGTCGAAATGACACATTTTTTACGCCCGCAATGACATATGGGAGGAACAAGGAATAAAGGTATGCGGCAGTGGCGTCAAACGATGCGCGCGGTCGCGTTGTCGTTGGTATTGCTGGTGGGGGTGGGGGCGGGTTGCACGCGCGGTAGCATGCCGCGCGAGGTGGTAGCGCGGCTGCAGCCGGTGCAGCTGGTGTGGTGGGGCGTGAACGAGACCAGCGAGGACGTGCAGCCGCTCATTGAGGCGTACAAGCAACTGCACCCGCACGTCACAATTACCTATCGGAAGTTGCGATTGGAGGAGTATGAGACGGCGCTGCTGGATGCGCTCTCGGAGGGTGATTTCAAGGGGCCGGACATTCTGACGGTACCGGCAACGTGGACGCGACGGTACCAATCGAAGTTGCTTCCTGCTCCAAAAACGGTGACGATGCCGTTTGTGCGATTGACGGGAACCGTGCGCAAAGAGCAGGTGGGCGAACTGCGGACCACGGCGACGCCGGATCCGCGCGGGCTGCGCGATATGTTCCTGGATGTCGTGGTGGCAGATGCGGTGCTCTCGGACGGAACCCGCGATGCGGTGTATGGCTTGCCGCTCTATGTGGACACGTTGGTGCTTTACGCGAACCGCGATTTGCTCAACGCGGGCGGTATTCCGGAACCAGCCAAGACGTGGGCGGAGCTCCAGCAGCAGGTGCCGCGGCTCACGCGCCGGGATGCCAGCGGTGCCATCGTGCAGGCAGGTGCGGCGTTGGGGACCACGGCGAACATCCCGCGCGCGTTTGATGTGCTCTCGCTGCTCATGATGCAGAACGGGACGCAGATGACGGCGGGTGGCGCGCCGTCCTTCCACCAGCTCCCCACCGGACTGACCGGCCGCGCGTCGCTTCCGGCGATGGACGCGCTCACGTTCTACGCCGATTTTGCCAACCCGGGGAAGCTGGTATCCACCTGGGATGAGGCGCAGCCGGACGCGTTGGATGCGTTCACGCGTGGGAAGCTGGCGTACTTCTTTGGGTATAGTTACCACCGTCAAATAATTGCCGCGCGTGCGCCGCAGCTCAACCTCGTGGTTGCGCAAGCGCCGCACATCGCTGCGGCGGTGGATCCGCAGACCGGATTGGTCATCGGGAGCGATGTCGTACCCGGCGGCCAAGGCGCACCGATCACCTACGCAGATTTTTGGCTCCAGACCGTATCCGAGCGCACGCGGTATCCCAATGAGACGTGGGATTTTGTGACATACGCAACCACACAGCCGCAGGTTGTGCAGCGGTTCCTGGATCGCGCCAAGCGCCCCACGGCACTTCGCCGGCTTGTCGCCGTGCAGCAGGAAGACCCCGCCATGCGGGTGTTCGCGCACCAGCTTCTCACCGCGCAGACGTGGTACCATGGGAAGAACGCGGCAGGTGCCGAGCAGGCGTTCGCGCAGCTGATGCGCGATGCGCGCGAGGGCACCATCGATCTCCGCCGCGCCCTCCAGCTCGCCGCGCAGAAGGTGCAGCAGACGCTGTGAGGACACACGGATGACCACGGACCCACCTCCTCTCTCGTCATTCCGAGGGCAGCCGAGGAATCTCACACAACATGGAACAGGGAACAAAAAACATGGAACGAGATTGTAGGAAAAGTGGCAAGTGCCGACCTGTATTCCGTCATTGCGAGCCCGCGAAGCAATCTCACCCGCAGCAATTGGCTAAACCATGTGAGATTGCTTCGTCACGGATTCCTCCGACGTTCCCAGTCCAAGGGGAAAAGCCGGAGTCCCGAACTGGCTTCGGGACTCGCAATGACAAACAGGAGAGACATTCTACACTCACGGAACGTGGAACATGGAGATGGCGAGTCCAAAGCATGGTGCTCGGGGTGCTTATCCCGTGCTCCCTGTTTTTCGTCCTCGCCGCTCCCCTCGCCGCACGCGCGGATGAAGGGGAAAATAAGGATCGGAAGTGCCTCATTCAAGATCGTTCTGTAGGGAATACGTCAGTGCGTGCCAGCGTGCCATCGCCAACGTGCAAGGCGCGATTTGAGTCCGAGAGCAAGGATCGGCCGCTCTTCTTCACGAACGCAAGCTGCTACTGCTGCGGGAATTGTGGCTTGCCGGATGTGACCGTAGGCGTGGTGCAAGTGTCGAAGTTTCTTTTTGGAATCTCCGGATCGCTCGCGCTGCTCATGTTCACGATTGGTGGCATCATCTGGGTGACATCCGAGGGGAATACGAGCAAAATCACGAAAGGCAAACAAACACTCATCCACGCCGCCCTCGGGATGCTCATCGTGTTCGGTGCGTGGGTGCTTGTGAATACGATCCTTCTGGCACTCACCGGTCAGCTTGGGAAGGGGGGCGCCGCAACCGTATTTGATGGGAGTTGGGCAGTAGATTGGTCTACGCAAGAGCAGAAGACAGAGTGATGGGGGAAGGAGCGGAGTCATTGAGTCCTCGCCTCCAGACGACAGACCAAGCACCCCCTCGTCATTTTGACCCCCGCTCTCGTTATTTCCACCGAGCACGTCCTTCCCCTCTCTCGTTATTTCGACCGTAAGACCACATCCCATCCGTCATTTCGACCGAAGTGAGTCCGCGAGCGAAGTGGAGAAATCTCACATGGTGGTAGCATGGTACTCGTAGGTGAGATCTCTCGACTCCGCTGCGCTCGAGATGACAGAAGGGCGGCACTCGAGCTGACGGGGATGACTTGCAGAATACCCTCGCTGTTTGTAAGCGACAGTGGCTTGATGTCTGTTCAGTTGTTCTGTGTTTTCACCTGTGCACAGCGCTGTGGTATACTGTTCCTAGATGCAAATCTATGTGGATGCGTGCGAATGTGCTGTGGATGGCGCTTGTGTCGTTGCTGCTCCCGTTGGCGGTGCGTGCAGATGCTACCGCGAGTGAATCTACCCTGAAAAATCCGCTGGGCGACAAGGTGGATAGCATTCCGGTGCTGATCGGGACGATCATTCGCGCGGGGTTTGGCATTATCGGGTCTGTCGCGCTGGTCATGTTCCTTTGGGGAGGGTTTGTTTGGTTGACCTCCCAAGGTGAGAGCGGGAAGATTACTAAGGGACGGGACACGATGGTGTGGGCGGCTATCGGCATCGTGGCTATGTTCGCAGCGTACGCGCTCACCGATTTCGTCATCACGAAGCTGGGTGCGAGCGGAGCGGGGGTAGCGCCATAGAAGGGAGTCATTTTTCGTACATCACACTCGCTAAATCGTCGCAGTGGCCGGCATCCAGAACATTTCTGATGTCTCCCACGCGCCAGGATACATATCGTATGCAACGTGCATCTTTGATTGGTCGGCGCACTGTGCGGAAGGTTGCCGCTACCGCCATTGCCGCAGGTGCGGCTTCGCTCCTCGTGCTTCCGCATGCTGTTGGTGCAGCAGGGCTTGACGTTGGTCTTAATGAGATTGAGGGGACGATCGCGCTCGGCACGCGCGATGTACGCGCGACCGTTGCCTCCATCATCAACGTTGCCATGGGCCTCCTGGGCATCGTCGCAGTGGTCATCATCCTCGCGGGCGGTTTCATGTGGATGACGGCTGCCGGTGCCGAAGAAAAGGTGACGAAGGCGAAGAAGCTCATCTTCTCCGGCATCATTGGTCTCGCCATTATCTTGTCTGCATTCGCAATCGCCAAGTTCGTCGTCAATTCGCTCGTGGACGCCACGTCGAACACCCCGCCGGCTCTGTAGTCGCTCCTTGCACTGTTTGACGCGCAAGCGGAGCGCGCCGCACCGCGGCGCGCTCCGCGATATTTCCCCGCGCTCACGCGCGAATGGAATGCCGTGTAGGCCCATCCGGCCATTGCATCTGGGGGCAATCGCGCATCCGTCACCTCCGTCATTTCGACCGGAGTGAATCCTCACCCTCTCTCGTCATTTCGAGAAGTCCGCGACGAGAAATCTCACACCAACCGCATCATGTACGAACACCGTACCCCGGGTGCACGTGAGCGAGATCTCTTGCCTCACAGACTCGATCGAGATGACAGGGGAAAGAAAGTCCTGCTCGAAATGACAGTAAAGTATCCTATGCGCCTCCGCCGTACCGTTGCCCTTGCTGCCACAATGATGTTTGGCTTTGGCATATTCCTGGCAGTGCCAGCCCCAGTGAGTGCAGACGCGGATCCTTGCACGAAGCCTGCGGAGCAGCGTACTGCACAGGAGCTTGCAGCATGCAGTCTGCAGCAGAGCGCAGCGCAGGCGAAGCTTGGCGAGAAAAAAACGCTAGAGGAGGTTATCGGCAGCATCATCTACACCGGCCTCTCGCTCATCGGCATCGTCTTCCTCGGTCTCATGCTCTACTCCGGTATTCGCTGGATGACGGCTCAGGGTGATTCCAAACACATTGAAAAGGCACGCGAAACCATTAAAGCCGCGATCATGGGCATCGTTGTCGTCGGCCTCGCATTTGCAATTACGAAATTTGTGCTGGAAGTTTTTGTCGAATGATATGGCGGCATTCTTTCGAGTGCTCTTGATGAGCATCATTCTCACATG
>JAUSKM010000011.1 GCA_030646955.1 bacterium
ATACGTAATCCGCGAGAGAATCTTCAAGAGTGTCGTCTTGCCCGCTCCATTCCGCCCCATGACGCCGACCACCTCGCCGTCGGCGACGGAGAACGACACGTCATCGAGCGCCCAAAACGTGCCGTCGCGACGCGCCCGCAACCCACGACGAATGCACGCGAGCGGTGCCCGCGCCCACTGGGCGACTACGTCGCGGAGCACCATGTACGGCTCGCGTGATCCGATACGGTACTGCTTGCTGATCCCCCTGCTTTCAATCGCCATCGTGCTCATATGAGATCAGCAAAAAACTGCTCTGTCTTCCGGAAGTACCCAATGCCAAGCACGAGGCACACCGCACTCACTGCGCATGCAATCCCCAGCGACGCGAACGAAATGTGCCCATCACGCGTAAGCAACACACGCGCCGTTTCAATCACGCTCGCCATCGGGTTGAGCATGAGGATCCAACGATACCGCTCCCCGATCATGCTCGCGGGGTATATCACGGGCGTGACAAAGAGCAGCATTTGGATGACGAACGGCATCGCGTACCGCACATCGCGATACTTTACATTGATGGCTGCAAAAAACGACCCGATCCCTACGGATGCACAGAATGTAATGGAGAGGAGAATTGGGAGATACGCGATCATCGCGAGCGATGGCATGATGCGATAGTACACGAGAATGCCTCCGAGGACGAGCAGGGCAAATGCAAAATCAATGAGTCCCGTCAACGACGAAGCGATGGGGATGATGAGGCGTGGGAAGTAGATCTTGCGGATGATATTGCCGTTTTCGATCATGCTGCTGCTCGCATGGGAAAGACCGAAGGAAAAATAATTCCAAAACACCAGCCCTGTGTAGACAAAAACGGGGTATGGGGTTCCATTAGAAGGAATCTGTGCAAACACTCCAAAAAAAACGGTAAAGACAACCATGGCAACAAACGGCTGAATCACCGCCCAGAGCGCGCCGATGACGGTCTGTTTGTAGCGGACCTTGAGATCGCGCCACACAAAAAAATATGCGAGCTCGCGGAAGCGCCAAAGCTCGCGCGCGCCAAGATTCAGCAGCCCTCGCGGCGGTTCAATGACCGTCACGGTGATGGCGGGAGCACCCGGAGCGGCCTCGGATGTACTGCGATGCGACATAGGACTGCGCGGAGAGAATTGGTGCTCCGGCGCTACACGTTATAGACGTGCGCCTTATACATACGGAGATGCTCTGGTACGCGGAACCATGCAATGGTCTGCATGAGGCCATCACGGAGCGTGACGCGCGGAACCCATCCGGTGAGCGACTGCATGCGGCCGTTCGCGCACACGAGGCGATCAACCTCGCTCGCCTCCGGACGCATACGAACCGCATCGCGGACGATGTGCGTTTGCGTCCCCATGAGCTCGAAAATGTGCTTCGCGAGATCGCCGACAGCAACCTCCGTACCCGAACCGATGTTCACCTCTTTCCCGACCGCAGCATCGCAGCTGGCCAGCGCAATCATGCCACGACATGTGTCCGTAACGTAGTTGAGGTCCCGCGTCGGACGAAGTGCGCCGAGCTTGATCTCCCGAGCTCCGCTCAGGATCTGGGTGATGATCGTCGGAATTACTGCGCGTGCGGACTGTCGCGGCCCGTACGTATTGAACGGACGCGCAATGACAACCGGCGTTCCGAATGACCGATGGAACGACTCTGCCATGCGATCAGCGCCGATCTTTGACGCCGAGTATGGTGACTGCCCTTGGTGGGGATGTTGCTCATCAATCGGAACGTACTGCGCAGTACCATACACCTCCGACGTAGACGTGGTGATCACGCGCGCAACGTCATACTCCCGGACGGCCTGCAGTACGTTGAGCGTCCCCTTCACGTTCGTCTCAACGAACGCATCGGGGCTATGGTACGAGAACGGAATTGCAATGAGCGCGGCGAGATGAAAGACAACATCCATGCCCTGCACGGCGCGTCGCATGCCATGCGGATCCCGTACGTCACCTGGCATGATATCCACCGCACGCAGCTGCTCTGGCGTAAGTGCCTCCAGCCACCCCCACGAATTAAACGAGTTGTATAGAACGAGCGCACGCACGTCACATCCCTCGCGGAGGAGCGCTTCCACGAGATGCGAGCCGATAAAGCCATCGGCTCCCGTGACCAATACTTTCTTTCCGCGCAGCTCCATACTATGCTTCGATCATCGTCGTGCGCTCATGCGCTGCGGTGTTGAGACGACACGACCCTCTCATTGCAATACATCTGTACACGCTCTGCAACACGATCCACGAGCGCATCCGTAAGATCGGCGCTACAAGGAAGATTCACGCACCCGGGTGCGATGCGCGTCGCATGCTCCAGAGCGAACGTCGGACTCATCTGATACATCGGCAGCGTGTGGAGCGGGATGTACGCAGGACGCGCTTCAATGCCATCGCACGCGAGCGCGGCGAGTAATCCCTCGCGCGTGTCCGGATCAACGCGCACCGTCATCAGCCACGCATTCGCCCGTCCGCGCTGTTCCACGCCAAGACAGCGAACAGAAGCGCTCGATGCAAAGTGCGCACGGTACCGCGCTGCGATTGCGCGCTTCCGCTCCACCTTCGCATCGAGTTGCTCGAGCTGCGCCGTCCCGAGCGCCGCCTGGATGTTCGTGAGCCGATAGTTGAAGCCCACCGCATCGTGATCATACGCTATGCCGGAACGCTTCGCCTGCGTAGAAAGATGCCGCACGAGCGTCGCGATGCGCTCATCATTGGTAACCACCGCGCCGCCACCGCCGCACGTCACGATTTTGTTCCCGTTAAAAGAGAAGCATCCGACGCGTCCGAATAATCCGACGTGTCGCCCATCATACCGAGAACCCATCGCACCCGCTGCGTCCTCAACAACCGGAACACCGTAGGATGTCGCTGCATCAACGATCGCGGCAAGGTCCGCAGGCTGCCCGAACACATGGACCGGAAGTACCGCAGCGACGCGCCGTCCGGTCTCGCGGTCCATGATCGCGCCGTCCGCCTTCCGGACGCACCGTGTCGCAAAATAGGAACGCACGTGTGCTCCATCCATGCACAATGTTTCCGGGTTGCAGTCGAAAAACACCGGCTCCGCTCCACAGTACCGCACAGCATTCGCGGTGGCAATAAACGTGTACGTCGGCACGAGTACGGCGTCGCCCGGCATGACTCCGCATGCGAGGAGCGCGAGGTGGAGCGCCGCGGTGCCATTCACCGTCGCTACTGCATGCGCCGACCCCACGATCGCCGCGACCTCCTTCTCGAAACGCGTGACGAACGGACCGACCGAGGACACGAAGCCGTCCGTGATGCACGACCGCACGTACTCCTCTTCGCGCCCGGTCATCACTGGCACCGAAAGCGGGATGCGTGGAGCGACGCTATGATGGGTGTGTTGCCAAGACGCTGGAGAGGTCATACGTATGCCGTTTGTCACGAAGCTCCATGCACGTGATTCGATCATACCAGCACATCCGACGCATGCAACAGTCAACGCCCCCATGCTTCCCGCGCCACCCATGAAGCGCTTGCGCCTTCACCATCCCGCCACCGAGCGCGCGATGCGCGGCGCGAACATTGTCACCCGCGCGCATCACGATACCGCGCAGAACGACGATCCCGACTGTGCGTAGCGTATCCATCGCGGTCAATAGAAATACCCCCGCGCATAGTGCAGGGGTACACTTCGTATTTTTTATCACTTCACTCGTCAAACCGGATCCACACCACGGTCACTTCACACTGCTTCGTGCGCGAGGTTCTGGACGCAGCGAACTCCAACAACCGACGATCACGAAGGAACGCATCGATGCCGTGAGCATCCATGACCGCGAATGCCGCAGTCGCACGGAGTCGCTCGTGTCTATGGTAATCGCGCCGTCGGTGCACAGGAGAAGATCACGCACCCGTGTCCGATCAAACGCATGGCGTTCCATATGCCGCAGCACCTGCTCCTAACCACAGAGGAGACCAAATGCGTTCGGCCCGTCACCATTAATATCCCGAAGCCGCTTTTCACGTCGAATCGGATTGAGACGCGTGAAGAGCGCATCGAAATCGTCCCCGACCTCTACGCGGATTGCCGGAATGAGCGCATGAAGCTCCCGGTCATGTGCCGAAACGCGCAGCCCACCGTCAATGGAACGTGCACCGTCGTACTACGGCGACCGAGAGCGCCTGCCCGAAGCCGGCGAATTGTAGCATTGCCGGAGACACCCTAGCGCACCCAGACGCTATGGTACGTTGCATTGACTGCACTCGCAGCCGCATCATCACATTCCCATTCATTGTCGTTCGCACGCAGCGTCCACTGGAATCCGGGGCGGTAGAACGGGCGCATCGGAAGTCGAAGACCACTCGCGGCATCCTCGTTGGATGCGAGATTGGCCTGCGCAGGGACGTTGGCGGTGTGCTCAGGAAAGGGGAAAAAATCGGTATTCCAGTACGCTGCCTCATTCATGGCGATTCCCTTGACATACGCCACAGCGCCAGCCTGCTGCGTCTTGAAGTGCAACGTGCGCGCGTGAGCGCTGCTCGTGCAAAAAAACCGCAGCTCCTCCCAGGGGAATCCCTGGAGTTGCGCCGTCGAGAAGTTGCTGTACCCGGTTGCAGGATCCAGTGGCGGAGTGCCGATGACGAGCGGATCATTCTCGCCTGCCGCACGCGCGTACGCAAGTACGAGCGTCCAGCCGCCGCCATCCGTCTCCATGTCGCAGAAGACATCCGTAACTTCTCTCCCGATGACGATGGGATGAACGCCACTCGTCATGATCCCGAGCTCTTGCATGCCGGCGCACGAACCGCAGTTTGCCGGGACGCCCCACGGCGTCACCTCGCCCACGCATGGCCCCCATCTGCCGTCGGTGCACGTCGAGGCACCCTCGACGCACGATCCGAGCCCTATCGTTATCGGATCGTTACTATAGCACGGCTGCATGAGCGGGTAGATGTCCCCGCGGCCGTCTACGGTTGCATCTTCGGCACCATCACAGTTCTGGTCGAGGCCGTCGCACCGTTCGGCGGATGGAAGAATCGCACCGACGCACGCTTCGGTGCTGTTCGCACACAGCGTCACGCCCGTGTGGCACTCGCCGATGTCCATCGTTTCCTCTGGTCCCGGGTAGCACGCGATGAGCGGGATGCGGTCGTCTGGGACACCGTTGCAGTCGTCATCGCGGCCGTCGCACTCTTCCGGCGTCGGATCGCCGGGCTCCACGGGGCATCGTGCTTCGCTCGCATCCGGGGCACACGCCCACGCATCCGAGCGTGCGCAGGCGCCGATGCCGACCGCGCAGCGCTCTCCGAGGAGTGTGTCCCACGGCTCGTCCGTGTGTCCATCGCAGTCGTTGTCCGCGGCGTCGCAGATCTCAGGCACCGCGTTGCCGGGCGTGACACCGCACGTCGCAGCGTCGCCACCCTCCGCGCAGATACGCAGGCCACTCGCCGCGCATGCACCCTGACCGATGATGCACATCTGGTCGAGTCCCGCGAAGGACTCGTCCGTCTCGCCGTCGCAGTCATTGTCTGCACCATCACAGCGATCGGGCACCGGGAGCGTTGCAAGCGCGCCAGCCGCAGTGAGACACGGGCCCCACGCGTGATCCCCATCACACCGCTGTTCGCCTGCTGCACACGTGCCTTCGTCCGTCGAGCACGAAAGACGCTGACCGGGCTCGCAACAGTCGAGGAGCTCCTCGTCCGTGCGGCCGTCGCAGTCGTTGTCCAGTCCATCGCACGCTTCGGAATCTGCTTCGCGTCCGGAGCACGCGCCCCACGCACGATCCGCGCCGCATGCCTGCGTGCCCGCGCGACACTCGCCGATGTCCAGCGAGCAGCCACGCACCGTCTCGGGCGTGCAGCAGTCCTCGCCGAGATCATTGTCCGCCACGCCGTCGCAGTCGTTGTCCTCGCCATCGCAGACCTCGGTATACGGTTCGCCCGGCACGACATCGCACGCGAGGCCAAACCCATCCGCGCGACAGTCCATGACGCCATCACGGCGGCACGGTCCGATCCCCACGCTGCATGCCGTGATGCGCACGCCCGGGAATCCTTCGTCCGTCATGCTATTACAATCGTTGTCGAGTCCGTCGCAGAGATCGGGCTGCGGAAGCGTTGCGAGTGCGCCAGCCGCGGTGAGGCAGGGACCCCAGGTACGACCATCGCCGCACCGCTGCTCGCCGGCAACGCATGCACCCTCATCCGTCGAGCACGAGGTGCGATCGTCCGGCTCACAGCAGTCCGGCACGCCATCATCCGGCACGCCGTTGCAATCATTGTCTTTGCCATCGCAGACTTCATCGCTTGGCAGGAGGCCCGTGCAGGGCCCCCACGTCCGGTCCGGGGCGCACACCTGCGTCCCAAATTCGCACGCGCCAACATTGGTCGAACAGTACTGCGAATCGCCGGGCATGCAACAGCTCTCCAAACCATCGTCCGGTACCCCATTGCAATCGTTGTCCAGTCCGTCGCAGACCTCGGAGACCAGCTCGCCAGGATCCGCACCGCACACGGTGGAAAACCCATCGCGACTGCACACGCGCACGTCCGAGTGCAGGCACTCGCCCAGGCCCTCCGTGCACGGCTCGCCCAGGCCCATGGAGACAACGAAGATTTGGTCCGTTTCGCCGTCGCAATCATTGTCGAGGCCGTCGCAGATATCAAGCGTCGGCGCGCCGGGTGATGCGCTGCACATCGAGCTCCTCGCATCGGGCGTGCAAATATTCGCACCCTCGCGTTCACACTCCCCGATACCGATGGCACACACCTCATCGAGCGGCGGGTAGAAATCTTCATCCGTCGCGCCGTCGCAATCGTTATCGAGAAGATCGCATTCTTCGGACTTCGGTGCGCGCGGCGACTGCACGACGGAAAGGCGCCCGTCAGTGCATTCCATGACCTGCTGTTCGCATTCGCCTTCGTCCGCTCCCGTTGCAAGACGCGCAAGCTCCTCGTCCGTCGCGCCATCACAATCGTTATCCGCGCCGTCGCACACCTCCTCCACTGGCGGTGCAGCGATCGCGGAGCACTGCGTGCCCAGCTCGTCAGGCATACACTGGAGAGCACCATCGCGCACGCACGCGCCTACACCCGCAGTGCATGCGGTTCCCAGATCGAGGTACCGCTCGTCGACATCACCGTCACAGTTGTCATCGCGGCCGTTGCACGTCTCGGGAACGCACTGTTCCGTGTACTGCGCGAGCGTGAGGCATACGCGGCCGATGTCGAGCACCGCGCACTGGAAATCTGCGGCGCACGAACCATCTTCGCCGCACGGAAGGTACTCGTGATCGAGATCGAACTGCGGCGCACAGGCGCCGAGAAAACCCATCCCCACAACAACGCGTAGCAACCGGGTACCAATCATGGCACTCCTCCTTTTTCTTGGCTCTTCTTGTTGTGAAAGAACCCTCACGGCTCTCCGTCATGCGGAGAATCGTGAAGGGAGGTGCCGCGGGTGCGGCACCTCGCTGGCTACAGCGCAGGGATCATGCCGACGATCTGCACGCCGTGCGCCGTGGGAACAAACGCGATGCGATCCGCATTGCTGCTATCGAACACGCCGAGGTACTCCAGGAGGAGTACGGTTGCCGCCGAAGCAGCAAGTGCGCTGCCGCCGATGAGGAGGCCATTGGCGTACGACGCGGCGCGCATACCACGATCCCGGGCGACGAAGGCCGCGGGCTGCGTGGACGCGGCCGCGAATGCGCGGCTGGCAGCCACGGCCTCCATACCCTGCCAAGCGCCGGTGCCGACGAGCACGATGCCAATGCCGGCGGCGCCATAGCTCGCAAAGGCAATGCCGGACGTCCACCGTGACGGCGCGGTCGGCACACGCGGTGCACCTCCCGTGGTGACGGATGACGCGGACGAGGGCGCGGGCAAACGGGGTAGTTCGAACGGCATCACGGTCGCCGCACCGGGCACCGCATCGTCCGCTGCTGCAGCAGCATCGCCGCTCATTCCGCCGTCTAATACCGGAGGCGGCGCAACAAGCTCCGGCTCCGGAACGATTTCCGGCTCGATAGCACCCTGCGCAGCGGTATCATCCGCAGCCGCGTCGCCCTCCTCGGGGCCAAAGATGGACTGCTCGATCTCGTAGCACTCCGGCTCGATACGGTCGCACTGTCGCTTCTTCTTCCGACACGCACTCCCGCGCTTACCCTTCGCGCAGTCCTCCTGCTCCACATCGCGACACTCCCAGCACTCCTTCCATGTTGGGTAGCGCTCCGTGGACTGTTCATCCGCCGCGACATCACTGCTTGCGCCAAGCACCATCGCGAAGGCGAGGAAGATCGTGGGGGTACACCACGTTCGCCGGTATCTCATCGGGGCACTCCCTCCATCGAGCAATCTCCGCTGCCGGCACCTGCGCACGGATGGTCCCGCCACTGGTGTCGTCGAGAAGCTTGATGATTGCCGTCGGTTGCTTGTCTGACCACCGCATTGCACCACTCCTCTTTTTCTTTTTTCTCAAAGAGCGCCTCCAAACACAAACAAATACGCGGTAACCATACCGCGTCATCCCGCGCCGTCAACCCGAACAATGAGACGTACTAACGCGCCCGCGCCGCGTCGAACGTGTTTGCAAGCAGCATCGCCACCGTGACAGGCCCCACGCCCCCAGGTACCGGCGTGATGGCGCCAACAATCGTCGCCGCATCCGGCGCAACATCGCCCACCACGCGATCGCCGATGCGCGCCCAGCCCACGTCAATAACGATCGCACCGGGCGTCACCATGTCGAGCGTCACGGTGCCAGGATGCCCGGATGCCACCACGAGAATCTCCGCATCTCGGCACGCCGCACCCAAATCAGCCGTCTTCGTATGCGCGATGGTCACCGTCGCATCGCGACGCATGAGCATCCCGGCGAGCGGCAGACCGACAAGGCGCGAGCGCCCCACGATGGTCGCGCGCTTTCCCGCAATCGAGATAGAATAGTAATCCAAAATCGCAACGCATGCTGCAGCGGTCGCAGCACGATGGCCAGATGTTCCAAGGTACGCTGCGGCCAGATTCTCCGCAGTCAACCCGTCTACGTCCTTCGCGGAATCCACGGCCTCGAGAACCATATGCGCGTCAATGTCACGCGCGAGCGGCAGCTGGACGATGAGGGCATCCACCGTTGGATCAACGCTCCACGCCGCCACGCGCGCAGCGAGCGCATCCGTCGTTCGCTCACGCGCCGGCACATCATCCACAGTGCATCGCATGCCCACCGTTTCGGCGGCTGCAGCTTTCCTGCTAACGTATGCCCGCGATGCAGCGGTATCCGTTGCGGCAACCACCACGAGATGCGGCGGCCGCGCCAACGCCGCTACACCCTCCCGCACGCGCGCGAGGATTGCATCTGCAACTGGTTGACCCAAAAGTGTAGCCATAACTAGGAACAGTCGATGACAAAATACGATGAACCGCTAGTACACGGACGCTGGTGTGCGCACATATTCATCGTCATCGTTTATTGTTTTTTCTCGGAACGCCCACAGGCGATACATTGAAAAATTCCAGAGCACGATGAACGGAAGCGCGGCGAGTTTCACGAGCAGATCGTTTACCTGTAATGCTCCGACACCTGCCACGAGCATGACCTGCTCAATCCCAAGACCCAGAACTGTCACCGTAAAAAATTTCACGTATTGCGTTCCGTGACGCGCTTCACGATTCCCAAATGACCACCGCTTATTCCAATAGAAGCTCCATGTCACCACAAGGAGAAACGTCGACGCATTCGCGGCAAGATAATGCGCGCGCCAAAATGGAAAACCGCGCGTGAGCGCCGCATAGCACAGAAACCCCAACACGACATTGGAGGCGCCCACAATGCCGTACCGAATGAACGCCGCAACCGCTGCCCTGCGCTGCAGCGCAGCGATACGCATAGCAAGAATACGCATCATACCACGCCTGCATTACACGCGCGCTGTCTCCGTCATTTCAGGCACGGCAATACCGTGCAGCGTCAGCAACTCGCGAATGCCATCTACAAAGGCCACCGTCGGCACCCATCCGATGAGTTCCTGTGCCCGCGTAATATCCGCGAGCGTATCGTGTGGCTCAATGCGTGCCGGAAGGTACGTCACCGGTCCGCCCACTGCCCGTGCGACATCATTCACGCTTCGGTTGTTCCCCGCACCGATGTTCATCACCTCTCCCTTCCCCACCTTCGGGCTGACCATCGTAAGCATGTTTGCCCGCACGACATCGCGTACATGCGTAAAATCGCGCGTCTGCGTACCATCGCCGGTGATCGTAAGTACCTCTCCTGCTTTCCGCTGTCGCAAGAAAATTGCGATGACCGTAACGTACGCCCCCTCATCTGCCATGCGCGGTCCGTACACGTTGAAGTATCGAAGCGAGACGGTTTGGATGCCGTGGCAGAGTGAAAACACCTTGCAGTACTCCTCGCCAACGTACTTCTGGAGTCCGTATGGACTCATCGGATTCGGCTTCATGTCCTCGCGGAGCTGGGGCGACGGCTGGTCCCCGTATGCGGACGAGGATGCCGAGTACACGACACGCCGCACGCCGGCATCACGCGCGGCCTCAAGCACATGGACGGTAGCCGTGATATTCGCAGCATTCGTCTCCCGCGGATGCTCAATGGAGTACTGCACGCTCGGTAACGCCGCGAGATGAAACACGCCGTCTGCACCACGAAGCGCCGACCGCACTGCGTCAAAATCACGCAGATCCTGTTCCACAACATCTACGTCCGCATTGCCGGGAATCCGCTCGCGTTTGCCCGTAGAAAAATTATCAATAATACGCACGCGATGCCCCTCATGCAGCAACGCCTCCACGAGATGCGACCCGATGAATCCCGCACCACCCGTCACGACGTACAATGACATACTGCATCGCGTTATGATGACTCATCATCCCTGCAACGTCACGCCCCGATCTCCACAAAGTGTCATGCGTCCACGCGCTGCATATCCGGACGGACGCATCAACTGCTCCTAGCGTACCAGGATGTCCCGCTCTGACAAGCTCCACATGAGATGCAAAGCCCTCTCCCCGTATGGGGAGAGGGCGCCGATACTGCTGCCGCGTTACGGTGCGGCACGTATGGTAATGTCGTCGAGGAGCAGGGCGATGCGACTTCCGTAATTGCCCAAGACGTCGATGCGAAACGACAGACCGGAAATGGTGGTGTGCATGGGGACCCGTGCGAGCTCCACGCCATCCAGCGTCATTACAAACTCGTTCGCACGAAACACGGCATCAAGAACTACCCACTGGCCAAGCGGGATATCGAAGAACAGCGCATCGACACCCGACTCATAGTTGACATACCCATCATGCGGCGACACGAATACGGGCGACGCGGGCGAACGCACGGATGCGCTCGACGGCTGAAACATGGGCAGCAGCACATATCCCGCATCCTGCGTCCACGTCTCCAGACGCATCGCAGCAGTCACCACGATCTCGGAGACGCACCCCGCAAATACATAGCGCACTTCTGCCCATCCCGTGCGTTCCCCTAATTCCGCAGCGCGCTCCGCATCGAGCCGTAACGCCTGTGCACCCATGTATGCTGCGTCCGCCGTGACGACGGAACGTGGCACTCCCTCGGTCAATGCCAAGGATGCCGGGAGCACATCGTCCTCAAAATCCGCGTGCCACGTCCACGTTCCCGTGTCCGCATCCTCGATCGCATCCGGCATGACAAGTACGTCCGTGGTGCCATCGCAATCGTTGTCCAGCCCGTCACAGATCTCGGGACGTGGTGGTCCTTCCTCGGCATCGCAGACGGCGGACGCTCCATCCGCGCTGCACCGGAATTCCCCGTCGCGCGCACACGCGCCGATGCCGTTCGTGCACGGGGTAAAGAGCTCTGGAAAATCCTCATCCGTCGTGCCGCTACAGTTATTGTCCAGCCCATCGCAGACCTCTGGCGTCCCAACAACCGGCTCGGCATCACATACGGCGTCGCTACCGTCCGACGCGCAAATCATGGCGCCCGCCACGACGCACGTCCCCGTGCCTGCAGTGCAGGACGCCCCCAGCACGCCAACCCACGGATCATCCGTCACGTCATTGCAGTCATTATCAATCCCATCGCAGACCTCCAACGTCCCCGGGATTGATACGGCGCTGCACACCGCATCGCTGCCATCCGGCGCGCACACGATATCGCCTCCCGCGGCGCATGGCCCGATACCAACAACACATGATTGCCCAAGCTCATCCGCCCACGGATCGTCCGGTTCGCCATCGCAATCGTTATCGAGGCCGTCGCAACTTTCCGCCACGTCCGGCGTCCCCGGCACCACGCTGCACACCGTTTCTGCCTGGTGTACTGCGCAACGCATGACTCCTTCTGCGCGGCAAATACCAAGACCCCGGACACACGGCTGGTCCAAATCCGGAAAATCCTCGTCCGTCGCGCCGTCGCAATCGTTATCTTCGCGATCGCAACGCTCGCCCTTCGGGAGCACTCCTTCGCGTACCGTGACAAGCACGCCGCCCTCGCAGCGCTGGATGCGTGATCGGCATGCGCCCACGGTGATACCGGTTTCAACGACATCGAGAGCTTCGTCCGTCGCGCCGTCGCAATCGTTATCACGACCGTCGCACACCTCATCATACGGTAGTCCCGGATGCGCAGCACAGACTGCGGACGTGCCGTCATCAGCGCACACATACACTGCCACGACCGCGCACGCACCGATACCAGCCGTGCACGGCGCGCCCAGTCCGTCAAAACCTTCGTCGGTCACGCCGTCGCATGTGTTGTCTATGTGGTCGCACTGCTCCACATCAGCACAACGATCGGACCATGCGTCCGTCGCGACGCACACCGCATCGCCATTGATGCGCGCGCACCGATACCCATCAGCGCAGTTGTTTTCCTGATCGCAAGTGAGCCGTTCGTTCGGCTGTCCGAACTCCGGTGCGCACGCGCTCGTGATTGCAATGACAGACATCGCGATCCACAGGCATACTCGCGTCATGCATCCTCCTCCTTTGGAAAAGAACCCCTCCCACTGCACCACCGCACACCGACGAAGCAATGGGAAGGGGCATCGGCGTGCGATGCCTCATACGGAAAAGAGCCAACCGACAATCCTACGGGATGCGCCATGCAACCGCAATGGTCCACACGGCGCCTGGAGCAGCGAGCTGCGCGTCCGCAGATGCAACATCCGCTACATCAAAGATACCCAGGGCATCAAGGATCAGTGTTGCAAGCGCAGCGCCTGCGACCGTTCCGCCAGCAACGAATAGCGCCGTCGCGCGGTGCGCTGCCGCGGCCCCGCGTTCGCGGATAGCTACCGCATCGCGCTGTATCGTGGTCTGCGCGTACTCCTCGCCCGCACGAAGTGCCATGGCGCCCTGCCATGCGCCGATGCCTGCAAGCGCCGCGCCGACACCGATGCCGCTATATCCCGCAACAGCCGCCAACGAAACGGGTTCATGCGCTGGCACATCGACGGATGGGTCCCTCCCGCGCGCGTGCGGGACCGGCATCATCGGCACAGGCGCCGTCTTGATGGCAAAAGGCAACGCATCCCGAACGTGTGGGACATGTTCGTGTGTCGGCGATGGAGCAAGCTCCGTCACCGGCGATACGAACGGTATCCGTGCTGGAGCGTCGGGTGCGGGCGGTGATGCCGTTGCACGTACCGCATCCGCGGCATCGGGATCGGGGGCTGAGGACAGTGCATCGTCCCCCTCCCCGGGTAACGCCTGCGGGGGCTCCGACTCGAAAAAAATCTTTCGGAGCTCGACGCAATCCGACTCGATATTGCGACACTTCCGCTGCATGCGACGGCACTGTTTGCCCGCCGCGCCTGCCACGCACGTCTCCTGAGCACGCTGGTCGCAAAGCTGACATTCCGCCCACGTCCCGTATGCGCTCTCGTCGTCCTTCTTCGTGTCTTTTGTTCCGTCCGCGCGCGCAGCGCTCCTGTCGAGCACCGCAATCAGCAGCGCGCAGTACAACCACCAGCGCATTGCAGCCTCCTCGCTTGGCACACACTCTCGCACAAAGAACCAGCAACGCCCCGAGCATATCCGCTGCCCGGGGCGTTGTCAAGTGTCACGAAAAAAACTAAAACTCACTGGCGTCATTGCGAGTATTGCAACGGTCTTACGCAAAAAATCAACAACTCTACACCACGACATTGATAAGTCGGCCGGGGACAAAAACAATTTTCTTGGGCTGCGCGCCAGCAAGTTGCTTGATCACGTTGAGCTCTGCAAGCGCACGCGCGGTCGCATCGGCCTCGGTGATGTCCGTTGATACGCGAAGGATCGCGCGCAGCTTGCCGTTCACCTGTACAACAAGCTCCACCTCCGTCTCCACGATGAGCGCCGGGTCGTACTGCGGCCACGGGTGCGCAAAGATGGAGTGCCCCGCTTGTTCTCCCCCGCTCCCCGCTTCTAATTCCGCATGCAGTTCCTCGCACAAGTGCGGCGCGAATGGCGCGAGGAGCGCAAGGAACGTCACAAAATCGAAGTACGCGATGCGCTCGCGCTGCACGAGATCGTTCACATATTCCATCATCGCCGCGATCGCGGTATTAAACCGCATCGCCTCAATATCTTCGCTCACCTTCTTGATGGTCCGGTGAAGCAGCCGATCGGTCGACGTACATTGATTCCCCGCTGGCCGCGCCTCCACACGCTCACGCGCGCCCCAGAGCTTCTCCAGAAATCGCCGACACCCCACGAGCCCGTTCTCGGACCACGGCACTGCCTGATCAAACGGCCCGATAAACATCTCGTACACGCGCACCGTATCGGCACCGTACTGCGCGATGATGGTATCCGGGTTCACCACATTTCCGCGCGATTTGGACATCTTCTCGCCGTTCGCGGCAAGGATCATGCCATGCGACGTGCGCTTTGCGTACGGCTCTGCCATCGGCACGGCACCAATATCGTGAAGGAAGAGATTCCAGAATCGCGAGTAGAGCAGGTGGAGCGTCGTATGCTCCATGCCGCCATTGTACCAGTCCACCGGCATCCAGGATGCCAGCTTCCCCGTATCCGCCAGCGCCCGGTCATTATGCGGGTCGCAGTACCGCAGGAAGTACCACGATGATCCCGCCCAGTTGGGCATGACGTCCGTCTCGCGCTTCGCCGCGCCCCCGCACCGAGGACAATTGGTGTTCACCCATTCCGCAATGCTCGCGAGCGGCGACTCCCCACTATCCGTCGGCTGGTACTTCTCCGCCTCCGGCAACACCACCGGAAGCTGGTCCTCTGGAACCGGCACCGTGCCGCACTGCGCGCAGAACACCACCGGGATTGGTTCGCCCCAGTATCGCTGCCGCGAGAACACCCAATCACGCAACTTGTACGTCACCGTCATTTTCCCGCTCACATGTTTCGTGATGACACCTTTTGCCTCCTCGCTGCGCATACCAGTGAATGTTCCTGAGTTCACCAGAGCGCCATCGCCAATGTATGCTTCCGCTAATGCAGTATGAACAGATGCTTTGACATCTGGACGAATTACCTCGCGCACGGGCAACTCGTACTTCTTCGCGAACGAAAAGTCGCGCTCGTCATGCGCGGGAACGGCCATGATGGCGCCCGTGCCGTAGTTGCCAAGGACGTAGTCCGCCACCCAGACGGGGATCTCCTCGCTGTTTGCCGGATTCACGGCACGGATGCCGGTGGAAACGCCGGTC
>JAUSKM010000017.1 GCA_030646955.1 bacterium
GCGCAGAACACCACCGGGATTGGTTCGCCCCAGTATCGCTGCCGCGAGAACACCCAATCACGCAACTTGTACGTCACCGTCATTTTCCCGCTCACATGTTTCGTGATGACACCTTTTGCATCGTCATTCGTCATGCCATCAAATTCCGCGGAATTCAGGAGTATACCGACTCCACTATACGGCTGATTGGCCGGGATTGCTTCGGTCGCGGACTCCCTCGCAATGACAACCCGAATCGGCAAGCCATATTTCCTCGCAAACGCAAAGTCGCGCTCGTCATGGGCTGGAACGGCCATGATGGCGCCGGTGCCGTAGGAACCGAGGACGTAATCCGCAACCCATACCGGAATTGCTTCGTGGTTTGCGGGGTTCACGGCGGTCACGCCGGAAAATACGCCGGTCTTCTCCCGCTCCTCCGCAGCGCGATCCATCTCCGTCTTCTGCCGCGCGGCCGCGAGATACGCACGCACGTCCTCCGGTGCTTGCCATCCCACATCAATCCACTGCTGCGCCACCTCTGGCGAAACAACAAGGAACGTTGCGCCGAATAGCGTGTCCGGCCGCGTCGTAAATACGGTCACTCGATGCTTATCATTCTCCTGTCCCGGAATACCGCGCAGCGCGAATGTGATCTCCGCGCCTTCGCTCCGCCCGATCCAGTTGCGCTGCTGCACCTTGGCGCGCTCGATGTAATCAACGTGCTCCAACCCTTCAAGCAGCTTGTCCGCGTACGCGGTGATTTTGAGCATCCACTGCTCCTTGTCGCGCAGCGTCACTCCCCCGCCGCACCGCTCACAGCGGCCGCCCACCACCTCCTCGTTGGCAAGACCAATCTTGCACGAGGGGCACCAGTTGATGGGAATCGTCGCTTTGTACGCAAGCCCATGCTCCAGGAGCTTCAAAAAAATCCACTGCGTCCATTTATAGTACGCGGGGTCCGTGGTGTTCACCTCACGCGACCAATCGAAGGAGAAGCCGGCGGCCTGGAGCTGGCGCCGAAAGTTGGCAATGTTGCGCTCCGTCGTCACGCGCGGATGCTGGCCGGTCTTGATCGCGTAGTTCTCCGCGGGCAAACCGAACGCGTCCCACCCGATGGGGTAGAGCACGTTCTTCCCCTCCATGCGTCGCTTGCGCGCAATGACATCCATCGCCGTATACGACCGCAGGTGTCCTACGTGCAACCCGTCACCAGACGGGTACGGAAACTCCACCAGGAGGTACATCTTCTCGCCCTCGGCATCGCGCGCGGCCCCCGCGTTCGCCGCGGCCCACCGCTGCTGCCACACCGCATCTACGGATTGGTGATCGTATTTCGCCATACGCTCGCATCGTACCGCGCGCGCTGCTCGCCGTGCAATCCTTGCATGCGCCCGCATTGCAGGTATGGTCTTGGGGAGGAGGCGTCATGCAGATCATGGCTCGCAAGCTCTTTCCTGATGCACAGCTCCCCGTTCGCGCGTCCGAGGGCGCGGTAGGGTACGACGTGTTCGCACACCACATTCTGGACAAGCTCACGCAGGAGATCGATGCCAGACGCTCGCTCCCGCAGATCATCCCCCCGGGCGAGAGCATTCTCATCGGCATCGGCGTCGCGCTCGCAGTGCCCTTTCCGTACGACTGCCAGGTGCGGCCACGCTCCGGGCTCGCATCGCGGCATGATATCGAGCTCTCCAACGCTCCCGGCACCGTGGATCCGGATTACCGCGGAGAGGCGAGCATCCTTCTGCGCAACCGCGGCAGTGCGCCGTTCACGGTAGGGCGGGGCATGCGCATCGCACAGCTCGTGTTTACGCGCGTGGAGATTCCGGAATTCGTGGAGGTCACGACGCTGCCACCCACTGTCCGCGACGCAGGCGGTTTCGGTTCCACCGGCTTCTACGCGGTGGAGAAAGCACACGCCTCCTGAAACAGCACAGCCCCGACGTATGTCGGGGCTGTTCTCATAATTCGTGTATCGCCGTACCTACTCCTCCTCACCAGTATCCGGCGTCTCGCTTGGTGCTGCCTGTTCGTCCGCCGCAGGTGTTGCGCTTGCCTGTTCTGCCGCCAGCGCAGCAGTGATCGCTTGTACCACGGGACTGTCGTCGCGCAACGTTTCCGTGAACAGGATGTGCTCGCGGTTGATCCACATCGTGTCCAGCGGACCATGGAGTTCACTCCCCAATTTCACCAGTGCAACATCCGGCGGCGGTGCGGGCTCGCCCGGCTCACGCTGCTGGAGCGACGGCGTTGCCTGGAGATAGTACACGTTGGCCAGCGCGATCGTATCGCGGGATTTTTCCAGGACGTGCCCAAAGTACACCTGCCCATTCGTGAGGAATGCCGCGTGCCACGATGGGTCCACGGGATCCTCGGTGCGCGCGATGACGCCAAACACGACGAGCGCGAGCACGATGACGGCCGCCACCGCGACACCCCACGGCGCCAACGCATGCGGTGCGCACATCGGTGCAGATTCTACCGGTGCTTGCAGTCGCTTGGGCGCCACGCGACGCGGGCGCGCTGATTTCTTCTCCTCCTGCGGTGCTCCTTCTTCCATACGAACGAACAACGATTACGACTTGTACACAGTTGATCAGTGTACCACATGTTGTGCTGTCATGATGCATCATTGCTGCGCACCTGCGACGCGTTTGAGCGCGAGCGCGTACGCGGCAACACGCAAGGTGCGCTTTCCCGTTGCGCGCGCGAACACCTCGCGCGTCTGCATGCGCAGCTTGCGTGCGAGCTTGCGAAGCACGTCTTCCTCACTCCACTCCTCATTGCGTACATTCTGTACCCACTCAAAGTACGATGTTGCAACGCCGCCTGCGTTCGCCAGTACATCTGGAATCACCGGGATCCCGCGTTGTGCCAGGATGACCTCTGCCTCGGGCGTCACCGGCCCGTTCGCAAGCTCCAACACCACCTTCGCGCGGATGCGCTTGGCGTTCTTCGCGTGAATCGCGCCCTCCAACGCCGCCGGGATGAGCACATCACACGGGGTCTCCAGCAACTGCTCGTTCGTCACGCGTTGTGCATCCGCACCTGCGCACGCCGCAAGCGATCCGTGCTCCCGCTTGCACGCGAGCACCATCTCGGGATTGAACCCTTCGGCTTGCGTCATCCCTCCCTGCGAATCCGAAAGCCCAACAACGTGCATACCGGCATCGTACGCGACCTGTGCAGCCCAGTACCCAACATTGCCAAACCCCTGCACGATCACGCTGGGCGCAGCGCCGATCCCCCATCGCTTTCCGCGCAATCGTAGCGCCTCCTGAAGTACGACAATACCGCCATACCCCGTTGCCTGCTCTCGCCCACGCGATCCGCCCTTCCCCACCGGCTTGCCCGTAAACGTCGCCCGCCATTCTCCCTTGCCGTCATTGCGAGAAGTCCTCGACGCGGCAATCTCACCCCGCGCGCGCGTGCGCCGCCATTCATCAACCATCCACGCCATCATCTGCGGATTGGTATTCACGTCCGGCGCCGGCACATCCAGACGCGGACCGATGTTTGGTCCGAGTGCGCGCACGAACCCACGCGAAAGCCGCTCTAACTCACCTCCGGAGAGCTGCTTGGGATCCACGGTGACGCCACCCTTCCCGCCGCCGAACGGGATATCCGCCACCGCACACTTGATGGTCATCCAGAGCGCCAACGCGCGCACCTCGTCCATGTCCACCTGCGGATGGAACCGGATGCCGCCCTTGTACGGCCCACGCAACGACGAGTGCTGCACGCGATATCCATGGAACATGCGCGCACTCCCATCATCCATGCGCACCGGAAACTGCACATCAACGATGCGCTCCGGCACACGCAGCCGCGCCAACACATCCTTCGATACTTTTGCCACCTTCGCCGCCCGCTCCAACTGCGTCAATGCTGCAAGCCATGTGTTCATAGAAAAATATCGTAACACGCGCATTGACAACATTGAAAGAACAACAAAACGGAGGCCTCCGAGAGGACTCCGATACGCGGACTGCGCTCGATGTATCCAGCGCGCACCTAAGGACTCGCTGCTTCCTGTGCCGCTGCTCCGCGTTCTTCGCGGACGTCCCAGTCAAACATCACTGCGGGTTTCCCGGCGTGCTCTTGGAGATACTTGAATGCCTGGAGCGCGGCCTTCACGCCCTCGCCCACGGACACTGCGGCTTGCTTGTATGCGATGTCGCAAAGATCGCCGGCGGCAAAGATGCCGGGCGTGGAGGTCTCGCAATCCTTCGAGGTGATGACCTCACGCTTCGCGTTGAGCGCAACAACATCCGCAAGCCACTGTGTGTTTGCGCGGAATCCGATTTGGACGAAGACGGAATCAATGAGAAGCGTTGCGAGATCGGAGGGATCGGACAGCACAACGCCGGTCTCCGGATCAGTGGGCGCAAGGACCATGGCGGACACGTGTTCCGTGCCGCGTAGCTCTACCACTTGCTGCGCGAGATGCGTTTCAATGTTCCGGTGCGTCGCCAATGCCTTGAGCAGCGGCTTCTCCGCGTTGAGTTTGGCGCGACGGTGGATGAGGTGCACCTTCGCCGCTCGGGGTGCGAGCGCCAGCGCGGCCGTCACGGCCGAGTTGCCGCCGCCAACCACCGCGATCGTTTTCCCCTCCTGCTGCGGCGCATCGTCCACGGCGGAGTAGTACACGCCTTTCCCGGCGAGCGCATGCTCCCCGGTTGCGCCAAGATCATTCGGCGTGAGCCCGAATGCGAGGATGATGGTTTTTGTGACGAACGGAGTTCCCTGACGGAGCGAAACGGTGAACCCGCCGCCCTCATTCCGGACGATGCTCGTGGCCTCGCCCATCCACCAGTCCGCGCCGTCGCGCTTGGCCTGGGCGAGCATGCAATCCACGAGCGCGCGTCCGCCGATGCCATCAATGCCCGGGTAGTTCTCGATCCATGCTGTAAGCGAAAGCTGCCCGCCGACGTCCTTGGACACCACCTGTGTTCGCAGTCCCCGTCGCGCAGCAAACATGGCCGCGGCAAGTCCTGCCGGCCCCCCGCCAATCACCACCACATCGTACTGCATGTCACCCATAGAATAGCAGTGTAGCAGCTTCCACCCGAACGCGAAACCGCCCGGCTTCCACCGAGCGGCCACGCATGCAATGTTCCCCTATCCGTACCTTGCTCCTACAATTTCTTCTTCCTAATCTCTACGCGAATGAATTTCAGGACATCGCCAACTTCGGAATCCATGATGCCCTTGATCTTCACGCCGCACTCCTGGCTCTCCACCACCTCGCGCACCTCTTCCTTGCCGGCTTGGAGCGCCATGAGCTTTCCTTCCGCGCCATCGCGATCGCGCATCACCTGCACGTTGGGATCCATGACGATCTTGCCACTCGTCACCTTCCCGCCTACAATCTGCCAGTGCTCGGATGCGCGGAAGAGCGCGAGAATCTTGATGTACCCCAGCTCTTCCACAATGCGTTCTTCCGGCAAACGCGCCTCGAGCGCCACGCGCACCTCGCGGAGCAATTCGTAGATGATGCGGTGTGTGACGATCGCAACGTTCGCTGCTCGCGCGAGCTGCTCGATAGTGTCTGACGCGCGCACGCCGAATCCAAAAATGGTTGCACCCGCAGCCGCGGCCTGCTTCACGTCATTCTCCGTCACGTTCCCCAGCCCCTTCGTAACCACGCGGACGCGTGCGGCCGCGGTTCCGATCTTCTCGATTTCCGACGCGAACGCTTCCAAGGATCCCAGCACGTCCGCGCGCAGGATGACGGGCAATACCACGGCCGGCTCGCTGCCCTCTTCGCCCACAGATACGGGCGTCGCAGCTTGCATGACCGTTGCGCGAGAGGATGCCTTGCGCCGCTTGGTCTTGATCAACTCTTCACCCACCGCCGCGACGCGCACAATATCTCCTACCTCCGGAAGCACCTTGAACCCCAGGATGCGCGCGGGCGTGGAGGGCGTGGCCGCAGCAAGCGGCTCTCCGTTGTACGCGGTCATCGCGCGCACCTTACCCGCCAACGCATTGCCAACCGCAAGCGTGTCGCCCACATGGAGCGTCCCGCGCTGCACCAGCAGCGTCGCCACCGGACCTTCCTGCTTGTCCACGTGTGATTCAATCGTGACCGTCTCTGCCGCCTGCTCCAACACAACGCGACGGCGCGCCTCATCCACGTCGGCAACCAGGAGCACCACCTCCAAGAGATCGTCCAACCCCGTGCGCTCCTTCGCGGAGAGCTGTACGAACGGCACCTTGCCGCCCCAATCCTCCGGCACCACGCCCAGCGCGCCCAGTGCTGTCTTTACCTTCTCCGCATCCGCGTCGGGCTTATCCATCTTGTTCACCGCAACAACGTAGGGAACTTTTGCGGCCTCGATGATCTTCAGTGCTTCCTTGGTCTGCGGCTGCACGCCATCATCGCCCGCCACCACGAGCACCGCGACATCCGCAATGCGCGCGCCACGCGATCGCATGGTGGTGAATGCCTCGTGACCTGGTGTATCAATGAATGTCACGTGCCGATCGCGGAACAGTGCCTGGTACGCGCCAATGTGCTGCGTAATGCCGCCGGCCTCGCCCGCGGCGACGTTGGTCTGCCGAATCGCGTCCAGAATCGCGGTCTTCCCGTGGTCCACGTGCCCCATCACCACCACCACCGGCGGCCGCGTGATCATTGCTACGCCTTCCGGCGCACCTGCAGACACATCGGACGATACGGACGCCGGTCTTGCCGCTTCCGCAATCGCATCTTCTACGGATGTATCTACCGCCGGATGCGGCTGCACGCCCAGATCCTCCGCGATAATCGCGGCGGTTGCGTAGTCGATCGGCTCATTCAAGTTCGCAAGGATACCATTGCGCAACAGCTCCTGGAGCACCGCAGAGACCGGCAACTGCAGAAGTGCGGCGAAATCACGCACGGAAACGATCGCCGGAATCACAACGGATTTCGCCGTCCCCTCCAGCACGGACTCGCGCCGCTTCTTCCGCAACTCCTCCTCGCGCTCCTTCTCTCGCTGCCGCTGCAGCTCGCGCCGAATCCGCGGCCACTGCTTAATGAACTGCTGTGCCAGCCGGTCATCAATTTTAATCGCCCGCCGTCCAATATCAAAACCATACCGCGGGAGCAACTCGTAGAGCTCCTGCGGCGGAAGGTTCACGCGCCGTGCAAGTTCTGTGACATTCATACAACAAAAAAACTGCAAGCTTCCCACTCCAAGCTCCCAACGGATACCTTCCGACATCCCCGTGTCCAGCTTGAAGCTGACAGCTTGCGACTGGCAGCTATCTCTCAATGTAGCGGAAAGCCGTGAAAGGTCAAGGGTTCCGGAATACTTGCACCAGCCCACTATGCATGGTATGCTCGGGCTATGGTGATCCTCGCGGAACGTGGGGACACATAAATCCGTCGTGAGACGCACTCCATCATCGAGCGTACCAACATGTTCAGCACGATTCTTGCTCAAGCAGCCCAAGAAAAATACCCATCCCGACACGCACATCGCGCCGGCGGATTGGCGTGGCTGCCCACTGCATCGCGCCGAATGTAGGACGTAGTGTACTGGCTGATCCGCACCGCTCGTGTTGGACTGTCCACCTGCTACAGGGGGACGTGCGCCTCGCGGCATACTGTATGCCCGGGGCATTTTTGTTGATCATCGGCGGCGTCGCGCTCCTCGGTATCGGGGGGGCGCTGGGGTACGCCTATCGGCACATCGCCGCGCAGAAGCGCGTAGGCGGAGCGGAGAAAAAGGCGGAGGAAATCATGGCGGATGCCAAACGCCGCGAACGCGAGTTCCTCCTGAAAGCGAAGGAGAAGGGACTGCAGATCGTGGACGAGGCCAAGCGCGAGGAAACCGAACGTCGTCGCGATCTCCAGCAAATCCAGCAGCGCTTGGAGCAGCGCGAGGCGAAGTTCGACGGCAAGCTCCTGGAGCTTGAAGAGAAACAGACGAAGGTTGAGGCGGCACGAGAGAAGCTGACGGTTGCAAAAGACAAGCTCGAAGCGCTGCGCGTGGAGGAGGAACGAAAACTGGAAGAAATTGCTGGTCTGCCGCGCGCGGAAGCCGAAGCGCGTCTCTTGGCGCGCGTGGAGGAGGAGTCAAAGGATGCGCTCATGAGCCGCATTCGCAAGCTCGACGCGATTTCAACGGAGGAATGGGAACGCCGGGCGCACATTGAGCTGTCCACGGCACTCCAGCGTGTCGCGTCGTCCCACTCCGTGGAGACCACCACCACCTCCGTGAAGCTCCCGTCCGACGACATGAAGGGACGCATCATCGGCAAGGAGGGACGCAACATCAAGGCGATTGAGCACCTCACCGGGTGCGAGATTGTCGTGGACGAGACACCGATGACCATCCTTATTTCTGGCTTCTCGCCGGTCCGCCGCCAAGTGGCGCGCCGCGCGCTGGAAGATCTCATTAAAGACGGCCGCATCCACCCCGCGCGAGTGGAAGAGGCGGTAGCCACAGCAAAAAAGGACCTCGCCTCGGACATCAAGAAAGCGGGCGAGGAGGCGCTCTTTGAGCTGGGTATTGCGGGCGTGGATCCCAAGCTCACCCAGATTCTCGGACGGCTCAAGTACCGCACGAGCTACGGCCAGAACGTACTCCACCATTCCGTGGAGGTGGGCACACTCGCAGGCCTCATGGCGGCGGAGCTCAAACAGAACATTCGGGAGGCCAAGCTGGGCGGCCTCTTCCATGACATTGGCAAGGCCGTGGACCATGACATCCAGGGTACGCATATCGAAATCGGCTACAACATCCTCAAGAAGTTCACCATGCCAGATGAGGTGTGCTACGCGCCGATTGCGCACCACGAGGACAAGCCGACCACGGTGCTGGGCTGCATCATAAAAGCAGCGGACGCAATGTCCGGCGCACGTCCGGGCGCCCGCAAGGATAGCTACGAAGATTACCTCAAGCGCCTCACGGAACTGGAGAACGTTGCCACGTCGTTCGAGGGCATCGAGAAAGCGTACGCGATTCAGGCCGGACGCGAGATCCGTATCTTCGTCTCGCCATCGCACGCGGATGACTTCCGCATGTACCAACTCGCTAAGGACATCGCACGCAAGATCGAGCAAGAACTTACCTACCCGGGCGAAATCAAAGTCACCGCGATCCGCGAATCGCGCGCGGTGGAGTACGCTCGCTAATAGACCCGAAACCCGCGCGTGAGACCCGCAAGTATTGCACCTCACGACTCACGTTGGTTGTGTTATGCGTTTCCTCATCTTCGGTGACGTGGTTGCAAAGATTGGCCGACGGGCGGTTGCGGAGACGCTGCCGGAGCTGCGGCGCGCGTACGCTCCGGATCTCGTGCTGGCGAACATCGAGAACCTTGCGCATGGTCTTGGCTTCACGGCGCAGACGGTCAAGGAGCTCCGCGATGCTGGCGTGGACGTGTTCACGGGCGGCAATCACATCTGGCACAAGCCCGAGGGCGTGGAGCTCCTCCGCGCTGGTACCTTCCCCATCGCCCGGCCGGCCAACTACCCCGCGGGCGCGCCCGGGAACGGGTGGGTACTCCGCTCGGTTGCGGGTACGGATGTCCTCGTGGTAAACTTGATTGGTAGGGTTTTCATGAAAGATCTGGTGGAGGATCCCTTCCGCACGTTCGACGCGATCCGGGAGGCGCATCCAGCCAACGTCATCCTGGTGGATTTCCACGGTGAAACCACCTCGGAGCGCGGTGCGTTCGCGTGGTACGTGGACGGCCGCGCGAGCGTCCTCTACGGCACGCACACGCATGTCCCCACGGCCGATGAACGCATCTTCCCGCGTGGAACCGGGTTCATCACCGATGTTGGAATGACCGGCGCGCGCGACTCGGTGATTGGCGTGACGCCAGAATCCGTGCTCCCGGGATACCTCACCGGTATCGGTACACGATTCGTCTGGCCGGAGTCCGGCATGGCAGTCGTGAACGCGCTTGTTGCAGACGTGGACCCCGCTACTGGAAAAACGACGCGCATTGAGCGCATCAAACGAGAAATACCCATCGCGTAGCCATGGCCAAGCAGCTATGAATAAAGCTCAACTCGCAGACGTCGTCGCGGCAAAGATGAACCTGTCAAAACGGCAGGCGGAGGATACCATCTCGCTCATCTTTGACACCATCGTGGACATGCTCCAATCCGGCGGCGAGGTGACCATCACCGGATTCGGCGCCTTCGAATCCCGCGTCCGCAAAGGACGCACCGGCGTCAACCCGCGCAACCCGGCGCAACGCATCCAGATTGACCCCGTCCGCGTCGCCAAGTTCCGCGCCGGCAAGACACTCAAGGACGCACTACGCGTCAAACCCCCCGGCACCGTGCTCTCCATGATGAGCGAACCCGTCCCAGAACCGCCCGCCATGGTGCCCACGCTCTAGAGAAATCACCAACCAAAACACCCCTCCATTGGAGGGGTGTTTTGGTGTTTGCTTGCTAAAAATTAAAGTCCTTGATTTTTGGAATGACGAGCGCGTTGAACGAGTTCATCGCGAAGTTGCTCGGCAGTTTCTCGAGAGAGTGCCGGCAATCGGCCTTCTGCACGCATGCCCGCTGCACCAAATCGAGATACGGTTGCGCTGGCTCCGGCGGTCTGAAGGTTCAGATCGGAAAGTCCGAGGATACGAGCCAAGATTCCGCGATAGATGTCAACATTCTGGATACGGTCGTAAGGAATGGTTACATACTTTTTGTAGATAACCCCAAGTTCTTTACGAAATCCAGCATCAGTAAGTTCGTATCGGTAGAAGTGATAGGTGAGTTTCGCCCAAACAAAGCACAACACGAGGAATGCCGGGATGATCATCCACAACCAATTCAGGAAACCGAACGAAAACTCGCCACTACGGTCAAAACTTCCATTAATGCCGCCCAAGAACGCTGACCCCCAAATACTCAAAAAAAACATGACAATGGACCAGCGCAAAACAAAACCAACGAAGAAGAACCAGACTGCTTTGGGGTCAAGGTGTTTCATACATGTACAAATGGGACGTCAGCGAAAGAATCGACCAGCTTTCCAAAAACCCTTGAATCGTATCGTGGTGCGCCGCCCGGGGCTCGAACCCGGAACCTTATCCTTAAGAGGGATCTGCTCTACCATTGAGCTAGCGGCGCATGGGAGGAAATCGAGCGCGTCTGGTCTGTGGTATGTAATTGAACACGCAACATGACCATACGCGATCCAATCTGTTGGAATGTCCGGTCGAAACGTGTGCGACTTCACTGCGCCCGGAGGGATTCGAACCCCCAATAACAGGTTCGAAGCCTGTCGTGATATCCATTTCACTACGGGCGCGGATAGAATAATACGAGCTACCCTTCCTCACCACTCATTCCACAGCACGTTACGTCCACCCTTTCGCAATGAGACCATTGTGTGCGGCGGACATCTGGGCCTCTTGCTTGGAGGTACCATCGCCAGTAGCTACCTGCTCGCTCTTCAGGAAGATGCCGACGGTGAACCGCTTGGCGTGATCCGGCCCTTCCTCCTTGAGCACGCGGTAGTTGGGTGTGATGCCCATGCGCTCCTGCGCGATCTCCTGGAAGCGCGACTTCGCATCAATGTGCGCGCCCGTCTTCAGGATCTCGGGGAGCTTGGGGAGGAGAACACGGAGGAGGAACTCCTTCGCCATGCCCCATCCCTGATCCATGTACATGGCGCCAACCAGCGACTCAAACGCATTGGCCAGAATGTACGCGCGCGCCTTCCCCGTCTCCTTGGCCTCCCCTTTCGAGAGGAGCAGAAACGGCTCCACGTTGAGTGCGCGACAAACGTCCGAGAGCATATTCGCATTCACCAGCGCCGCACGCCAATTCGTCAGCTCGCCCTCCGGCTTTTTAGGGAAAGAGGCAAAAAGGTACTCCGTCACAACCAGCTCGATCACTGCGTCGCCCAGAAACTCCAGGCGCTCGTTGTGATCCGTGGGGTGCTCCGGGTGCTCGTTGAGGTACGAACGGTGCGTCAGCGCCTCCGTGAGGTGCTTCTGCTCCTGGAATTGAACGCCAAGTTCTTCTTCGAGTGCGCGGAATTCGCCGGTTTGCATGTGGTGATGAAGCGAGCATCACGACGCGCGAATGGGCCGCCCCATTCCCCCATCATGATGCGCACTCCGGTTACGATTCCTCCGATTGCACATCCTCCGCCACCTCTTCCTCCACCGCATCGTCCGTTTCCTTCATTGCCTCCCCGAGCACTCTGTTCTGCGGTACATCATTCTCCTGCTCCTTCTGCTCCACCGCATCCCCCTCATCCGTCACCTCACCCTTTGCCAGCATATCCTTGAAGATAGCGCCGAGCACGCCATTCACAAACTTGCCCGACGCATCGCCGCCGAATGTCTTGGCAAGCTCAATCGCTTCATTGATCGCCACTTTGGGCGGCACCTGCCGATCGCCAAACTTCAATTCAAAGATGCCGATGCGGATGACGTTGCGATCCACATTCGTAATCTGCTCGATCGGCCAATGTGGCGCCCACTGCTGGATGAACGCATCAATCTCCTCCCGATGCTGCACGACGCCATCCGCGAGATCGTGCGCGAACGCAGCATCCTCCACGCCGGGCGCAAACTCGCGCACGTTCCCCGCGACGATGCTCGGGAGGTCGTCCGGCTGTCCGTTGAAATCCCACTGGAACAACGATTGCATGGCGACCGTGCGCAGGAGGTGGCGGTTGGCCATAGAGAGGAGAAGGTGCTGGAGCGAATGAACGGAGGTACGTTAGCGTTTGCCGGATCGCGCTGTCTTTGCTGTCGGAGGTGCCTTGCGAGCGCGAACCGTGACGACAGCCCTGCCGTTGTACATCCCGCATGCCGCGCACGCACGATGCGGAATAGACGGCTTCCCGCATGATGCGCATGCGGCGAGATTGGTCTTCTTCAATGCGTGATGCGACCGACGACGTTTCCGATGCGATGAGGTCCTCCGATGCCCAGGAAGTGCCATACGTTGTAGTTTGCTAGTTGCGAACGGTCTAGTAGCTAGAAACTAGCAGCTAGAAGCTCAATTTCCCTGTATGCCCACCGTATCAAAGCTTGACGGGGCATGCAAGAGCCGGTACGGTTCTGGCAGACCTTTCACAATAAGGAGCAGCGCATGGGCAGTACGTCCAACCGGACCACCACATTGACGATCAACGACATCAAGCGAGCGCGGGCATGGATCGACGCAATCCGCACCGCCAAGCGCATCGACCCGTCACACTCCCACCCCCTCATCGCCGATGCCGTCCGGAGAGACATGTTCGACGCGGGCCCCGTCATGCACCGCGCGGATGGACTATTCCTCCAGATCGCCGTCCAGCAGCACTGTGACTGGTTTGTCGTACACCATGGCACGCGCGAACCGGCGCCCATCCACGACCTCCTCGTTGCCGTGTTTACGCGCTTCATCGACGTGACGGACTGCGATGAAACCATCCACAAACATCGCACCACCGCCGAAGCATACTTCGATGTGTTCACCAGCACCGATGCGTTCTGCGAGCTCTGCGCAAATCGCATGTTCGAACTCATCCCGCTGGGCGCCCGACGAGACATGGTCGATCCGTTCGTCGAGCAGCGCGTCCATCAGTGTCTCCAGTTCGACACCTGCGACCACCGCACCGTGCACAGGGCCATGGCTGCCGCGCTCTGGTTCCTCGCGCATGCATCCCTGTCCGATGCAGAGAAACGCGCCATCATTACCGATCGGCTTGCGGGACACCTCCCGCTCCGCGGATACTTCGGATGTCTCGACTGGATCCCCGCAATCGCCCGCACGCTGGTGGAGGACGCCCTACGCGACGAACCGCTCATCATCCCCGACCGCCACCCGGAGCCGGAGGGCGAGTAGGAGTAGCACGCACCACCCACCCCATGCCGGGGTGTGTGGAAACTTGAGACGCTTGACACCGTGCGCAGCATTCTGTACGGTGCAAGCAGTCCGTTTCAACCCACGGACATGCGGAGGTTGTGTGGCGAAGACGAAGAAAAGAAACCGCCGAGGTACGGCGGACGTGACGGCCGCGCTCAAGCTGTTCCACACGTACTGCGACGGCGCCGAAGGACGGTCCATCGAAGAGATGCTGCGCGACAGCGGCTCGACAACGCTGACTCCGCTCGAGGAAGATCTGCGGCGCAGAAGCGAGCAGAGGATCCTGGATGCGCTCCTCCCCCGCATGCCCGAAGCGGCGCGCCAGGAGGCACGTACCGAGATTGCCGACGCCGCAACCTACATCATTGTCGTCCAGCGTGCGATGATGCGTGCCTTCAGAGAGGCACCCGCCAAACGCCGCTCGAAGCAGGTCATGAGCGCCAACGACACGAACGCGCCCTGACCAACAGCCGGAATCAACTCCGGCCGCAAACCATGTAGCTCGGTGAGCGTCGGCTCATCCCACACCACCCACCCCATGCCGGGGTGGGTGGAATCTTTTTTGTATTCTGTCATTCACTGCACTCCGTCATTGCGAGCCCGCGAAGCAACCGCACACGGCACCATGCGCTCACGACACGATTGTTTCGTACAAGTCACTCCATTGAGGATTCTCTCTTTCAATGAGCGCAACTTTCTGTGCGCGCGATCCGCCCTTCAACTGCTTCTCGCGGGCGATTGCTTCGTCTACCCTTGCAAACACTTCGACGTGGACAAGCTTGTTGATGTTGTAGCGCTTCGTAAAACCGTCAACCAATTTCTCACGATGCTCGTGCACCCTCCGTGCGAGTGCATTTGTTACTCCAACATAGGTCACTGTGTTCCATTTGTTGGTGAGTATGTAAACGCAGTAGGTTCCTTCTTTCGCCATAGTACCGCGTGCGATTGCTTCGCGGGCTCGCAATGACGGAAAAAATGAGGTCCTTCGTCACGGACTCCTCAAGACGACGCCGGGGAGGGATGGGGATGCGTGTTTACGGCTACCGACTCTCGCTTTTATCCCTACACGTACGCGACGCTCGCAACCGCATCGGCGTCGGCTTTGAAGCGCATGACGCGAACGCCTTGGGCGTTGCGGCCGGTGACGCGGACTTCTTGGTATGGGAGGCGGATCACCTGGCCCTGCTTGGACATGACGATGAGATCCTCGGGCGGGGCTTTTGCGTTCATGACGTAGCCGATGACAATCTTGCCGGTCTTGGGCGTGAGCTCTGCGGTCTTGATACCGCTACCGCCGCGGCCCTGGATGCGGTACTGACCAAGCTTGGTGCGCTTGCCGTATCCGTTCTCCATGATGACCAGCACTTCGCAATCATCCGGCTTGCAGCCGCGGCCGATGATGTCCATACCCACGATGGTGTCGCCGGATTTGTTCAGCTTCATCCCGCGCACGCCACCCGCCACGCGCCCCATCGCGCGGACATCTTTCTCCTTGAATCGAATTGCCTGCCCCTCGCGGGAGGTGAGCATGATTTCGTCCTTGCCGGTGGATGGCTTCACGTACTCAAGGAGGTCATCGCCCCGCAGTTTGATGGCGATGAGACCAGAGCTGCGGACGTTCTTGAATGCATCAATCGCAACTTTCTTAATCGCACCACGCGCCGTCACCATCACCAGGAATTGTTCGTCCTTGGAGAGATCGGACAGCGGCAGAATGGCGGAGACACCTTCCGCGGGCGAAAGGTTGAGGAAGTTCACCAGCGCCTGCCCCTTCGCGGTGCGCGACGCCTCCGGAATGTCGTACGCCTTCAGCTGGAACACACGGCCGCGTGTGGTAAAGAACAACACATCCGCGTGCGTCTCCGTGGCGAACAGGTGCTCGACAAAATCTTCCTCCTTCTTGGAGGTAAGCCCGATGACGCCCTTCCCGCCGCGGCCCTGCGTCTTGAACGTATCCGGCGGCACGCGCTTGATGTACCCACCCTTGGTCACCATGACGATGGCTGGCACATTCGGGATGAGATCCTCCGCCTTAAAATCCTTCAGCCCCTGCGTGCGCACCTGCGTCTTGCGCGGCGTGGCATACTTTTCCTTCAGCCCGCGCAACTCCTCCGTGATGACGCCCAACATGCGCGTCTCGGATTTCAGAATCGTCTCCAACTCCTTGATAAGTTTGCCCTTCTCCTCCAACTCCTGCTCCACCTTGATCCGCTCCAGGCTGGCAAGCTGCGCCAGACGCATGTCCAGAATCGCATTCGCCTGTGCCTCGGAGAGCTTGAACTTGGCGATGAGGTTTGTCCGCGCCACGTCGCGATCCTTGGATTTCTTGATCGTCTCGATCACTTGGTCAATCTTTAGGATTGCCAGCTTCAACCCTTCCAGAATGTGCGCTCGCTCGCGCGCGCGGTCCAGGTCAAATTGCGTGCGCCGGCGCACCACCTCGCGCCGGTGCTTGAGGTATTCCTCCAGCACGCCCTTGAGGTTCAACACGCGCGGCTGGATGCCATCCACGATGGCCAGCATGTTCACATGGAACGTGTCCTGGAGCTGCGTCGAATGATAGAGCTTGTTCAGTACCTTCTTGGGGAAGGCGTCCTTCTTGAGCTCGATAACGATACGCACGTCGCCCTTGGACGATTCGTCGCGCAAATCGCGAATGCCCTCCACCTTCTTGGAGGTCACGAGGTCTGCGATCTTCTCGATGAGCGTGGCCTTGTTCACTGCATACGGGAGCGAAGTCACCACGATCTTCTGGCCGCGTGCGTCCTCCACGATCTCCGCGTCCGCGCGCGTCACGACAGATCCCTTCCCCGTCGCATACGCCTGTCGAATCTCCTGTGCATCAAAAATCGTTGCGCCCGTTGGGAAGTCCGGCCCCTTCACGAATTGGAGAAGGTCATCCACGGTGGCATCTTTGTGCTCCGCCAGGTACATCGCTGCGTCGCACACTTCACCCAAATTGTGTGGCGGGATGGACGTCGCCATGCCCACCGCGATGCCCACCGTGCCGTTGACCAGGAGGTTGGGAACCAGCGATGGGAGCACCGTCGGCTCCTGCTTGGAGCCGTCGTAGTTGGGGATGAAATTCACCGTCTGCCGATCAAGATCGCGCAGCAGCTCTTCCGCGATCGGCATGAGCTTGGCTTCTGTGTAGCGGTACGCAGCGGCGGAGTCCCCGTCCATGGAGCCAAAGTTTCCTTGCCCGCGCACCAGCATCTCGCGCATGCTCCAGTGCTGCGCCATGCGGACCAGCGCATCGTACACGGCACTATCGCCATGCGGGTGGTAGCTCCCCAGCACGTCACCGACAATCGTGGCGGACTTACGGAACTTCGCGGTGGACCGCAACCCGTTGACCCACATCGAGTACAAAATACGCCGATGCACCGGTTTCAGACCGTCGCGCACATCCGGCAGCGCGCGACTCACGATGACGGACATCGCGTAGTCCAAGTACGAGCGCTCCATCTCGTCCACAATCGGCATCGGCTCCACTTTCCCCACAAGGTCACGCACCTCCGCGCCCTCTTCTGGCGGCACACTGCCGGTGGTCACCTTCCGCACGAGCCGTCTCTTTTTTGGTTGCTTTGCCACAGTGCGTGCACGTTATTCTTCCTGGATCGCATCGTCGCTGCTCGATACCGGCTGCGCGGCGGCTGGTCCCGCGTCTTCACGCAGTCCGTCGAGCTGCGCCTGGTATTCCTCAAATTGCTGCGTAAAATCTTTGGAGAGATCGGAGAGCGTGGGGCCGGTCTGCGCTGGCACCTGCACCAGCACATGCCTGCGGAATAGGACGAACCACGCTCCCGCAAGCGCACCCGCCACCAACACCACTCCAATGACAAGCTGGGATCGAGGTTGCATACGTTCTTTTCCGTCATCTCGAGCCCGTTCGACTCGATGACTCGCTCAGGGCAGGCTCCGCGAAGCGGAGTCGAGAGATCTCACACTCCATATACCATGGTACTCGCTTGTGAGATTTCTCCACTTCGTTCGCGGACTCGCTCCGGTCGAAATGACGAGAAAAAATGTCTCACTCCACCTGCAGCACCTTCACCCACATCTCGTCGCCCGGAAGGTCCTTCTTGGAGAGCTTCAGCTTCTCCTCCGCGTCCTTCTCGCTGCACCCCATCTCCTTACAGAAGGCATCCAACCGATCGTACGGAAGCGATGAATCCGCAACCGCGTACTGGATGGGGACGATGATACGCGGCTCCACGCGCTCCACCAACGCTGCCGCATCTACCGCGGTAAGGACGCCGTGGCCTCCCACCGGCACAAAGAGGACATCCACCTCGCCCAACGCATCGATTGCCGCGTCATCCAATGCTGTCGACGCGTTGCCAAGATGCGCAATCGCGACATCCTCTGCAACGATGCGATAGATCGTTCCGCCATTGTGCGGGATACCTTGTACACTCACGCCGCACGCCTCGTACTCCCCCGGCCCGCGGATGAGGTACGGCCCCTCGCCAAAACTGGGGAGCTCACCGGTGGTGGAAAGCACAAGATCAACGGAGGACGGGCGCAGGGGTTTGAGTCCCGTCTGCTTCGCATCATACGGATCCACCAGCACGGAGAACTCCCGTTCTGCATATTTCCCCGAAAGCCGCACGCACGCATCGCCGTGGTATTGGATGGTCATAAGGTAAGCTGTCAGCTGCTAGCTTCTAGCGAACATGGCAGAGAGCTGAGAGCCCCGACGTTCCAGCCCCAGGGAAGTCAGCCGGGGCTCCGACCCAGTGTCGGAGCTACAAGCGAGAGAAGGCCGGCGGGGTATCCGCCGTCCACTTCTTTAGTGTAGCGCGACAGTGTGGGCTGACAAGCACGATGTGGGACGGCTCTCCTCCTCATCGTGTTCCTTGGTCCGCTGCAGCGCGAAAGGGAGCCACGCGTTCTCACTACTCGTGTCATTCCTTCTGATTCTCCCCCTCTCCATGTACTCATGGGAAGGGGGAGCAAGAGGGGGGGGCGGTATGACAATGCGCTCCACCCACCCCTCTCTCACCCTCCATCCCACCCGAGTACGCGGAGAGGGAGGGGATGTGATGATGCGAACGCGCAAACACATACATCAAACCACCATGGTGCACCATCGCACTCAACCGCAAGAAGCACGGGGGGCACAAGCATACTGGCAATGATTCACCCCTCGCCGATTGGCGAGGGGTGTAGAGCAACGTGGACGCGCCAGAGAAAACAAAAATCACGCACAAAATCTATGGAGTCATCGGGAGACACGCAGACGGCTGTGCTCATGCACATACCCAGGTAGAATGCGGGATAGGTACAGGTCAGCGCCAGTCCAACCCACTCGCACACACGGCCTGTCGGACGCCTGCTGTGGATCAAGCACCGCAAACAACAACGAACAGGTGGCGCCATCCAGCTCGTGTCCTGCTCCGCCCTCGGTATCGTAGTGCTGCCGGAACAGCACGAGGTACTGCGCGAGCGCTACAAGCGGATACCGATACCGCACTGCGGTGAACAGGTTCTTGCCTGCAACCCCGATGGTGGGCGTCTCGTCGGGATCAAGCATACGGAGGTCAATGTGCGTCATGCCCGGGATCATCCGCTCGGCGGACGGATGCTGCTCCCATGCGACAAAGGCGATGGTGGGCCGAGCGACATCTGCCGCGATCCGCGGGAGCGTGGGGTAGAGCGCGCAGAGGAAACGGAACCAGGGCTGGCGGGGGCTGTCGCTCTTGAAGCGATCACGCCCGAACCGACACACGGTGCCATCCGCATCGCGGATGTACGTCCGCGCGAGGTCTGCGAGCGTTACGTCCCGCACATGCTCAAAGAAGGCATTCACGTTGGGAAGCTCACTATCCCAGAACCGTATCCCTCCCCCGCGGATGAGCCGATCGAAAAGGACGCGGATGAGCGTGTGCCCGCATTCGCATTCGGCAAGACAACGCGGCGATGCCACGACGAGCGGGTAGTTGACCTCGCCGCGCTCAAGCGCCTGCTTGATGTCCTCGATGCGCCATCGTGGGAGCGCGAGGAAGTCATAATCAAACAGGAACGACGTGTCTTGGTAGACCCGCCCATACCACACCTCCTGCTGGCGCACGAGACCCCTCACGAGGGTATGTCCGATACGATCGCCGGAGGAATTATGGACGAATGGCACGCTGTGCCACGGCGCCGCGAGAAAAATACACCGCTCTGCACAAAACTGATCCACCTCTTCGCTCCACACCTTGAACGGCACGAGTACATGTTCCGGATCGCGCAGTACGTCGGCATCGGTGGGCACGGGAACCTCCTTCATCGCGCCTCACGGCGCAACGGGGACCACCATCAAACCAACCTCCTGTCATTGCAAGTGCACGCGAGATTCCTCGTCGCGGACTCCTCGGAATGACGAGAGGGAGGCACATCACGGATATTTACCCTTCTCTTCGCTTTTCTAAAGAACGAACTTACCATACCAGCGCACGAAACGCACGTCAACCGGACCATTTGACCCGGTTCCACCCGCTTGCTAGGATACGGATAGTATTCAACAACCCGTCCTGATCGGGACGGGCTTCGTCGTACGCGCGGCGCGGCGGCGGGGCTAAGCAGTGTGAGCGAACACGCTCACCACACCATTCATGGTTGCAGAACCGACCACTACCGTCAGCGATGGCGACACGACCGGCGGCGCACTCAAGGACCTCCTGAACGATAAGGCATACCTTCAGGTCCCCAAGGTTGGCCAGCTCATCCGGGGCATCGTCATCGGCATTGGACGAAATGAAGTAAAGATAGACCTCCCAGGGTACCGCACCGGCATCATCCGCGGCCCGGAGCTCATTGATCCCTCGGGCATGACCACGGACCTCACGGTGGGGAACGAGGTGGAGGCGACGGTCCTTGATCTGGAGAACGAGCGCGGGTTTGTGGAGCTCTCGTTCCGCGCGGCGGGCCATCAGAAGGCGTGGGGCATGCTGGAGGATCAGCGCCGCTCTGGCGAGGTGATGTCCGTGCGCGTCTTGGACGCAAACAAGGGCGGCCTCATCGTGCAGCTGGGGAACGTCCAGGGGTTCCTCCCGGTCTCCCAACTCTCGCCGGGCAACTACCCGCGCGTGACTGGCGGCGACAAGCAAAAGATTCTAGAGAAATTGCGTCAGTACGTTGGGAAGGCGTTCGATGTGAAGGTCATTGACATCCACCCGGCGGATGAGAAGCTCATCGTGTCCGAAAAGGCCGCGTGGGAGGAGACGCAGGCGCAGGTGCTGGCACAGTACAAGGTGGGCGACCGCATTGAGGGTATCGTCACCGCGCTTGCGGACTTCGGCGCGTTCGTTCGCTTCCCCATCGCGGAGGACGGCACCGTACCAACGGGGGACGATACGAGCCACCTGGAGGGCCTCATCCATATCTCCGAACTCTCGTGGCAGCGCGTGGATCACCCGCGCGACATCCTGAAGATCGGCGACCGCGTGACGGTGCAGATCATCAACATTGAACGATCCAAGATATTCCTCTCGCTCAAGCGCCTCACGGAGGATCCGTGGGTGGCAGCGGCCAGCCGCTACACCATCGGCCAGCGCGTGACGGGAAAGGTGGTGAAGGCGCAGCCATTCGGGCTCTTCGTGGAGCTGGACCCGGATATCCACGGCCTGGCACACATCTCCGAGCTTGGCGATCCGGCACCGGCGCGCCCCGAGGCCGCCGTCCCGATCGGCGAGACGCGCGAGTGGACCATCATCTCGCTGGATCCCAAAGAACACCGACTTGGCCTGTCTCTCAAGGGACCGGGAACCAAGAACGAAGCGCCGGAAACGGAGAACAAAACCAAGGAACAGGCAGATGGACCGGAGGCGAGCAACAAGGAATAACGCAGCCGCCCCGATACACAGGAGCCCCGAATCTTCGGGGCTCCTGTGGCGTTCATCTCTCATTTGCGCTACGCTGTCTCTAAGGATGTATCATCCTTTCAGTTCTCAAAATGTCATTTCGAGGGCTGCTTGCCCCGCGAAGCTTCGGCGAAGTGGGGCCGAGAAATCTCACACGCTCCAATCATTTGGAGCAGGTGCGATTGCTCCTTGCGGACTCGCCGAAATAACAAGAATGGTTTATGCCTCGACGCCCCAAACCCACCAAACACTCCCTAGCCATCCTCGTGGTCTTCCTCGCCATCGCGGCGATGTTTAGTTTGTACAACGTGCCCATCGAGAAGCCGGAGCAGATCAACCTCACGGAGCTTGCACATCGCGTGGAAGCGGGCGAGGTGGAACGCATCGGTATCCGCGGCGCAGAACTGGCCGTCACGATGCGCGGCGGCGGCGAGGCGATTGCACGCAAGGAGCCCGGCACTTCGGTGACGGAATTTCTCCAGAGCTACGGCCTGGAGCCGGAACAGTACGCGAACGTTGCCATTGAGGTGGTGCAGGAGGGCGGCATTCGATACTGGGCGCAAACACTCCTCCCCTTCCTGATCCCGTTCCTCCTCATCGGCGGATTCATCTTCATCATGATGCGCCAGGTACAGGGCGCGAACAGCCGCGCCATGATGTTCGGCCAGGCGCGCGTACGCGAGGCATCCAAGGAGACAAAATCGCGCACCACGTTCAAGGACGTTGCGGGCGCGGCCGAGGCGAAAGAGGAATTGGAGGAGGTGGTGGAGTTCCTCCAGCACCCCAAGAAGTTTGCCGCGCTGGGCGCAAAAATCCCAAAGGGCGTGCTGCTCATGGGGCAGCCGGGAACCGGCAAGACGTTGCTTGCGCGCGCGGTTGCGGGTGAGGCGAACGTGCCGTTCCTCCACATGTCCGCATCGGAATTCGTGGAGATGTTTGTCGGCGTCGGCGCCTCACGCGTCCGCTCGCTCTTCCAGCGCGCCAAGAAACTCGCGCCCTGCATCGTATTCGTGGATGAAATTGACGCGGTAGGACGCCAGCGCGGCACCGGGGTTGGCGGCGGCCATGACGAACGCGAGCAGACGCTCAACCAAATTCTCGTTGAGATGGACGGCTTTGATCCGAACATTGGTGTCATCGTCATGGCGGCCACCAACCGCCCGGACGTGCTGGATCCCGCGCTCCTGCGCCCGGGCCGCTTTGATCGTCGTATCATGCTGGACCTGCCCGACATCAAGGATCGCGAGGCCATCCTGAAAGTGCACACGCAACACAAGCCGCTGGCGCGCGGCGTGGACCTGCGCAAGCTCGCGGAGCGCACGCCCGGGTTCTCCGGCGCAGACCTGGAGAACCTGGCAAACGAGGGTGCGCTGCTCGCGGCGCGACGCAACAGAAAGACGGTAAGCATGCACGAATTCGTTGAGGCCATCGAGAAGGTCATGCTGGGCCCCGCACGCAAGAGCCGCGTATTCTCCACGAACGAACGGAAACTTACTGCGTACCACGAAGCCGGCCACGCGCTGGTTGCGCACGAGCTGACCCATGCGGATCCCGTTCGGAAGGTCTCCATCATCTCGCGCGGCATGGCGGGCGGATACACGCTCAAGCTCCCGTTGGAGGACAAGCGGTACCGCACGCGCGCGGAGTTCCTGGATGATCTCGCGGTGATGCTGGGCGGTTTCGTCGCGGAACGGGCAATTTTTGGCGATGACGCGCTGACCACGGGACCATCCAACGACCTTCGCCAGGCAACGCGCCTCGCGCGTCGCATCGTCACGGAGTTTGGTATGAGCGACGCGCTGGGCCCGCGCACGTACGGCGAGCGCGATGAGTTCATCTTCCTTGGTCGCGAGATCCACGAGCAGCGCGACTACTCCGAGAAGGCCGCCGAGGCGATTGATGACGAAGTGGATCGTTTCATCGCAGAGGCACGCGAACGCGCGGCGACCGTCATCAACACCAAACGCGATCGGCTGGATGCCATCGCGGAGCGGCTGTTGGCGGACGAGACGATCGAGCAGGAAGCATTTGAGGAGCTCTTTGACGAACACCCGCACGCGTGGCGCATGGAGAAGGAGCAGCAACCGGAAGCCGTGCCGGAGCCCGCGGAACAAGCAGAGCCGGAGCAAGAGGAACAGCACGCATGAGCACACCATTCTACACGCCCATGCTCACCAGCGCATGGCGCACAGCGATTCGGGAGCGGCGCCTGTGGGTGGTTGCCATTTTTGCGGGGCTCGTTCTCGGGAGTGGATTTGGTTCCGCGATCATTCGCCTCCTCGCGGGAGATCCCACCCAGCAGATCACGCTCCTCATCCCCTTTACGCCGGATGGAGCGACCCTCAGCGCGCTCTGGCACCAAGCGCGTACAACCGGTCCGCTGGCGACTGCCGGCCTCCTTGGCCTTGGCGCGGTCGTCCTCGCGATCGGAACGTTCCTCGTGTACATGGTCACCATGAGCACCAACGCGGTGCTCCTTGGAAACCGTGAGCGCATCGCTGGGCACTCGGTTCCCCGCACACTTTTCCGTGCGGGCCGTGAGCGGTTCTGGCCATCGTTTGCGACCATCGCCGTGATGCGTGTGATTGGTGCCATCATTATCCTCTGCTGGATGGGACTCTTCGCACGCACGCTCGCCATGCCAGAGACAACCGGCGTCGCGCTCGCGGCAGCAGGATTCGTCATCGCGACGCTCCTCCTCGCCGTGCTCCACATCGTCACGCCGCTCGCGCTCATCGGCGTGGTCCTGGATCGCCAACGCGTCCGCGTGGCGCTCGCAGAAGCATTCGCACTGCTCCGCACGTATCGCCTCGTCCTCACGGAATTCTCGCTCCTCCTCACCGCTGCCCACATCGTCTTCTACCTCGCACTCATCATTGGAGGAGCGCTCATTGCCATTCCCTACAGCATCGTGAACAGCATCGCAGTAGCAACCGGTTCGCTGACGCTCTTCCGCATCGCGCTCATCGGCACCATTAGCACATTCCTGGTCTTCGCCATCGCATGCTCCGCACTCTTCGCAAGCTTCATCGCAAGCATGTGGACGCAACTCGCTGTGCGCCTCACCACAACCGGCGAGGCCCCGGAGGCGTGGATCACTCGAAGATTCCGGTGATGCACGGACGCAGGGGACCATTTCCATTCGCATCGGACGAGTAACCCGTATGGCCGACGATCGACACCAGCTTCCCAATGTTTCAAGCGAGAGTGTCATTGAGCAGTTCACGAAGAAAATGCACTCGCTAGAGCTTGACGCGCGCGAGCGGGAAACCGAGCAGCGCGCGCGGACGCTTGGCGTTCCGTACTTCAACATCTCGGGGCTGGCCATCCCGCCGGAGACGCTGCTCCTCATCCCCCGCGCACGCGCCGAGGAGCTCCATGTGATCGCGTTCCTCCATGTGGGATCCGACATCCGCGTCGGCGCACTGGCACCAAATGACCCGAGCATCCTCGAGCTTGCGCACCAGCTCGCGGAGCGCCACCAAGCGCGCGTGGAGCGCTACGCCGTCTCGGACGCATCGCTCGCGCATGCGACCAAATTGTATGACGCGGTTCCGGACGTGCACCCCGTTGCGACGACACTCTCCATCGCGGGTGCCGACCTCCAACGCCTGGAAAGCGAACTCCAGAACATCGCCGCGCTCCCGGAGCAACTTGCGCGCGTGTCCATCTCTGACCTCGTGACGCTCATCCTGGCAGGGGCCATCCGCGCCGCGTCATCCGACATCCACATTGAGGCAGAAGAAGAGGGTGTCGCGCTGCGGTACCGCATTGACGGCGTCCTCCAGCGCGTTGCGGTGATCCCGAAAGATCGCTGGAAGCAGCTCGTGAGCCGCGTCAAGCTCCTCGCGCGGCTCAAGTTGAACGTGGCGGATGTCCCGCAGGACGGCCGCATCACCATTGCACTGCCGGATGACACCGTGGAGGTGCGCGTCTCCACGCTCCCCACCACATGGGGTGAGAGCATCGTCATGCGCCTCCTCATGTCCTCCAAGGCCGGCCTCGTATTTGCTGACCTGGGCGTCCGCGGTCGCGCATTCGATGCGCTCCAACACGAAATCGCGCGCCCGAACGGCATGATCGTCACCACGGGGCCCACCGGCTCCGGCAAGACGACCACCATGTATGCGATTCTCCAACAGCTCAACACGTCCGAGACAAAAATTGTGACCCTGGAGGATCCGGTAGAATACAAACTCAAGGGCATCAACCAAAGTCAGATCGATCCCGCGCGCGAATACACGTTTGCACGAGGACTCCGCTCCATTCTCCGACAAGATCCAGACATCGTCATGGTCGGCGAAATTCGCGATCTGGAAACGGCGGAGGTTGCCATCCATGCCGCGCTGACCGGCCACCTCATGCTCTCGACAATTCACACGAACTCCGCCGCCGGCGCGATCCCCCGCTTCCTCGCTATGGGCGTCAAAGCGTTCCTCCTCGTCAACGCCCTCAACGCCATCATCGGCCAACGTCTCGTACGCAAAATCCACGATGCATGCCGCGCCCCGCACGAACTTTCGCCCGAGGAACGCGACCGTGTGGAACAAGTCATCCTGGCAATGCCAGAACGAGAACGCGCGGAAGCACAGGGCAAGGAACTCCACTTCTCCCGCGGCGCCGGGTGCGACGTGTGTACGGGCAGCGGCTACAAAGGACGCGTCGGCCTCTACGAGATTCTCACCATGACTCCGGAGATCGAGCAGGCCATCCGCTCCGAGAACGTCTCGGAACGGGAGATGGAAGCGCTTGCCAATCGCGCAGGGATGATTACCATGGTCCAAGACGGCATCCTCAAAGCCCTCGACGGCATCACCTCGCTCGACGAGGTATTCCGCGTTGCAGAATAACTATATGGCACCTCGATACGATGCATTCCGCCCTCGTGAAACAGGCGAAGAATTTGAAGCGACGCACGTCGGCAAAATCCGCGAAAGCAAAAAACTCTACGAAGAGCTCATGCGATGCCGCGCCCCGGGGCCCATTGAAAAACCGTACTGGAAATTTTCGGATGCAATGCGCGTCATCCGTGATCACGCGCAACCATACCCCGATGCCACGCACCCCACGGTCCCGCTTGGTCGCCAGATCCTTGCCATCATGCGCCAGAAACTCAATCTCTCCAGGGACGAAGAGGAGCGTCTTCGATTTTACACAAGCGCGGGAAAGAATTCACCACTCGACGTCCTCCATGGGGTGGATGCATGGATTGAAACCGATCGCCCGGATGAGAGCTGGACGGATTTCATCACGCTGGATCTCACCCTCGATCCGCGCAAGCAAGAACTCGGATACAAAGCGGACATCATTGTTGGCGCACTTCCCGATCCCGATGACGTACCGGGATATCATGAAGCGGTCACGCCGTACGCCGAACGCGTCCTGCAGATGCTCCGAGACAAGCAGCAGCAGCGCAGCCCACGTACTCACCTTTGGACCGGGAAACCCGGAAGTCTCGGGCCCACCAAACGCTGACACTTGACAGGAAAAAGAACTCCTGGTACGGTTGGAGCGCTTCCTGCGGCATGGCTGCCGCGGGATGTACAAGGGAGGAGACGGTCATGACCACTACCGCATCCGCTGCGCACTGTGTCGGCTGCGGGACGCCGAGCGCACTGGGCGGATTCAGGGGCTTTCTCTGCAACGCGTGTGGCGATCCGAATGGCATGCGGTACGTGTGCGGCCGCTGCACGCATCGCGAGGAAATCGAGCCATCGCCGGAACTCATCGCCACGCTCCACCAAGCGTTTCCGGACCTCGGAAACCGTACCACGGGGATCACGATCGTGGGCTCCACCTGCGCCCGCTGCCGCCGCGAAGGCGAACCTGCGGGCACATCAAGCGCCTACATCGTCACCCGAGCATCATAAGACCTCCGTCCATCATAGGACGGAGGTCATCCATTATCTCGTGCTGCCTATTCCGCAGCGCCACACACCGTCACGATCCGTTCATCGGCGCCATCGCCACCGGAAAACGTGACCGCGCGTACACGCTCTTTTGGCTTTGATCCGCCACCCGACATGGATGTCGCGATGCTCCCGGTTGGCGAGTACCAACACTACCAAGGAAGCATGCGGATGCACGTTCGCATGATCGAAGGCGATGTCCCGCGCAAGCACATCCGATTCGTTATCCTGCGTCTTCCCCGCGCCGCATTCCCTGAAGCGCACATGATCGATGCCGAACTGGACAATGAGGACCTTACCCACATCAGCCGTCTCTACCAATTTACATCCGTCAGCACATAACACGCAGACAGACATCACCATGCGAAAAGCGACCCTCTATGAGGGTCGCTTGTTGGTGGAGCACTCTGGCGTCCTAGTTCCTCCTGCGCAATACATGCTCCATAGCCGCATGGGTGGTAGCGCTCCCCACTGCTTGCTCGAATAGCGCAAGCGAGACCGAGGTGTCGCGAAGCAAGTCGTCCTGTCGATCGGGACTGCTTGCGTCCCAAACGACGAGTGCCTGTGACGTTGCTCCGGAATAGGTGAAGATCTCCCGGATGGTCGCGGACCACATAGTCCGAAAAGGCGTTGCTCCTTCGGGGATAATGATCCCGCTCGCAAGGTACATTTTCGCAGTGCGAATGCCCGCTTCCCAAATCACCATACTACCATCGTCAAGATACAGCGGCATGCGCGGTCCTGACACGATCCGCCTCCTCCTGGCACTCCACACACCGTGCCGCTTCTGGTCTCCGTTCGAGCCGCGCGCGCGGGATCGGCTCCTCACAGGAGGCACACACGCCGTAGGTGCCATCACGTACGCGACCGAACGCTGCGTCGATCTCCGGAATCAGCACCTGCAGCTTGTAGCGCGCGTGCTCCTCCAACATGTCCGTATCCCTCCGGAGTCGTCGGAGCACCTCAAGACGCTTGTTCTCCAAGTGTAACACTCGTCCTCGGATGAACCCCTCATCATGCGACGCATACATGGATTCGCCTCCTCCCTGCTTCTCCGATAACGCCGATACAAAGAACTCCCACGAACACCCACAGTGCACCATAGCCGCTGCATAATGTCAAGAGCCCCCATTCACGCCACGGGCTCCGTACCCGCAACACACCGAATACTCGTCCTTGTTGACAGCAAAAACGCCTGCTGTTATGGTGGATGTGCTTCCTGCGGCAGCATGCGCAGAATGCACGAGAAGGAGAGTCGTCATGATCACGATCGCATCCGCCGGCCATTGCGTTGGCTGCGGCACACCGGGAACGACAATGACTCCGGGGTTCCTCTGCGCGTTGTGCGGCAATCCCGAGCGCATCCGATACGTCTGCGGCCGCTGTACGAACCGCGAGAAGCTTGCGCCGTCATCGGCACTTGCCACGATGCTCAACCAAGCGCTCCCGAACCTCGGGAACCGTACCACGGGTATCACGATTGTTGGGTCCGTCTGTTCGAGCTGCCGCCGTCCTGATGAAGGTGCGGGCGCCGTGGATGTCTACATTGTCACCCGAGCATCATAAGACCTCCGCCCATCATGGGACGGAGGTCATTCATTATTCTCCTTCTGTTTCTCCCCTTCCTGCTAGGAGGGGGAGCGAGATGGGATGGCAGTGTACAACGCACCTCACCCGGCAGCTACCTATTCCGCAGCGCCACACACCGTCACGATGCGTTCATCCGTACTGTCGCCGCCGGAAAACGTGACCGCACGCGCACGTCCTGTCACTGGTATCGCATCGCGCACCCGCTCTCCCCATTCGATCGCAACAACGGTGTCGTCGCGCTCCAGCCACTCGCCAAGGCCCGCGTCTAGCAGCTCCTGCGCATCCCGCACGCGATAGGCATCAACATGCACAAGCATACGCACATGGGACACAGGACCTTCTTGATCGAGTCCCCCGTTCCTCGTTCCTTGCTCCTTGTACTTGACCTGGTACACTCGGAACAACACAAACGTCGGACTCGTTATGCGATCCGTGATGCCCAGCGCGCGGGCGAGGCCGCGGACGAAAACGCTCTTTCCCGCGCCCAGTTCCCCATCCAAGAGCAGCACATCACCGCCCCGGAGCGTCTGCGCAACCGCTGCGGCAATCTGCATCGTTTCCGCCTCTGAATGGCTCGTCAATACTTTTTCCATACGCACCAGCAGTTCCATCCTACACCACCAGCCGGACAATTTGAGGATTGATGCGCGTCACCACCTCGTAACTGATAGTTCCCATGTGCTCGGCCAGCTCATCCGCGGTTATTTCCGCGCGCCCCTGGCTGCCGATGAGCACCGCGGGGTCTTCCATGCGCACGCCCGGGACGCCCGTCACATCCACAATGGTCATGTTCATACACACGCGACCCAGCACCTTGCAGCGCTTGCCGCGGATCAGAACGTGCGCGATGCGCGAGAGGCGCCGATCATACCCGTCCCAGTACCCTACCGGCAGCACCGCTACGCGCGTGCGACACTCCACGCGCTCCGTGCACCCGTACCCGATGGGTGAACCCGCCGGCACCCAGTGCATGGGGCCAACGATCGTTTTCCAGGTGAGCACAGGGTGGAGCGCGAAGGAATGCCCCTGCGCCTCCTGCGTGCTGCGGTGCACAATCGCCACGCGAACACGCGCGGACGGCCAGACGCCGTAGAGTGCCATGCCGAACCGCGCCAAATCATGCCGCGCGTCATCCATGAGCAGTGCGGCTGCCGATGCGGCAGCATGTCGCATCAGCGGACGTTTCGCAATATGCTCCGCGATCGCCGCTGCGCGCGCAAACCGTTCCAGTTGCAATCGCGCAAATCCATGGGGACCCGTGTCCTCAATGTCCGCGAGGTGCGTGGAGACGCCCGCCAGCGTCACGCCCGCCGTCCGCTCGACGTACCGCGCGAACGCCGGCAGCTCACGCAGCGTCACGCCCTGCCGCTGCGTCCCGGTTTCCACCTTGATATGCACCGGAACAGAACGCCGCCCCGCACCACGCGCCAGCGCACGCACGGTCGCACGTTCTGCAACAACGGCCCGTACATTTGCACGCACTGCACGCTTCGCATCAGCAACCGGGATGTATCCCAATACGAGCATGGGTGCAGCAATACCCGCATCGCGCAGCGTCACCGCTTCATCCACGCTATCCACGCCAAACCAACCCTTCTGTTCTCCCCCTCCAAATGCGTTTTCACCCGCAACAATCTTCGCAACCTCCACCAGCCCATGTCCGTACGCGTTCGCCTTCACCACTGCGCAGAATACGCGGTCCGGCCCGATGATGCCCCGCAACATCCGCACATTCTCCCGCAGTGCATTCTTGGAAATTTCTACCCATGACCGCTGCATAAACGAATATCCCCTACCGCCCTAATTCCCAATTCGCATCCGCCGCAAGTTTCTTCCAGCCCGTCTCTTTGCCGATGAGCATCCGAACGCCGCCCGCGGCAGCGATCATCACAGCATTGTCGCCAGTATATGATGCGTGCGGGATGAGGAGCGGGACATCGGGACATTGTGCGCGCACCGCTGCGTCCAATTGTTGCCGCAGCTCGCGATTTGCCGCAACGCCGCCGCCAAGCAGGATAGTTTTCGCGCCCACGCTCCGCGCGGCGCGTACGGTCTTTGCCACCAGTACCTCTACCGCCGCCTGCTGGAATGACGCGCAGACATCCGCGATGAGCTGTTGATCATACGCAGCTTGCGGCTGTATGCGCGCTAGCGCGTACCGCACCGCCGTCTTCAGTCCCGAGAAACTAAAATCGAAATCATCGGAATCGAGCATGGGGCGCGGGAACGAAAACGCAGCAGGATTCCCCGATGCGGCGCACTGCGAGACCGCCGGGCCGCCCGGGTACGGCAGTCCCAACAACTTTGCCACTTTATCAAATGCCTCTCCTGCCGCATCGTCCCGTGTTGCGCCAACCAGCTCGTACTTCCGCCAGGTACGCATGAGCAACAACTCCGTGTGCCCCCCGGAGACCACGAGGGCGAGGGCGGGAAATCCTGCCACCCTCGTCATCTCGAGCGCAGTCGAGAGATCTCGTCCAGTGGCGATGTCCTTCGTCGCGGACTTCTCAAGACGACGGATGCGTCGGTTTTCTCCACGCGCTCGTGGACTCACGTGGTCGAAATGACGGACAGACGGCAGCAGCGCGGAGAGGACATGCCCCTCGATGTGATTGACGCCGATGACCGGCTTGCCCCACGCATACGCGAGTGAACGCGCGGCCTCCACGCCCACCGCCAGCGATGTCATGAGCCCTGGCCCGGCCGTCACGGCGATGGCATCAATGGATGCTGCGAGTGAGCGCCGACCGCCGCTGTCCCGAAGCGCCTGCTCGATGACCGGCATGATGGCCCCCACGTGCTCCCGCGCCGCCACCTCCGGCACGATGCCGCCCGTCTTGGCATGGAGTGCCACCTGCGATGCAACAACGCTCGAACGCACCGAAAAAGAAAAATCCCGCCGACTCGCAGCGACCGTCACAACCGCCGCCGCCGTCTCATCGCACGACGACTCAATGCCCAATACTCGAAGTGTTCGAGAAGTTCGCTGCATATCGCTTCCATGGTACCATCCTTGCAGAACGCCAATGAACGTGCTACGATCGAGCTACTTAATGCGCACGCATCAGCACCGCACGGCCCCGTCGTCTAACGGCTAGGACACTGCCCTTTCAAGGCGGTAAAACGGGTTCGATTCCCGTCGGGGTCACCAAAACAGAACTCAACGGCTTTTTCAAAGCCAGAAGGTGGGACGCGCGAAGCGCGTCCCACTGATTTCCCCCCATTTTTCCAAACGAATTCAGAATTTTTGGCGCGCTGGCGCGCACTGATTTTTCGCCGAGGAGGAGGTTC
>JAUSKM010000019.1 GCA_030646955.1 bacterium
GCGGAAAATTATATTTTCGAAGATTTTGCTGACCGAGCGCGACGAGATCTGGAATGACTTCGATGCCGGTGACAATTCCTTCCGGTCCCACGATGTGGGCAAGGAGCGCCGTTGTCCAGCCAGATCCCGATCCAACATCAAGGACGCGGGCACCAGGGAGCGGCTCAAGCCACTCGAGCATGATTGCGACCGTTGTTGGCTGCAGAATGGTTTGTCCGTACCCAATGGGAAGCGGAGTGTCTTGTTCTGCGGATCGCCAATCCTCCGGCAACACGAAGTGCTCCCGGCGTACTGCACGGAATGCATCGAGGATCGCTGGTGTGCGGAGCACGCCCGTGACGAAGAGGTGGTCAACAATAGCATCCATATATATCCAGCTTCCGGCTTTGCCATGAAGCGGCTGTGAAGTGTGGGTGCATAGCGCAAAACAGCAGCCCGCATGACGCGGACTGCTGGTGCGCATCGTGCGGCCGTTATGGCGTGCGCGGGATGCGGTCGCGCGGGGGGTTGAGGTCGAGGTAGAAGCCAAGGACGGCGCCGAAGAAGATCGTGTGTGTGATGATTTGGACCATGGGCGAGGTGTCGGTGGTAAACCACGGGACGCCGAGCGGCGATGAGAGGATCACAAAGTTGAGGATCCAGAGGAGAAATCCTGCGAGAGCGGCAAAGAGCATCATGCGCGCGCGAGTGGCGTAGATCGCGTGCGTTGTTGCAATGATGAGGGCGACAAATACCGCGGCCATGATGGCGTAGAGAAGGTGGAATGGAATGCCTACCGTGAGCGCGACGGTACCCGGGATCATGGAAGGAAGTACTTGCAACGGAACGCTGGCCACCATGCGGAGCGGCAGCAGTGGTTGACTGAGCGCGAGCCAGGCGACACATACTTCGGCTACGAGCATCGAGACGCCCGCAACAAAACCGCCTGCGATGCCCTGGGCGACTGCCCATCCGAGGTGCGTGAAGTCCGCGTGCCGCGTCAGGTGTTCATGGGTGGTGATGTATGCCATGGGGGATGTTGGGAGGGCAATGGTTCGCATGCGCGTACTGCATGGAGCGTACGCCATTCGTATGAAGGGGTGCTGAAGGCACGCACGTGAAAGCCCCGACCCACATGCTGTGGATCGGGGCTCGTTGTTGGGCTTGCCTACTCCTCGACGGGGTCGGTGTCGGGTTTCGTGGTGTCCAGCATGTCCTCGCCGGTCACCTCGACGATGGCGGACCACCGGCCATCCGTGATGGCCGCATCTTCTTGCAGCGTCGTCCGTACGCGCGGGGGATTCAGCGGGGTCGCACACGGATCGTACACGTCGTCGCACGGCGGGCACGCCTCGGGATCGCCCTCGCACATGCAGGGATCCGGCATGGCGAGCGATGTGAGCTGCGCCACGAGCACGCTGCGCCGCGGGCGCGCGTTGAACTCCGCCACGAGGTCCTCCGGGGTGGGCGGCGTCTCTCCGCCTGCGCAGGCCGGATCGCGCCATACGTCCCAGTACCCGCTGCCCAGGTAGTATTCGGACGCTACCTCAAGGAGCGCCGAGCCCGGAGGGAAGTCCGCGGGGACCTTGAGGACGAACCCGCGCGTCTCGATGTCGGACGGCCCGGACGGCTGGAGATCCACCGCGAGGACGAGGTTGTCACCGGGATCCACCGTCTCCGCGTTCGTCACGTGCGTGATGCGCAGCTCGTTCTGTTCGTCGGAGATCTCCGCGATCAGCGTGACGTTCACGGGCGTGAGCGGCGTGTGCTCGTCACCGATGAGCATGCCGATGTTGTCCGCGAAGTCGTAGAAGATCTCGGCCTCGGGCCAAAACGGACTCGAGATCACGTCCGTGCGCTCCGCGACCGTATCGGTCTCGGCCACGGAAACCCGGACGGTGAACGTGATCGCGCCTTCGCCGCCGAACGGCTTCTCCCGCTGCACCGTGATGGGCCAGATGACCGAGAACGTGGCGTCTCCGGCCGTGGCCCACGGGTTTCCGTACCGCGCCACGAGGTGGCGGACGGTTTCCGTGGAACCCGCGTAGGTTCCGGTGAGGGACGTGCGTACGCCGGCGATGTCGCCGAAGTAACCTGCGACGGCGGGGACGCGATCTGCCGTGATGGTTCCCAGCAGGGGACCGGTGGGCGCGCCGATTTTGTACGCTCCCCACGTGGGATTGGCCGCGATTGCATCGATCCGCGCATTGCTGAACGGAATCGAGGTGTCGCCATCGCCGAACATCGGGTGTCCGAAGGCCCAGACGGCATCGCCGTCCACGGCCGTCAGGGTGCCGATGCCGCCCAGGTTGAGCACGTTTCCGCTGATCATGAGCACCGCGATGGCGCTGCCGGGTACCATGGGCGGCGCGGCATCGTCTGCCGCGGAGCCCATGCCGGTGGCGCTGTCGGTGGTGACTGTTACGAAGCGCGGGTCGAACATGTCCGCAGGATTGGTCCACGCGGTGTAGGCCGGGCTCATGCTCATGACGACCGCGAGCGGATCCGGGCCATCATCGAGCGGCCAAGCGGCAGGCGCAGCGTCTACGTCGAGCATGCGCTCGATGGGCGTGGCGATGAAGCCGAACGGTCCGACCGTATCGCCGATGCCGTACGATAGCGCGCCGGCGAGCTTCCCCTCGATGATGATGGGCGATCCGCTCATGCCCGCGACGGGGCCCAGCACGAGGTCCCACCGCGCGTCCGTGGGATCCGTCTCCAGGAGGAGGAACGGGTCGCGCGAGTCCGAGGTGAGCGGGTTTGAAACGAACCCGACCAGGCGCGCGCGCAAATGCGTGATCGCGTATCCGTCTATGACGGTGGCCACGAGCACCGGCGTTCCATCCGGCAGCGCCAGGAGGTCCTCCGTCTTCCAGCTCGGCGCCACCGAGAGGTCGGCGAGCGGGATGACATCCTCGCCCGTATCCTCGTCCGCGCTTTCCACGTCACCGTCTGCATCGCTGTCGTCGTCCGTGGGCGGCGGGCAGCCGTTGTCCACCACGCCGTCGCAGTCGTTGTCCACGCCGTCGCAGCGCTCGGGCGTGCACGTGGGTGTCTCGTCCAGCTCGGTGTCGTCGTCCGCATCCGTCGGGGTGTCCGCCGTGTCGTCGTCCGCGCTCGGCGCCGGATCGTCGTCTTCCGTGACGCCGTCATCGTCCGGCGACGTCGTGTCGTCATCCAAGGACTGATTGCCCTGGATGACCTCGGTCCGCGGCTCGCACGCCGCACAGAGCATCGCGATGATTGCGATCGCACACCAGCTGATTCCTCGCACGCGTTCTCCCTTCACTCCCCGCATCGTGCGGGTATTGTTGACTTGCCAAGGAACACAATCACCCTCGCGCAATCGCGCAGGATGAGCGTTTTTTTTACCACAGCGGCGGGAAAATGTCAAATGTTACGCAACTGACATGCCATACGCATTTGTGGCGTTTCGAATGTATCAATTTTTGGCTTCATTACGCGGCGTGATGCAACGGAGCACTACGAGCGATGATGGTGTGTGTATGATGGATATATGGAACAGTGTTTTTCTATACGGACGAAGAGCGCCTCCTGCGCCGCGCGAGCGGGGGAGTTGCAGACGGGGCACGGGGTGGTACAAACTCCGTGCTTCATGCCGATTGGAACCGTGGGTGCGGTGAAGCATGTCACGCCGGCGGAGTTGCGCGCGGCGGGGGCGCAGATCGTGCTCTCCAACACCTACCACCTCATGCTCCGCCCGGGGACGGACTACCTCGCGGCGCGCGGTGGGCTGCATGCGTTCATGCGGTGGGATGGACCGATTCTGACGGATAGCGGCGGGTACCAGGCGTTCTCGTTGGGCGCGCGGACGGCGGCGCGGGGCAATGCTGCGCTCGCGCGGTTCACGGACGATGGCGTGCGGTTTCGCTCGCACGTGGACGGAAGCGCACAGGAGCTGACGCCGGAATCGGTGGTGGATCACCAACGGAAAATTGGATCAGACATTGCGATGGTGCTCGACGTGTGTCCTCCCCAGCCGTGCACGCGGGACGTGCTGGAGGCAGCGGTGGAGCAGACGACGCGGTGGGCGGCACGTGCAAAGGCGCATGCTTCGCGCGTACCGAATCCCCGAGCACAAAAATTGTTCGGCATTGTCCAGGGCGGATCGGACGAGGTGTTGCGGCGGCGGAGCGCGGAAGATTTGGTTGCCCTGGATTTTGATGGGTACGCGATCGGTGGCGTGGCCGTCGGAGAGGAACAGTCGAAGATCCGCGAGGCGATTGCGATGACGGCGCCGCTGCTTCCGACGGACAAGCCCCGCTACCTCATGGGTTTGGGTACGCCGAGCGACATCGTCCATGCAGTGCGCTGCGGGGTGGACATGTTTGATTGCGTGCTCCCCACGCGTGACGCGCGGCACGGGCGCACCTACGCATGGGTGGATCGGTCTGCGCATTTGCTGGATGCGAGGACGTCCATGGATGATGCGTGGTATACTCGATTTGCTATCGGCCGCGCGGAGTTTCGCGCGAGCGACGAGCCGATTGATGCGGCGTGCCCGTGTCCGACGTGCCGTACATTTGATCGAGCGTACCTTCGGCACCTCTTCGCAATTGGCGAGCCACTTGGCGCGCGGTTGCTCACGCTCCACAATCTCACGTTCTACTTCGAGCTCATGCGACGGCTGCGGGAGTGCGTTGAGCTACTGGGATCGGATGATGGGCGTTAATTTTTACCCGTGCCTTCCGAGGTATCGCATCCGTCGCGCACAGAGTATCGTGTGAGATTTCTCCTCGTGGATTCGTCGAAATGACAAGGCACATGGATTCCGTCCTCGTACAATTTGGTCGGGCGCTGCTGGTGGCGTGGTGGGAGATGGTGACGATTCCGGCGTGGTGGTACACGCGCGGCTTGATGCTCGTGCTGCGTTGGTTTTGGCGCTCGGTCCGCAGGTGGGAGCAGTCCGTCGGATTGGGGCTCTGGGCGCGCAACCTCCTGGTGCCGATGTATGGGCAGACGGATTGGCAGGGGCGCCTCATTAGTTTTTTCATGCGCCTCGCGGTCCTTGCCGTCCGCATGGTCCAGGTGATTGTCGGGACGCTCTTCATGGTACTCGCCGTGTTTTGCTATATTGTCTTTCCGCCCGCAGCGATCTTCATGATGGTACGATCGTTTCTCGCGTAGGTTGGTCTCCAGCCGAGTAGCTCTCTATGACTCCACTCGTGTGTCATGCCTGCCATGGGGGGACCGTGACGCGCGGCGCCCCGTGCGTGGCGTGCGGTGGAGCTGGCGCGGCGGTGATATGGGGGGATCTCGCGTTGGTATCCGGGATCGCGGTAGATCGGCGATCGGTGCGCGGACGCGTTTTGACGGATCGCATGCGGTCGGCCATGGGCGCGTGTTTTGTGGTTTGTGCCTTTGCACTTGGCGCAGCCGCGTTGCTGGCCAATCCGGAATTGACGCTTCTGACGCGCGCGGAGGAAATGGTGCGCGCCACGGCATTTCGGGGCGCGGGATTCTATGGCGCGCTCCTCCTTGTTGTCGCCGTGGTTGCGCAACGCACGCAGATACGGATTGCGCGAACACCCGAGCGGCCAGTGCGTCCTGCGGCGCATGATGCAGAGGACAGCGCGCCGACTGCGTTGCCGGATTGGGATGCTGCGCAGCACATGCGGCGCGTTGCGATTGCGCGGGCGCTCTCGCCGATGGCGATCGAGGCGGTTGTGGCTGCGGGGGCGCTGGCGACGCGGCTGGGACATGCGACCGTGGAACCCATCCACCTCCTTGCGGGGGCGGCGGCATCAGAGAGTGGTGCGATGCTGCTCTGGCGGCTCGGCGTCTCGCGCGACGCGCTCCAGGCGCGGATCAACTACGCGCTTCAGCAACTCCCGCAATTTCATCAGACCGCAGTGGTGCTTGGACCCGAGGCGCACCGCGTGATTTTTGATTCGTACATCAGCGCTGCGCGCGAGCGCCGCGATATCCTTGGCATTCTCCGCATCCTCTTGACGCTCGTGCGGCAGCCCGGCATCGTCCAGGATATTATTGCCGATCTCGGCGTCACGCCAGAGCAGGTAGCGAATGCGGCCCTCTGGGTGCACACCGGCGAAGATCTCCGCGTGCGCGTGGCGCGATACCGTGCGCGTGCTGCGTTGCGTCCACGGAGCGGCATGAACCGCGCGATGACGGCGATCGCCACGCCCGTACTGGATCAATTTGGTACCGACCTCACCCAGCTCGCTGCGCGAGGGTACACGGGGCCGATCGTGGACCGCGAGGCGGTCTATCGCGAGCTCCTGCGCACGTTTGAGAGCGGGCGGCGGGGCATCGTGCTCGTCGGGGAGTCCGGAACCGGAAAGCATGCGATTGTCGAGGGACTCGCAGAGCGCATGGTGGGTGAAGACGTACCGGAGCTTATCGCAGACCATCGGTTGGTGGTGCTGGAGGTGGCGCGCCTCACGAGCGGCGCAGAACCCGCGCAGGCGCAGGAGCGGCTGCTCCGTGCGTTGTACGAGGTAGAAAAATCCCAGAACATCGTACTGGTGGTGGAGCAACTGGAGCATCTCACGGGCATCGGTGCGGCGATTGATCTTGATGATGTGCTTGCAGGCGAGGTGGAACGCGGCGGGTTGATTTTGGTGGGTACGACCACGCCAGAGCACTACACACAATATGTGGAGCAGTCCGCATTGGGCCAGCTCCTGCAGCGCGTCCCAGTGGGTCAGCCGGAAGGCGATGATGCCATACGCATCATCGCGGCGCGATCCATCCCCATCGAGGCGCGTTTGCGCGTCTTTTTTTCCTACGCCGCCATCGAGGCATCGTTGACGCTTGGGAGCCGATACCTGCGCGACCGCGCGATGCCGGAGCAGGCGGTGGTGCTCCTGGAGGAGGCCGCGGCATCGGTGCGGAGTACGCGCGGCGAACGCGAGCGCGTGACGCGGGAGGATATCGCGCGGCGCATTGAGGAAATGACGGGCGTGAAGGCGGGTGAGGTGGCTGCGGACGAGGCGGACAAGCTTCTGCGTCTCGAGCAGGTGCTCCACGAGCGCATGGTGGGGCAGGACGAGGCGGTTGCTGCGGTTGCAGCAGCACTGCGGCGCGCGCGAGCGGGGTTACGGTCTGCAAAGCGGCCTATCGCGACGTTCCTTTTCCTGGGTTCCACGGGTGTCGGAAAGACCGAGCTGGCCAAGACCGTCGCGGAGTCCTATTTTGGTGCTGAGGAAGCGATGGTGCGATTGGACATGTCCGAATATCAGGAGCAGACCAGTATCACGCGGCTCATTGGCGCCCCGCCCGGTCATACGGGAGCGGAGGCCGGCGGACAGTTGACGGAGGCCGTGCGGCGGAGGCCGTTCTCCATCGTGCTGCTGGATGAATTAGAGAAGGCGCATCCGGACATTCTTAATGTCTTCTTGCAGGTTTTTGAGGACGGGCGGCTGACGGATGCGCGCGGGCGGACGGTGGATTTTTCAAACACGGTGATCGTGGCAACCTCCAACGCGGGTACGGCGTACATTCAGGATGCGGTTGGCGCAGGCGCATCGCAGGAGGAGATGCGGCGGCAGCTCATGGAGCAGGAGCTGCGGGGAACGTATCGGCCGGAGTTCCTGAACCGGTTTGATGCCATTATTGTGTTCACGCCACTCACGCAGGACGAGGTGCAAGAGATCGCGCGGCGTATGCTCGCGGGGATTGCACGGCAGCTCGCGGAGCAGGGAATTCATTTCCGCGCAACGGAAGCGGCAGCAGTGGAGCTTGCCGCGATTGGATTTGATCCGAAGTTTGGGGCGCGTCCGCTCCGACGCGCAATCCAGGAGCGGGTCCAAAATACGCTCGCGGAATTTCTTCTGCAGCACAAGCTCAACCGTCGTGATACCGTTGTGCTGGATGTGGGCGGCACACTCACGATCGAGCAGGCCGCGGCGTTGGTAGGTTCTGGGGAGGCATGAGGACATGCGGGGATCAGCGCCAGAAAAGAAAAGAGCCAGGAGCGCTCGGCTCTCAGCTCTTCTGGTTGCAATTTGGACACGCATGGCTACATGTCGTACAGCTGCTCTGGCGCGGTTGCGGTGCCGTGCGCCAATCTGTGCAGGACATCCACGGAGAGCGCGATGGCGCTGTTGATGGTCGCTTCCGGCGTGCCGAGTTCTTCGAGCATGCGGTGCAGCTGTTCCAGCTCGCGCGGCGAGGTGCTGGCGCCACGTTCGATGGCGTGTGTGAAGCGGCGGAGCATGACGCTCTGTCGCCAAGCGATGGTGAGACAATCGGTCATGGACCCCTCCGTGCGTGTGTAAGAATGAACGATGCGGACATGTTCACCATACGAGGTATGCGCAAAGCCGTCAACCTGGCTGCACTTGTGGGAATCGCCATTCTTGGAGCGGTCGCGTACGTTGGATGGAGCGCGACGACGCTTGGCGCGTCTGCATCCGCATCATTTGCGACGGTGCGCATTCCGGAGCGCGAGTATACGGCACGCGTAGACGTTGCACGAACACGGGAGGAGCGTATTCGCGGTCTCTCTGGGCGCGAGGAATTACTCGCGGGGACCGGCATGCTTTTTCTGTTCGGAATGCTGGATCAGCACCACATCTGGATGCGGGACATGCGCTTCTCCATTGATATCATCTGGATTGCCGGTGGGGTGGTGGTAGACACGCACGAGCGCCTGCCTGTTCCAGCCCCGGGGACGCCGCTCGAGCAGCTCCCATACTTCAACCCGCGTCCGCAGGCGCTCCTCGCCATCGAGGTACCCGCAGGTACCGTGCAGCAGTACGGCATCGCCCCGGGCCAGCGCGTGGACATCGTATTTGACGAGGGAAAGGGGTCATGATAGCGTGGGAAAGAAGGCACGATCAACGCCCAGCATGGCGTTTTTTCTATGGTGAACTACGCAATCATCAAAACCGGCGGTAAACAGTATATTGTTGAACCGGGCAAGACGTACACGTTCGAGAAGCTCCCAGGCGATGCCGGAAGCGCGGTGACGTTTGATGCAGTGCTCTGCACGTTTACGGAAGGCGGGAGCGATGTCGCAGTAGGTACCCCGATTCTTCCCATCACGGTCACAGGGACCGTTGTCGAGCAGGGCCGCGCGCGGAAGATCGAGGGTATCAAGTACAAGGCAAAGTCCCGCTACCGCCGCCACTTCGGTCACCGCCAGCTCCAGACGAAGGTGAAGATCGAGGCCATCGGTACTCCGGCGACGACGTAACCAAGTGGAACACCCCCGCAATGCGGGGGTGTTCTGGTATCAGGCGGTGAGGTCCTCTGCGGGGTCTGCGGATGCTCCCAGCATGGAGGCCGCACTCCGTTACGATCAAACAGGCGTGCCGTCAACTATCCGCAAGCGGATTGACGGTGAAGCAGTGCTCGGTGACGATGCGGCCGCCGATGAGGTGTTCTTGGATGATGCGCTCCAGCACCTCGGGCGTGCAGCCGGCGTACCATGCGCCTTCGGGGTACACGACGGCGATGGGGCCGCCGGAGCAGATGCGCAGGCAGTTTGCCTTCGTGCGGAGCACGCAGGGCTTGGGCGGCGTTGTGGGCGCTTCGGTGAGCGATAGGAGTGCATCGTCCACGTCGTCCAGCGCGTTGCCGCTGGCGGTGATGGGCGAGCCCTGGTCCGCGAGGCCAAGCTCCCGGAGGCGCTGCTTGAGAAAATCCCACGATGCAAGCCCCGCTGCCTTGGAGCAGCACCGCGGTTCGTTCTGATCGCAACACAAGAAGATGTGTCGTCGCGCACGCGTCACGCCCTTGGTTTGTGCGATGATGCGGAGGGCGTTACTAGAAGATGGATTCATGCTGTTGGGGCGCGTGCGCGCGTTGTTGCGCAGGCGATTGCGCGAGGCGGAGCTTCCGTCGGCCGGTGAGGGCATCCGAAAGCGTGACGGGGTCTGCGTACTCCAGGTCGCCGCCAACGGGCAGTCCTCGCGCGAGCCGCGAGAGCACAACACCGGTGGGCGCGAGGAGTGGGACAAGGTAGTTGATCGTTGTCTCGCCTTCGATGGTCGGATCAAACGCGAAGATGACCTCGCGGATTGCCGATTGCCGATCGTTGATTGTCGATTGTTCGGACACGCGTGCGACGAGTGCAGGGATGCGCAGTTGTTCTGGCCCAATGCCCTCGATGGGCGCGAGGAGTCCGCCGAGGACGTGGTACACGCCGCGGTACTCGTTCGTCCGTTCCATGGCGAGCAGGTCGCCGGGTTCTGCGACAACGCAGATGGATGTATGATCGCGTCGCGGATCTGCGCACGTCGCGCACGGTGTCGCTTCAGCGAACGTTCCGCACACCCCGCAGCGGTCCACGGCATCTCGAAGCCGTCGGATTGCATCGCAGAGCGCGTCCATGCCCGGCGCGCCCAGCCGCAGGAGGTGGAACACGAACCGTTCCGCCGTCTTGGGGCCCACGCCCGGGAACTGGCGGAATTGCGTCATGAGCTGCTCAATGGATGGGGGATACCGCATGAAAACTGCAAGCCGATTCTATGGATCGCAATGACGGAGAGGGAGCATGTCGTATGCCCCTGTCTGCTAGTTGCTCAACGCGTGAAACTCGCGGTTCGCAACCGCAGCCATATCGCGGTTTTTTTCTAGGTTGCGGAAGCAGACGCGCGCATCGTCGAAGAAGAGCTTCACCACGCCGGTGGGGCCGTTGCGATGTTTTGCGATGTGGATCTCTGCGGTGTGACGATCCTCGGGTGTCAGGTCTTCCATGCGGTAGTTGCGGTCCGCGGCCTTGCGGTAGATGAACAGCACGACGTCCGCATCCTGCTCGATTGCGCCGGATTCACGCAAGTGCGCAAGTTTCGGGATCGCGGGTTTGCTCATTTCCACCGCGCGCGAGAGCTGGGAGAGCGCGAGGACGGGCACGTGCAGTTCGCGCGCGATGCCCTTGAGGCCGCGGCTGATCTCTGCAACTTCCGTCACGCGATTTTCTGCTTTCTTGGAGCGGCCCTCCATGAGCTGCAAGTAGTCCACCACAATGAGCCCCAGGCCGTGCTCCATCTGCAGGCGGCGCGCCTTCGTGCGAATCTCCATGATGTTTGTCATCGCGGAGTCATCAATGAAGATTGGCGCTTCCGAGAGCACGCCCATGGCGTTGCCGATGCGTGGAAAGTCATCCGCATCCGGCCGGTCGGAAAGATTTCCCGTGCGCATACGCCACAGCTCCACGTTTGCCTGTGTGCAGATGAGGCGGTCGACCAGCTGCTCCTTGGACATTTCTAGCGAGAAAACACCGACGGGTTTTTTCTGATTGATGGCCGCGTGGCGCGCGATATCCATGGCAAGGCTGGTTTTGCCCACGCTGGGACGCGCGGCAAGAATGACGAGGTCGGACTCCTGGAGGCCCGCGAGGAGCTTGTCGAGATCCGTGAATCCGGTTGGCAGTCCGCGGAGCTTGCCCTTCTGCCGATGGAGCTCGTCAATGCGGTCGAATGCAGTTGAGAGAATGTCTTGGATGGGCGTGAACGCCTGGTTGAGGTGTTGTTGTGAGACAGCGAAGAGTCGCCGCTCGGCCTCGTCGAGCACGGTGGCGGCGTCCTCGTCTTCATGGAAGCCCAGTGTGGTGATCTCCGAGGCAGCGTGGATGAGCCGGCGGAGCGTTGCTTTTTTGGCGACGATCTCTGCGTAATGCCGCGCATGCGCTGCCGTGGGGACGATGGTTGAGAGTTCAACAATCGCGCTCCGGCCGCCCACGGACTCCAGTTTTCCGCGTTCGTTCAGTTTGTTCGAGAGCGAGAGCAAATCAATCGGCTCGCGTCGTTCAAAGAGTGCAACCATGGCCGAGAAGATCTCGCGGTGCGCGTCCCGATAAAAATCGTCCGCGTGGACGCAATCCCCCACGCGAATCATGGCGTCCTTATCAATGAGCAGCGCCCCAAGGAGGGACTGCTCGGCCTCGAGATTCTGTGGGGGGATGCGTTCCATAGGGAGGGAGCTGCTGGTTGCTAGCTCCGAGCTGCTAGCTTTCGGGCGGGACACATACACAGAGCGTAGCACGTCATTCCGGCGCCTTGGAGTGCCTGGAATATGAAGAACCTGTGTTATAATGGTGGACAACCTGCGTCTGTATTTTCTGCTGCTCGCTGCGAGCATCTTGGGTTTCCTATGTTGCCCCGCGCCTACTCCCGTGCCATTGCCATGTTGATTGGGACCATTGTCGGTGCGGGTATCTTTGGCATGCCGTACGTTTTCGCGCGTGCCGGGGTTGCTGTGGGAGCCATGCACATGGTGGTGCTGACGGCTGCGGTACTCCTGGTGCATTTGTGGTTTGGGGAGCTGACGCTACGCACGAACGCGCACACTCGGCTCGTGGGGTACGCGCATCGGTATCTCGGCATGCCGGGTCGCATTATTGCATCACTTTCCGGCGTCCTGGGGATGTGGGGCGCGCTCGTCGCGTATATTGTGCTGGCGGGAACATTCGTGCACCAGCTCGGCGGCCCGTTATTGGGTGGGACGCCGTGGGTATACAGCGTCGCGTTCGCGATGTTCGGCATGCTCGCGGTCGCCGTCGGGCTGCGCCTCATTGAATCGCTCGAATTTATTTTTACGGCGTTCATCTTTCTCGCAATCGCGCTCATTGCAATCGTAGGGATTCAGCGAGTGGATCCGATCAATTTTTCGTCCATGAACTTCCGAGACGCGTTCCTCCCGTACGGCGTCGTCCTCTTTTCATTGGGCGGCGTCTCCGCCATCGCGGAGATCCGCGATACGCTGCGTGGGTGGGAGCGGCTCTTGCCGCGCGCGATCGCCTGGGGGACGATTATCGCCGCAGCGCTTACGGCACTCTTCGCGGTCATCGTTGTTGGCGTCAGCGGGCCGCGGACTACCGAGGATGCGATTCTCGGCCTCGCGCCAACATTGGGACAGTCCATCGTTCTCCTGGGTGCCCTCCTGGGATTCTCTACCATCGCGACGTCGTTTCTCATGTTGGGACTCTACACGCGCAACGTGTTCCATTATGACTTCCGCATCCCGCGTGTTGCGGCACTTCTCCTGGGGGTTGGCGTTCCGGTGGGCATCTTCCTGATCGGTCGACCAGGGTTCATCGACATCGTGATGCTCACGGGCGCGCTTTTTGCGGGGCTTGATGGAATCCTCGTCGCGCTTGCGGTGTTGGTCGCGCGCCGCCGAGGCGACCGTCAGCCCGAATTCCGCGTGCGCTTGCCCGCGGTTGTGAACTACCTTGTCGCGTTTATGTTCCTCGTTGGCATGGTGGTGACGATCCGCGAGCTGTTCGGGTAACGCGCCAGATTGCCTGCGTCGTGGCGCATGGTACGCTGGAGCTTCCAGCTGCATACGGGAAACGCACGTCATTCGGCAGGATATCTTTCTTCTATGTTTTCGATCCACACACTCGCCAACGGCACGCGCGTGCTGCTGGCGCCGTCCAATGATACGCAGGCGGTATGCGTCGAGGCGCTGTTCCCGGTTGGGTCGCGCCATGAGACGCAGGCACTAAGCGGTGCATCGCATTTCATTGAGCACCTCATGTTCAAGGGTACGCAGCGTCGGCCAACCACGTTGCACATTTCGCGCGACCTGGATCGGATCGGTGCGGAGTACAACGCGTTCACGGGCAAGGACTACACCGGGTACTACATCAAGGCGAGTGCGGAGCACCTGGATCTCGCGCTGGACATGCTGGCGGACATGCTCTACAGCTCCACGTTCAAGCTCGTAGAATTTGATCGCGAGCGGAAGGTGATTCTGGAGGAGATCCACATGTACGAGGACGATCCGCGACGCTCGATTGAGGACACCTACGAGGAGTTGCTCTTCCGCGGCCACCCGCTCGCGCGGCTCATTAGCGGTACCGAGCAAACGATGCTCGGCATCACCCGGCCGCACCTGCTCGCGTACCGGGATCGGCACTACCAGCCGGCGCGGTGCATCGTGTCTATTGCGGGGAAGGTGGGGGAGCACGCGTTGGAGGTTGCGGAGCGGACGTTTGGAGCCGTGCGTGCTCGCAAGCGTCCCGTGCCCGCGGCACCGTCGTTTACACAGCGGCCGCGTGGCCCCATGGTGCAGCTGCAGAAGAAAGAGACGGCGCAGGCGCACCTCGCGCTGGGTGTCCCCACGTTTGGGGTGGAGGATGCGCGCGCATATCCGCTCGGGTTGCTTGCTAACATTCTGGGCGGGACGATGTCCTCACGTCTCTTCATCGCGGTGCGCGAGCGACGCGGTCTCGCGTACTCTGTGCACGCGTCTTCGGATCACTACGCGGATGCGGGAGCGTTTACGGTGACGGCGGGATTGGATCCGGCGCGCACGACGCAGGCACTCCGTGTCATTGTTGCGGAACTCAAGCGAGTCCGCGATCGCGGCGTGACGGCGGAGGAGCTCTCCCGCGCGAAGGAGAACACGGAAGGGCGCATCGTGCTCGGGTTGGAGGATTCCAGCGCGCGTGCGGATTGGTACGGCAAGCAGGCGTTGCTGCGGAAGGAGGTTCTCACGCCGGTGGAGCGCATCGCGCGGCTCATGGCCGTGGAGCGTGATGCGGTTGCCGCCGTCGCGCGTGATGTGCTGCGTGGAGATCGGCTCCACCTCGCGGTCATTGGCGATTTCACGGAGAAGGATGCCGCGAAGTGGAAGGGGATGTTGACGCTGTAACGACCATGTCCCCGCTCTTCATCGCAAATTGGAAGATGCAACTCTCGGACGTGGCGAGCGTTGCGCTTGCGCAGGAAGCACGCGCGCTTGCGCATGATGCAGTGACGCTCGTGCTCTGCCCCAGCTTCAACGCACTCGCCGATGTTGCTGTCGCGATTGCGGGGAGCGACATTGCGCTCGGCGCGCAGGATTGCGCGTGGGAGGAGCGCGGTGCGCTGACGGGGGAGGTGAGCCCGGAGGACCTCAAACAGTTGGGGTGCACGTATGTGCTCGTTGGACATTCCGAACGGCGGCGGGAGCTTGGGGAAACGGACGCGCTCGTAGGGAAGAAACTTCGTGCCGCATGTGCGGCGGGCCTGATGCCGGTGCTCTGCGTGGGAGAAGATGCTGCGGAGCGGGCAGCAGGGAAGCGGGGCGCGGTCATCGCGCGGCAGTGCTCCGCAGGGTTCGATGCCGTTGCGGATCTTCGTCCGTCGGAAATCCTCGTCGCGTACGAGCCCGTGTGGGCAATTGGCACCGGAGTGTCTGCGGCACCGGAAGATGCCGCTGCTGCGGCCGTGAGTATTGCAGCGCTTGCGGCATCGCACGACATCCATGCGCGGGTGCTCTACGGCGGCAGTGTGGATGCGGATTCGGTTGGTGCGTTCATGGCGCGCAAGGAGATCGCCGGTGTGCTTGTGGGCACCGCAAGTCAGACCGCCACAGGGCTGCGTGATATGATTGTCGCGCTGCAGGCCGTTACATGATACTGTCGACGGTATGCTGACAACCATTGGAATCATCCTCATCGTCATCGGCGGAGCAACCATTGCGGTGCACGTCGTGCGCGCATGGCCGCGGCTCCAGCAGCTCCGCGTGCGTGCGCGTATTGTGCAGTCCCGTGATGCGGCTGCGATCAATCGGATTCTCGTGGAGCGGCTGACGCGCCGCGCGCGGACGCTGCAGAATGATCTCGGGCGCAAGGCGGCTAAGCACGCGCAGGGCGCCGCATCCGCGCTCGACCGTGGGTACCGTCGGCTCCGTCTCCTCGCGCACGAGCATGCAACGCCGCCGGTGGCTGGCACCGAGGCGGAGAGCTGCGAGGCACACATCGTGGCGGCGCGCGATGCGTTTACCGCGGGCGAGCTGGAGCGTGCAGAGGAGGAGTATCTCGCGTGTCTCAAGATTGACGCGAAGTACTTCGAGGCGTACAGTGGCCTGGCGGGACTCTACCGCGCCCGCAAGGAGGATGCGTTGGCCGAGGAGACGCTCCGGTTTCTCACGAAGCTCTATCCCAAGAACCCCGAGTCGTTCGTTATGCTCGCCGACGTGTTCCATGCGGGTGGGAAGAGTGATGCCGCGGCCAAGGAGATGGACCGCGCATTGCGGTTAGAGCCCAAGAACCCTCGCTTCCTTGATTTCGCCGTGGAGCTTGCTATTATCAACGGAGAACGCGTGCGCGGGACGCAGCTCATTGGCCGACTGCGCCAGGCCAATCCCGACAATCAGAAACTCGACGATTTCGACGCGCGTATCCGCGCGTTGTAGCGTGTGCCGATGTAGCTCAGTGGTAGAGCAGCTCCATGGTAAGGAGCAGGCCGTGGGTTCAATCCCCACCATCGGCTAATGGGCGGATACCAAAGCGGTCAAATGGGGCGGGCTGTAAACCCGCTGGCTATCGCCTTCGGGGGTTCGAATCCCTCTCCGCCCACCAAAACACCTCATCTCCGGA
>JAUSKM010000025.1 GCA_030646955.1 bacterium
CCCGCTCTCTTCAAATGTCCCATCATCTCTTGCCTGCGGAACGGTCAGGAGATCTGCACAGGCTTGCTGTACATCTGCGACAGCGTAGAAGGTTCTGATATTACCAGTAACATCTTTCCCCTTTTTGCTCCTACATTGTGCACTCACACACCGTTCCATCACCGTATCGGCTGATCGATGAATGGATGCGGCGTACGCCGTTGCCATGACCCACGGTTCTCCATCGGCCTCGAACATTCCATCATGGTTTGCTTGCGATTGGATGCTGAGCAGATCGGAGCAGGCATCGCGCGCATCAGATAGAGCGTAGAAGGTGCGTGGTTTTCCTCTGCGATCTTTGCCTCTTTTCTTTCTGCAGTTTCTACCTTTTACGCGATCGGAAACGGCTTGTGTTGAGAGCGAAAGAGTGATAGCCAGCACCGGTAATGTTCCCCACAATTCCCCATGTATTTCGAATACCCCGCTTATACCTGCCTTCGGAATATCTTTTAGGAGGTCTGCGCAGATACTGTTGACGGTCGAAAGCGAATAGAAGGGACGCATTTTCCCGCCGCGGTCTCTTCCATCTCTGCTTTGACAACGAAAGCGGATGATGCGGTTGCGTACCGTCGTAGCGGGCAATTGTATTTGTTCAGCGCATACTTCTACCGTCCCCCGCACCTCCCCATCCGCCTCGAACGTCCCATCAGGTCCTGCCCAATATTCGATCTCGTTCTCGGACAGCGCGTCCACCACGATGATGCGTGGTTTGGCGCCGTGCGGAAGATATGGGGAGGCGATGGCATTGCTGCCACCGCGTCCACGATTCCGCCTTGGGCCGATGAGCATGTCGCCTTCCGCGATTTCTTGGCCGGGGAGGGCGAAGAGCTGCGGGGCGGAAAGTGGAGTGAGCGCATTGTGTTGGAAGTGCGGATCCAGCACGAGAGCCACTTTGTGTGCATTGTCGGGATCCAGACGGAGTGCGCGACCGATGCACTGGATGTAGAACACGCGGGATTTGGTGGGCCGAAGCATGAGGCATACTTCGGCATTTGGCATGTCCCAGCCCTCACGGAGTACCATGACGGACGTGATGAGCTTGATCTGACGATTGCGAAACTGCTTGAGGATGCTGCGCCGCTTTCCCGTGGGTGTTCCGCCGTGGATGCATGCCGCGGGAATGCCTGAAGCATGTACCGCTTGCGCAAGCTCTTCCGCTGCCTGCACGCTGGGACAGACCGCAAAGGTCTGACGGTTCGGCAGATCGTACTCGCCATGCTCGTAGAGCCGCACGATGGTATCGGTCATTACCGACCAGTGCTGCGCCATGAGCGTCTGCAGTTTCTTCTCGTCGTAGTCAACGCCATCCTGCGTCTCACGTGTGGGGACACTGTCGAGCGCGCAGTCGAACGCGATGCGTCCCCACGCGAATGGCGCGAGCCATCCCTCCTCGATTCCCCAGCGGACAGGACGCTCATCGATTTTCGTCTGGAAGTGCGTCGTGGCGAGGCGGTCCGGCGGTGCGTAGAGGATGCGGCCATTTTCAAGTTGCACACGATGCCAGCCTGGTTTTGCGACGGCTACTAGATGATCGGGCGTCGCCGAAAGACCGATGATGATCTGCTGGGTGAATGGCGCAAGGGATGCTTGGGCCGTTGGATGATAGGCGCCATGGCACTCGTCCCAAAAGACGACATGCGGTGCAAATTCATTGGCAAGCGCGTGCGCGTAGATGCGCAAGCTCGCTGCCGTGGTCACGGCAATGTTTGAGTATTCATGGCCGGGTAGCGCGACAATATTTCCATCGTCATCATGGATTTGGTTCAGACTTGAGACGTGTCCAACGAGGCCTCTTGTGAACCTCGTGATACTGGGCGCCGTTTGCTCGATGAGCACTTTCGTAGGAACAATGGCGAGGAAGCGGAGATCCGGACATGCATGCATGAGTGCGGCCATGAGCACGGTCTTGCCCAGGCCCGTGGCATGCGCGATGTACCCGCGTGGCGTTCCTTTTGTATCGAGGAGCCAATCACGCGTGTGTGTGAGTGCATCGTACTGGTACGGATAAAGCTCGTGCGGCAGCTCAACGTCTCCGGCGAGGAGCGCGTCGATTCCCGCGGCGAGCCGCTTACGGATCTTACGATGATCGTTGCGGTGCACGGCGTACTCCTTTTGGTTTAGTTGTGAAAGAAGGGTCGGCGCAACTTCGTGGATACTGTAACGCATCAGGGGATCCGCGTCAAGTCCTTGGTGGTTTGGATGCTGGCAGCGTTCACCCATCATTCATTGCAGGCGAGTAAGGTGGGAGATGGGTGGGGCGGGAGCCGCGCGCGTTTTTGAGAGCACTGAACCTCCCGCACCCGCCCGCCAGCGTCATTTCAGATTGTAGATTTTGAAAAGAACATACATGGGATTTTGAAATGCTGAATAACAGTGTCATTGCGAGCCCGAGTTCTTGAGGGCGTGGCAATTTCGTGCTTTCGTGACCGGGATTGCTTCGTCGTGGACTTCTCGCAATGACGCGCATGCGGGTAAACAATCACCACCGGCAGGGGGCCGGTGGTGATTAGCGTTTGCGGCGTTTGGTGGTGGGTTTGCGTTTGCGTTTGATTGCGGCCACCTCATGGAGTTGGCGTTCGGGCGTGGAGTGATGCATGCTGCGGGATGCGCCGCGTCGCTTGGTGGTTTTCCGTGTGCCGTGTTTTGTCGCCAGCGCTACCCCTGCTTCCATTTGCGGCCGTTTGGATGGTGCTGGTAGGATCATGATGTGGAATGGCATGGTCATAGGAATGTCTACGTGACGGGGGGACGCTGTTGTCAGCATACGCATGTGAGGTGAGCGAATGATGAATATCGCGAAAGCGATATCGATTGTCGGCGTTCATGTGCTCTCCATGATTGGCGCCTATCATGGAGAGCGAACCGTGGCAGCCGTGGTGGCGCCGGCATACCCGTTCATGGAGGTGTTGTCATGCGTGTGACGCTTCTGTTGTTCGTTCCATTGGTTGTCGCATGCGCACGTGCTGCGGAACCGGTTCCGTCAACATCCACGCCGTCGGAGCCCACAACTGCTGCGGCGTTCTGGATCGCATCGATGCAGCAGCGCGTGCCGCCCTTTACGGGTAAGCATTCCCTGCAGATGGAGCTGGATATGTCCCTTCCGCGCAGTCCCAGTACGCAGCCGATGCTGGACGGGACTTGGGAGCAGTTCCTTGCGCTCGTCGCCATCAGCTTCAACACCGTCCAGGCGTCCACGGTGGAGTCGTCGAGCGACATCGACTGCGCAGATGATGCAGAGCTTGCTGCGTTCCTCGCGGGAGGATTCGTACCATACATCGGCCTGCATACCGTCCCCGCGCGATCGCGCATCATGGAAACGACGCAGTGGCTGGTGGCGCATGAAACGGACCTCTACGCGGTGATGGAGTGGGCAGCGCCGGTATTGCCGCAGCTCATGGAGCGGCATGATCGCGCGCGTTCGTGGTTGGAGCATTTGTGGTGGGCGACCCAGGGAGAGTATCGCGCTTCCAGCGATCCGCTTGCGCATCATCTGCACTATCCCGAGCTGCGTGATCGCACGTGTGCAGCATATGCGGATGCGCTTGCTCGATCTTTCCAGCAGCTGTACGCCTCGCAGGGGGATACGCTTGCCCGGCGCAATCTGGCGCACGCATTGCAATTCCACATTGCTCGGCTTGCGGTCGCATTTGGGCATCCCGACGCGTTAGAGTGGTGTGCGGTGGTGCGTCGCAATCTGTGGCACGCTGAAGCGCACGCGATGGCGCCAACATACCTTCGCGACATCCGCGAGATCGAACTTGCCGGAACGCGAATACCGGATGCATCGGCCGCGCGGGCGGAGGCGTTGGTGCCTTGACGGCGGTTTGCGGCGTGGTAGGGTCAGAGCACAACGGGAGGAGGATCCATGGATTTCATGGAAACCATTGTGCACGATCCGTTCCTTCGCATGCTCGCAGGGTTTTTTGGGATGGTGCGCCACGGGCAGTACGATGTCTGCTCGGTGCACGCGCTCGCAGCTGGGATCTACGCGGTACGCAAGCGTCGGTTTGCGGATGCGGAGTTGCTGCTGCTGAACGAGCGGACTCGGGAGGAGTGGGTTGAAGTGTACTTCGATGGCCATCAGCACCGATTTCAACCGCCGCCTGATCACGTCGTTGGTGACATGACGGTGTTCTGCGGGACGCGGGAATCCGATGGGTCCACGATGGATGCGGTTTCGTACAGCATCTGCGTGTTGGACTTCCGCGATCCAGCGCACGCGTTCCGCGATCACATCACGGCATGGCGGTGCGCACTCGAATGGTTTGCATCACAGGAGCGTTGGCACGCGATTCCAGTGGACGTGACCGTCGCATATCATGCACTCGAGCGCGAGCATGCTGCGGCATCGCAACCTGCTGTGCACCACGAACACGTCTAGCGTGCACAAGGCCGCCGACCTCGCGTCGGCGGTTCTCCTTTTTATGCTTCGCTGTGAGCATCCCTCGCGTTGTTTACAGTTTATCTCCCCACGATGCTTCCTGCGCATGTCCCTCCCCCTCCCCGCTGTACGCAGGGGGGAGGGGGAGTTGGAGGGGGAGAGGTGGTTTGGTACGCAACGGAGCACAGAACACTCCACCCCTCCCTCCCCCCGAGGACGCGGGGAGGGAGGGGATTGGAAAGAATGTTCTGTAGTGTAAACAACGCTCGCGATTTTTGCATCTTCGTACAAACACACTACCCACCGGTTCCGGTGGGTAGTGTGTTTCGGAGATGTCGCTACTCGGCAAGGAGACGGAGACGGGTGCGTGCGGAGGCGTTCGCGTTGATACGCGCGCGGACTGCGTCGGGGTCGGCATCCAATTCAACCGCCGCATCGCCGCGTGCATCCGCTGCTCCATCTGGCTGCTGGGCGTCCTGCTCGTCCGCATCTCCCGCTGCATCCGCGCGGGCGCGAAGGCGGGCAGTATGGAGCGCACGCTGCGCCTCGTGGTGCGCTTGCTGGAAACTGCGGAATGCTGCGCCGTATTCCGCGCTTGTGAGCTGCACTTCACCGGTGGCGAAGAGCTCTCGCGCTGCGGTGAGCCGTGCTTCGGCATCTGCACGGACGCTCGCGTCCAGGCGATCGGCGTGCGCGGCGAGAGCTGCGGCCGCCGCGTCAAGCTTCTTCGCAGTCGCGTCGCGTCGTCCCTCCGCTGCAGCACGGACATCGGGTGGGTTGCCCTGCGTGACGGCATCCTCGTTCTGTACGCGGATGCGGGCCATGGCATCGGCACGTCGGAGTGTGGCGCGGGTGAGCACATCGCCATCGTTGTCGCCTGTTGTGTCGTGAGGTGTGTTGGTACCAACGGGCGGAAGCGATGTGAGGAGCTCTGCGTGCGCGCGGAGGCGGGCATCCATCGCCTCACTCAACGCCGCCGCTGCGTCGGTCTTGCCATTGGCCTCAAGCTTCGTGATGCGTTGCTCCATGCGGTGCATGTGTCGCTCAAAGCGCTCTACAATGCGCGCCTGCGTTGCCGGGTCTGTGGCGCCGCGTGCGCGGAGCCGTGCTGCTTCGTCCAATCGGCGTACCGCGAGTTCGCCATCGAGCGTTGCGTCAGCTTCGGCGCCGATTGCTGCCGCTGCGCGGAGCCGCTCGTTGACGTGAATCTTCACCGGGTAGAGCGTGTCGCCCGGAAGCGTGTCGGCCGCAGCGTATGCGGTGCCGCCGCCGAGGGAGAGTGCGAGAATAATTGCGAGTGCTGCCATCATAGGACGGGTAATCGTTAGAGAGAGCCAAGACGACCTTTGCTGGTGTTGACGTGTTGGTGTCGCCATTCTTACTGGCGTCTGATCGAGGTGTGCGCGGAGTACATCCCGCCCCGCGCCTCGTTCAGCGTTGGTGAGCGTGATGGTGGTGATGGATCGGAGGTGGCGCTTCATAGAGGTGGTGCGGCTCGGAGCGCGCGGCGTGCTTTCGTCTTCGTGCGATGGATGCGGACGGTCATCGCGTTGACGGTGGTGCCGTACATTGCCGCGATTTCGCGCGGTGGAAATGCTTCAACGTACCGGAGGACAAGAATTTCGCGTTCCTCGTCGGTGAGCGCGGCGAGTGCGGTGAGCGCGCGGCGGGCGTCCGCGTTTGCTTCCAGGTGCGGTCGCGCGTCCACTCCGGTCTGCCAGCCGGCGTCCAGGAGCGCATCGAGCGATTGCTCTTTTTTCCGTCGCGCGTGATCAATGATGAGGTGCGTCGCGGTGGTGAAGACGTATGCGCGGACGTTGTCGATACGGCTGCCGCCCGCGATCGCGGTCCATGTGCGGCAGAACGCCTCCTGCATGATATCCTGCGCCCGCTCGCGATCGCGCACGCGGAACCAGCAGTGTCGGAACACCGCATCCGCATTCGCCTCGTAGCATTGCATGAATTCGTCGTGTTCCACACGGCTTACAGTGTCATGTTCTTTGACGGAATGCGTTCAGCAATCTTACGCCATGCATGTGCAACAGCATAGCACGGACGGGAGCCATGGGCGAGATACGATCACCAGCACAACACCCACCGCCAGCGTCATGCTGGCGGTGGGTGTATACGGATCCGGTATCCGTGGCCGTCGGTGCTCCCTACACTTCGATGATGACAGGCAGGATCATGGGGCGTCGCTCGGTCTTCTGGTAGAGCATCTGGCCGACATCATCCCGAATCCTGCCGCGGAGGTACGCTTCGAGCGGGCCGGTTTTTGCCTTCGAGCCACCCGAGTCGGTGGCGACCTTTTTCACATGTTTTCGTACCGACTCGATGAGCTGCTTGGATTCCTTAAGGAATACAAATCCGCGTGAGATGATGTCCGGACTTGCCAAGAGCTTCCCGTCTTTCCGGGAAATGGTGACGACAATCACTACCATGCCATCGTCCGAGAGCTGCTTGCGGTCGCGGAGCACGATCTCAGACACGTCGCCGACACCCAGGCCGTCCACCATGACGCGATCCGCAGGAACGCGCTCCTGCGTGAGACGCCCGCCCTTGTCGTCGAACACCATGACGCGGCCATTTTCCGGGATGAGAACGTTCTCCTTGGGAATGCCGGCGCGCATGGCGACTTTTCCGTGCGCGATGAGCATGAAGTAGTGCCCGTGAATGGGGATGTGGTATCGAGGATTCACGAGCTTGATAATGAGCTTGAGATCCTCTGCCTTCGCGTGGCCACCCGCGTGGACGTCCATGATATCCACCGCGATGATTTCCGCGCCCTGCCGCGCGAGGTTGTCCTTCAAGCGTTGGACGCTCCGTTCGGTGCCCGGGATGATGGAGGAGGAGAAGATGACCGTGTCTCCCGGCTCAATTTGGACGGTGCGGTGTTCTTTGTTCGTGATGCGCATGAGCGCCGCGCGTTCCTGTCCCATGGAGCCCGTGCAGAGAATCATCTGTTTCTCCGGTGGCAGCTTCACCAGGTCCCGCGTGTCCACGAGGAGTCCCTTGGGAATGTGCATGTACTTCAATTCACGGGCAATCTCCACGTTCGTCCGCATGGAGAAACCCTCAATGGCAACCTTCCGGTCGTACTTCTCTGCAATCCAGATGAGCTGTTGGATACGCGCGATGAGCGTGGAGAACAGCCCGATAATGAGCCGCCCCTTCGATTCGCGTATGATGCCGTCCAGCGTTTTGCTGATCTCTGATTCAGAGATTTGGTGTCCGGGACTGTTGGCGCTTGTGGAATCGCAGAGGAGTGCAAGGACGTTCTTGTCCGAGAGCCGCGCGATTTTTGCAAGATCTCCGGGCGTAGTTCCTACCGGCTCCAGATCTACTTTGAAGTCGCCCGTATGCACCACGATTCCCCGCGGCGTGTGGAGGATGAGGCCGATGGAGTCCGGAATGTTGTGGCTCTCGTAGAACGGTTCAACGGTGAACACACCCAGCTGGAGCTTCTGCTCCGGAGCGATCGTGTGGAGCGTGAGTGGCTGTATTTTGAATTCCTCGTGACGTTTTTTGATCATCGCCAGCGTGAGTCGCGTGCCGTAGATGGGCGGGTTGCCGAGGCGCGGCACGAGGTAGGAGATGGCGCCGATGTGGTCGAAGTGCGCGTGCGTGATGACGACACCGCGGATGCGCTTCTCCTTCCCTTTGAGGTAGCCGATATTCGGGATGATGAAGTCCACCCCGGGCTGGTCCTCTTCCGGGAACATGACGCCCATGTCCACGATGATGATATCGTCACCGTATTCAAAGATGGTCATGTTTTGACCAACTTCATCACAGCCGCCGATTGGGATGATGCGGAGCTGCTTGCCGCTCGGTGCTTGTTCGGGGGTGTTCTGTGGTTTTGTGTGTTCGCGTCGCGTCGGGCGTCGTTGGGAGCGATGGCGCGAACGTGGTGCTGCGGGCCGCGGAGCGGCTGCGGCAGCAAGGAGGAGATCAGTCATAGAAGGGAAATATCGTGCGTCGTACGTCGTGGCGCAGTGTGAAGAATGAAGAGTACGGAGAATTTCAAGGGGAAGTATTGCAAGCACGGACCATCGCAAGAATTAACGATCGATTTTTCAGTGCATCAATGGGCGAGGAGGGACTTGAACCCTCACGGGATTGCTCCCACATGGCCCTGAACCATGCGTGTCTACCGTTCCACCACTCGCCCGTAGCAATCAAGGGACAAGAAAAAGGGAATACAGGAACGCGTCATTGCGTCGGCGGCATACGCGCTTGCTCAATCACGGTACCGGGATCCTTGTTCCACGTCCGTTCTGTTTCAGTATACCATTCGGTGATCGTCGCAAAGCGATCTGCGGGTTGCGTGAGGTTTCCGATCGTCACGCCGTGGACGCCGTTGGTCATAGGATACGCGAGCGTCGGCGTAATGAGGAAGACGCTTGGTCGTTCCTCGCGCAGGAGTTCCTGGAATTCCGCATACTGGAGTCCGCGCCGCTCATGATTAAGTTGTGCGCGCGCGTCTTCGAGCAACGTGTCCATCTTTTTGGAGGAGAAGTACGACAAGTTGAGTCCGGGGTGGCGCACCTGCGAGGAGTGCCAGAAGGGGAACGGATCCGGATCTGGTCCCAGGATTTGTGAGAAGAGGAGCGCGTCGTACTCGCGGTTCGGGATCAGCTCTCCGCGTACGCGATCGAGCGGTGCAATGGTGAGCTGGACGGTGATGCCGATGCGCTGCCAGGCATCACGGAGGAACTCCGCCATGCGGATGAGCTCCGTTGCGTCTGGCGCCACCAGCTCCACGGTGAGTGGCTGGCCGGATGCAAGCCGGTAGTATGGCTGGTGCTGCCCAAGCTCGGCTTGGACATGCGCGTCCACCTGCGTGCGCTCCTCGTCCGTTGCAGCAAGCGCTGATGTCTTCTTGCCCGCTTTCTTCTTGGCAATCTCCAACTCCAACAGGAGTTGCTTCGTGCGCAGGCCCACGTAGGCATCTGCATCCGTGCGTTTCCATCCTGCGGCATCCAGGAGCGCAGCAGCGGCATCGGCATCAAACGCATCTGGTGTCGAAGGATCTGCTTTGCCGGTGAATCCCGGGATGATGGGGCCGCCGATTGCGACACCAGAACCGCCAAGCGCGTCCGTAATAAGCGCCTGACGATCAACCGCAAACGAGAGCGCCTTGCGCGTGCGGAGATCGGCGAGCGCAGGATTGCGTTTCGCATTGAGGAACGCCGCAGTGGTCTGGGGGAGCATCACGGTTCGCAGCTCTGCATCGCCGCGCGTATTTGCCAGCAGATGTGCCGGGAGGAGCGTCCCCACGCCGTCTACCTCGCGGGCGGCAAATGCGTCACGGAGTGCTTGCTCGGTGCTGTAGAACCGGAACGTCACGCGTGCGATGTGCGGCGGCGTTTCATGGTACTCGGCATTGCGCTCCAGGGTGTACGTGCGAATGCCTCCCTGTGCATCTTTCGTGAGTCCGGCAAAACGGTATGGACCCGCGCCAATCGGCCGGAGATTGAGCTCCGCGAGCGGCAGCTGTGCCGGCGGCACGTCGAGCCAGCGGTGCTCGGGCATGATGCCGATGGTGAGTGCGGAGAGGAACACCGCCAGCGGGCGCTCCATGACGAAGCGCACCGTGCGATCATCCACGCGCTCCGCCGTGACGCCGCGGAAGCTGCCGCGGAGCGGGCTGGCAACGTCGGCGTGTTGGAGAAGACGAACCGTGAAGAGCACGTCGTCTGCGGTCACTTCCGCGCCATCGTGCCATCGCGCGTTCGGACGCAGTGTCACCGTGACGGACTTGCCGTCATCAGCAATCGCGTACTGCTCCGCGAGATCGGGAACCAGGACGCCGGTCGCATCAAAACGCAACAGTCCCGCATACACAAGCCGCACCAGATCCTGGTCCGCGTCGTTCGCGGGCGCGAAGAGCGGGTTCACAAATCGCGGCGTGCCCAGGAGTCCTTCTACATACGTTCCGCCCACCGCTGGAATGACGGTGGTTGCAGAGCGGTACCATCCGATCGTTGCGAGACCGATGCCTACCAGGAGGATTGCGATGCCGCCGAAAAATGTTGCGCGTTCGTGTCCGCGAAGAACCGCAGGGAGCCGCGCGAGTTTTGCAAACGATGCGTGTGTCCGAGAAGCGCCGATGCGCCCCCGAAAACCAGAGGGGTGGAAAGACATGGGGAGAGATGCAAGCCGAAAGTCGCACGTTCCGATGGTGCACATCAACGGGAGCCAGTTGGAACCTCGGCCTCACGTCGGGACTGCAAACGGACTGAATCGAGAGATGTACTCGGGGGTTTGCGACGGTCGGCTTGCTGCTACTACACAACCACCTGCGCGAGCGCGGAGCCAAAGAAGACGACTGCGAGGACAATCGTGGAGACGAGGAGTGTTTTTTCGATGCCACGGAGCGTGCGGTACGCACTTCCATCGCCGCCAAATGCAGAGCCAAGGCCGGTGCCGCGCTGCTGGAGGATGATGACGCCCACGAGGAGAATCGCCGAGATGAGCTGGATGATGCCAAGGAGGGACATAAACAAACAATGGAGCGTATCGCCCCATAGTCCACTACAGTACCATGGAGGGGAAAACGTGTCAACGTGTATTGTGATACGATGAAAATCTATGAATCGTACGATGCGGAGGTGGTATCGGCAGCCCCTGGTGATTGCCGCCGGAGTATATGTGCTCATCACCGTAGCCCTGGGGCTATGGTTGCTCATTGCGCGGCGCGGAGCAGGGGATGCGGATGGCGTTGCGGGATCGTTCACGTCCGTGGATCGCAGTACGACGGCGGCGACAGGTATTCCGTTGGGTGTGACGCTGTACACGGACACGCACCCGTCATTCGGTAACGCGGAAGATCCCGCGCTGGTCATTGTGGAGTTTAGCGATTTTCAGTGTCCGTACTGTCGACAGGCGTATCCGGTCATTCGCGAGATCGCGGCGCGATACGAGGATCGGATTCGCTATGTGTATCGGGACTTTCCGATTGAAGAGCTCCATCCGAACGCGCGTCAGATTGCAGAAGCCGCGCGGTGCGCGAACGCGCAGGGGAAATTTTGGCCGTACCACGATCAGCTCTTCCTCCGGCAGGACACGTTGGATGACGCATCGGTGCTCACCACATACGCGGAGCAGGTGGGGTTGGATCGCATCGAATTCACCCAGTGCCTTGCTACGCAACGGTACGCCGCGGCGGTGGAACAGGATCTCCAAGACGGGCTGCGCCTCGGCGTGCGCGGGACACCGACGTGGTTCTTCATCCCGAATGGCGACATCACGAAGGCGCAGAAGGTGGAGGGTGTCATTCCTCGTGAGCAGCTCCTGAATCTTCTCGAGCACGCGCTATGAACCGGCGCATCCTTGCCGCGGTACTCCTGATGTTCGTAATCGCGTTGCCGGGTGCTGCGCGCGCGGCGGGGAGTCCGCAGGATGATCCGCGCTGTTGGAAGAAGGAGCAGTGCGAAGCATTCGGCGGGGAGGGGGGGAGTGGCGGCGGAACTGTCACCACGGCGTTTGACCCGAGCGAAGAATGTGGTGCCGGGTGGGGGTACTGCTACAACGAGGAATCCATTCCGCTCGCCGTACCGCTTCCCGGGCGCGATGGCGAGATCACGCACGTCGCAAATTTTGGTGCCTATATTGCGGCGATATATCGATGGGGGGTTCCGTTTGCTGCGGTGCTCGCGGTCATCGTGATGATGGCCGGCGGATTGTATTGGATGGTTGGCGGTGCAACGGGGCAGGTGCAGAAAGCAAAGCAGATGATCTCGAATGCTGCGATCGGTCTCGTGCTTACCATGTTTTCGTACCTTATTCTCCAGACGATTAATCCGGACTTGGTGAAGCTGGCGCTCCCGCGCACGCAGATGCTCCGGAGTGTGCTCTTGGGTGCTGATTGGTGTCGCGATGTGCCGGAAAGCGCGCGGCAGCCGCAGAGCGAGTTCATGTTGAAGGGGAAGGACGTCATGTGGACGTATGGGACGGATGGGAGTGCATTGAAGTGCAACAGTCAATACACTGCCCTCGGAGTCTCTGGTGCGTGTTGGGGGAGTGGGTGCCCGAGCGGCGAGGTATGTGTTCCCACGGGGGCCAGCACATTTGCATGTCAACGTGGGACTATGGCAATCAATGTGCAGTACACATCAGACGATGTAAATGGGATTACGCTCATGCAGCTGTGCGCCGATGGAAGCATGAATTCCCTGAACAACCTCGGTTCAACGCGACTGATAGACCGGGATCATGAGCAACAGTTTGTTGTGACGGGTGCCGCGGGGCAACTGCGGACAGCGTGTGACGATGGCAACCGGCAGCCAGCAGGTGGTCTGCTGCTTGTGAACGCGAGCGCCGGCGATGCATGGGTGGTGGGGCGTGGGTGTCAAGCAGCGATTCCGGTGCGGGACGCGAGCGGCGAGCAGGTGTGGACGCCGTGGGGGATCGTCGAAGTTTTGGATCAGGATGATGCAGCAGCGGCGACGGCAT
>JAUSKM010000028.1 GCA_030646955.1 bacterium
ATTGCGTGCATCCAAAATCATGGCGGACCGCGTGCAGTCGCTCCCGAACGTGTCGTTCCGGTGGAGCACGGCCGTTTCGGATGTGCTGGGTGAGGACCGCGTGACGGGCGTGATGATGCAGGATGTGGGGACCGGCACCACAGAATCCTTCCCATGCGATGGACTGTTTATCGCCATCGGCTACACACCCAACACGGGATTCCTTGCCGGGAAGATGGCGCTCAATGGCAACGGCTACATCGCTGTGCGCGATCACACGCGTTCCTCCGTAGAGGGCATCTTTGTTGCAGGCGACGTGGAGGACTTCCGTTACCGCCAAGCCGTCACCGCCGCAGCCGGCGGCTGCATGGCCGCCATGGATGCAGAGAAGTGGCTCGAAACCCAGCATTGAACAACGAAGTAGAAAGAGAACACTCACCCAGCACCAGCGCCGGGTGAGTGTTCGTTGTTTCCGGTCCTCCCCCCTCCCGTTGGGAGGAGGGAGCTAGAGGTTGTGGGCTATAGTTCGTTATATTTTTATGCATGTTACAGAATTATTAGCTTTATAAAGCCAAAATAGTGTATAAGCTCTTGACACATTTTACACTGCGTGGTATGATGGATTTGTACAGTGAAGCGTCGTAGAAAAAACGCCAGGCCCTTCACAATCGCATATCCTCACCAGAGGAGAGAGCGGTCCCACCGCAGGTTTCCCGGATACGTCCGGGAGGGCCGTCACCACCTGCATGCACGTCAGCATTTCAGCTTCGTGTTGTTCTTGCTACGTGCGCGCCGGATACGGAACTCTCTCCTATCCGGGTTTTTGTTTGTCTCCTATTTCTCCACCTCTTCTAGAGGGGGAGCCAGAGGGGGTGTGAAGCGTGTGTACCCGCGAAGCAATCTCAACGGAAAGTTGAGCTACCCCGCGGGCGCGCAAGCCCGACAACAACAAACCCCAGCTGCGTGCTGGGGAGAAAGAGTGAAAGATGCAGAAGCTCATCGGGAACATGGCCGCCCGTCCCTCGCTGTTCGCCGACTCGCGCCGCGCCGTCGCGGCCGCGAAGAAGGCCGGCCGCCAGCCGGCGGCCTTCCACCTGGCTGTCCTCCAGGAGGCGGCCAAGGTGGAGCAGCGTCGCAACCTACTCCACCTCAAGGCCCGCTGCCGGTAGTTCACCGGCGCGGTCTCAAAGGCCCTGCAGAATACCGCAGGGCCTCCCACCCGAGCACCGCTCATCAAGCGATACTCGGGTGGGAAAGAGAAGCGATCGATCATTCAACCATGCGGCACACACCGCAGATAGGAAACGACAATGACCGTGCTGACCATGCTGTCCGTGTTCATCGTTGCCACCGTGGCGACGCTCGTCGCCGCCCTCATCGTTAGCGCACTGGTGGAGGCGTTCGTAGATACGTGCCACTTCATCGAATACGTAGGATTTTCGGTGCCGGTCGTTCGGTGGATCGTCATGCCCATCGTGATCCTGGTCACGCACTTCACCCCCGGGAGACGCTCCTGGTGACGAACGAGGGAGATCCGAAAGGAGATAACATGAACAGTTAGGCAGCGCGGAGCGCGCTTGCCAACGAACCTGGAGGGCTGTGCCGCCCTGGGGAATGCCCCGAAACGCCCCGGAGTCACCTGCCGAACATGTGGTGAGCCATGAGGAAGCAGATCCTCGCCGGGCGAGTAGCTCAGTTGGGAGAGCACCGGCTTTGCAAGCCGGGGGTCGCGGGTTCGAAACCCGTCTCGTCCACCAGTTCCTTCGGAGCCCGATGCAATCGGGCTTCCACCCGAGCACCGCTTATCAAGCGATGTTGAGGTGGGAAAGAGAAGCGGACGAAGATTCAACAGAGGCCTCGACCATGGCCGAAGGAGATGACGTGACTAAGGGAAGAAAGAAAGAGCTTCTCGCTTGTTCCGCGGCTCTCGCGGGGATGCTGCTCATGGGCGGCGCGGGCGTAATTTGCGCCGTGCATGGCAAGGTCCTTTGGCTTGCCTTGACGCCTACGGATCTCTTCTTTGGCGCCATCGGGCTGGGGGTCATGTCCTTGTTTGTTGCCCTTTCGGGAGGAGTTGGCCTCCTCGTGTTTTACGACTTGTACTTCCGGGTCCGCGATGAGCAGGACCAGCAGCGCCCCCGCACCAGCTTGCGCCTGGTGTACTCGCGCAAGGGTGTCTCGCCGCGAGCGCCCAACACACATCTGCGCCTGGTCGCGTAGATGTCGACTACAGCAGCCCCGAGTTATTCGGGGTCCCGCCCGAGTACCGCTCACAGAGCGATGCTCGGGTGGGAAAGAGAAGTGATTGGTTCATTCATTGTCGCGGCAATGCGCCGCAAAGAGGAGTGTCCATGCAGAATCTGGCAGTGTTTGCCGCGATCGGTTCGTTGTTCATCACCCCGTACGCCCTCACCGCCATCTTCGGCTGCCTGCTGGTGGCGATGGTGGTCGGCATCGGCCGCTACTTGGTGGTGGGCTACAAGGAGAGCCAGATCCAGCCAGCCCGTGATGTGTGCCCCATCATTCTCGCCTCGTAACCTGCTCCGAAAAAGGAGCAGGATCCCACATGGGTTCTGGAGGCCGCGTTACTTCGAGCAATCGGAGTACCTCCAGAACCCGTGCGGGATATCAATGATCCCTGGTCAGCGCCGGATGCCAACCGGTGCGTGTTCGTTCAACAACGTTGTCCCACGGGCGGCACCGTGGGGATTGGAGATCCGATGTTCGGAATCGGTATCGGTGAAGGGTTCGGGTTGTTCAGCAAGTTCTTCACGGCGGAGGACGGCGAGAACGCGCTCGCGTCCCTCGGGGAGCATCTCTCCGCAAAGCGTGTGGTGTTCGTGGACACGTGCGCCACGCCCGTGCTGGCGGAGGTCATCGGGACGCTCGTCGCTCGCGGCGTGGAGGTCCACGTGCGCGACCACCACCGCGGCGAGGGTCGTACGCCCGAGGCCGTGGAGGCCATCGAGGCGGTGCTGGGAAAGCGGGCGCACATCGTGGCGCGCAAGGAGGCGCCCGCGTGCGCGCTGCTGCTGCGGCACGGTGAGTTCCGCGGCCCGGGCACGGTCATCGTGGCCGATCCGGATTTGGATGGGCTCACCGCGGCGATGAAGGCCGCGGGCGTGGCGTACGAAGGCATGGATCAGGACGCCGAGATCTTCGACGTCCGGCCGCGCCAGTCCGCGGAGACGCTGACGCCGTTCGGATGGGTCCTGGTGCGGGCGCTGTCCTCGCTGCCGCTGTTCGATCCGGACCGTCCGGGCGACAGCGACCGCGCGAAGGCGGACTTCTTCTACGGCATCGTTCGCGCGGTCATGGGTGACAGCATCGAGCGCCGCGAGTTGGAGGACCGCGCGCGGCACTACGACGCCTGCGTGGCCGAGTCGCGGCGGATGCTCAAGGAGCACATGGATAAGCCGCTGCCCGGCGTGTGTTTCGTGGACACGATGGGTGCGGCGCCGTTCGACTTCACCACCCTCACACAGGGGATGGAGCAGGCCGGTGCCGTGGTGACCGCGGTCCGCAAGGACAGCGGTCCCATCGCGCGGCTGCACGGCGGTGTCCAGTACTCGCTGGCGGTGGTGCAGCGCCACCAGCGCGAGCTGGACCTGCGTACGCTGGTGCCCGCGGGGACGCCCATCGGTCTCGAGGCCGGCCTCATTTCCAACACGCCGTTCCTGCTGCACTGCAGCAGCGAGGTGTGGATGCAGACCATCTTCTACGCGCTCGCGATGCGCCTCAGGTAGTTCCTTTCCCAAGAGCCACGTGCGTGTGCATGCATGCGCACGTGGTCCCACCCCGGCACGCGATACAGTCGCACATCGAGGTGGGAGATTCGAGCGGAGCGCTTGCCACATGTCATTTCGAACGGAGCGCAGCGAAGAGAGAAATCTCACGCGCCGCAAACTTTGGAGAAACTTCGGTAACTTATGGAGCGCAATCAAACGATGGGGCGTGTGAGATTTCTCACTGCGTTCGAAATGACAGGAGTTACATGTTTGGCTCAATAAACATAGTAAATAGCTACATTGAGCCAAAAAGGTAAAACTGGTCTTGACACTTCTGACAGCGCGAGGTATAATGGTTTTGTACAATGATTTGTGACTCTGAAGGTGCGGATTGGAGCTTCACAAACGCAGATGGATTGCGTGCGGCACAAGGCGAGTACTTGAGTGGCAAGAAATAGTGTCAACTCGCTGACATGTCGCATTCCAACGGCAGAGTATCTGCCAGAGGAGAGAGCCCGAGTGACGGGGTTACAGTCACACCGCACGTTGTTACGAAAGCAATGCACCACGCTTCCGCGTTTCCCTACCTCCAAATGCCGAGGGGGACGCGGCAGCCGCAGTGTGGAATGCTGTCGTGACAACGTTCGAAAACCATAAACCCGAAACTCCCTCCTCGCTTGGTGCGAAGGGGGAGTTTTGATTGGAGGATGCACGATGAATAACCCCGCGTCTGTCGTGGCGGCCATCACCGCCGGAATCGCGGCGGCGCACGGTCACTGGCTGGTGGTCGCGGCGCTGGTCGTTCTCGGCATCGTAGCCGAGGTCGTACATCGCCGAGGCAAACGGTGACATGCAAATGCCGACCCGCGTCGGCATCCCACCCGAGCGCTGCAACCCTAGTGGCCTGCAGTGCTCGGGCGGGATGAGGACGTTACCGTGCAAGCCGGTTGCACCCGCGGATTGCTCCGCGGAAGTTTCGTGCAAATGCAACGTTCGTTCCCCGCGACGCCGCGACGATGCGGCGTGAACAAGAAGCGGAGGTCGCCAAAGCTCACTGCGGGTTTACCGCGAGCGATGAGCGATGGGGCGATACTCCATCTCCGGCGCGGCAGCCAGCGAAGCCGTGCCTAGCCATGAGCCGAAGAAAGAGGTGCAGATGAAGGTTTGAAAAGCGCCATGACCCAGCGCTGAAACAGAAAAGGGGTTGCGTAACGAAGTGACCGCCGTTCGTCTGGGCTGCTATCCCAGCGGCAATGCCGGTAGACCAACGGTCGGTTCGTGTGTGTGACTGCAGGGATGGGAACCTGCAGGGACCTGCATCGGAGCAAAGCGGAGGTGGTACATGAAGCCGTAGAGGCGCTGACTGGCAGCGCGAACAGAAATAAATCAGACACCGTGCGGACCCCACCGGCCGCTGCGCCCGACGATGGGAGCGGCCAAGGCAAGACTCGAACAGAGCCCAATGGAGGTGGTACATGCGGCAGTGAGTGCGCCAATGGAGCCGGCGCGGTACAAATGGGTTCCACAAGGATCGTCCGCACTCCGAGCTGCCTCTGCCGTGAGGAGCGGGGTCGGACAAACCACAACCAGGGGAACGATGCGCGGCACAACGACCTAGCCCGCGCGAAGATCGTTTCCCAAACCCACGCCTGGCGCAAGGAGGCGCCGTGACATGACGGATTGGTTTTGAGCGCCAATACAGCCACGGGTCGGCGCAAACAGAAATAGGACCCAAACGGAGGCGCCGCGCCTCTGGAGGCCACGGTTCCCGAGTACCGGACGCGCCGCGAAGCGGTGACAAAACTCGGCGGGGCTTCCCACTCGGATATGCCTCGAAGTCAGGACACGGTGCATTCGGAAGTACAGCACACGAGTGTTCCTGATGAACCGTTCCTTTCCACGTCCCCGCGCCCAGTTGTTCTCCACCTGCGCGGATGCGACGAGATCCCGACTGCATGCAGTCGGGATCCCACCCGGGCCTCTTGGAGCCGCGCTACGTGCCGCAAGGCATGTACTCCAAGGGTCCGGGTGGGATTGGAAGCGAAGTACCTTCAACCGTGCGGCGCATGCGCCGCGGAAAGGATCGAACGTGAAGAAGTCCATCATCGGTGCCATCTTCGTTCTCCTCGGCGGCTGCAGCATCTTCGAGACCAGCGAGGAGCAGCAGCGCGCCGACGAGCGGAAGGCGGATACCCACGCCGCAGCGGAGGCCGCCTGCTCCACCGCGGGCTTTCTCCCGCCTCGGCCGGTCTGGCGCACGTGCGCCATCATGGGTCAGAGGAAATTTTACTGCTTCTACTGCGCGGACGAGCGGGGGGTGCTCTACCCCGTGCTCTCCCCGGAGAGAAGCCCCGACCATCTTCACGTCATCGACGAGCGCTAGCTCTTTCCCCGTCCCCGCTCCGGTACAGAGCGGGATTCCACATGGGTGCTGCAGGCCGCGCTATCCGCCGCAAGGCGGGTACCTGCAACGCCCATGTGGGGTATAGCCCCGATGTTTCTGTCATCTCGACGAGGCTGCGAGGAGGAATCTTACCCGCTACAATAGATTGGGGTGTGTGAGATCCCTCGCGCCGCAGACGGTACTCGGGATGACGGAAGAATGTTCGATCGCAACGACGGTCGCATGATTGGCACTGCTCGGCAAGAAGAGGACGGGTCGTCCTGCCCGTAAGGGTCGCCGGGGTAAGCGTGGGTTCGATTCCCGCCGGTGCCACCAGCAGTACGGGAGGGGGACATGGTGTCCCCGTCCATCTTTCAAACCAGTGCCCCGCGACGCGGGGCAGGAGGTACGAGATGTCCGGAAGGCAGATCATCCTCGTGGTCGGACCGACCACGTCCAGCGCGCCCACCAGCGCCGCCCTCGCGGAGCTGGGCCTCACGGCTTCGCAGCGGTTCGCGGAGCTGACGGCGGGCATGCCGCTCTCCGCGGAGCAGCAGGTCGTCCAGGCCCTGATGGGCAGCATGGACGAGGTGCACGAGGCGCTCGGCCTCGACGGACGCGACCTCACGGGCTTCGTCGGGCCGGCCCTGCGGCTCCGCAGCGAGCCGTACACGCGCGTCCGCCGCAGGGCGGCGCGGCGGAGCGGGGCCGACGAGTTCATCGTCGGCCCCACCCACCGCAACTCGATGACCCTGCTCGGCGGGGACCTCGAGGAGAGCGGCGGGGTGGAGCGCCTCACCCCCGAGGCGATCCTGATCGCCCAGGAGGGGTACGAGCCGGCGCCGCGCGTGAACGAGGCGGTGGCCCCGGACGTGGCCGCGGTGCAGGCCGAGCTGGCCGCGCGGTTGGCGGAGGTCCGCCAGCGGGCCAGCGACGCCCGCTACGTGCGCGATCGTCGTAGCTACGATGCGCGCCGCAACGTGCGGACGTACGTGGCGGCCTAGCGGCATCATCGCCGCGCACTGGGAGTGACCACCCAGCGATAACGGACCCGCGCGCGACGGATTCGCGCTACGCAACGATCGGAGCCCCGATGCCCAAGGCACCGGAACGTTTACCCGGGCGGCTTGCGGCCGCTGCAAGCACCCATGGACAGGCGAAGCCCCAACGCCTGCCCGATCACGGGGCGCGTCACCTGCGAGAATGGTGAGCCCAGGGGAAGCAGAACCCCCACGCCGAGGAGGCATGATCCCGACCGTCCGTATGAGGTCGGGATCCCACCCGGGTACGAGAAGCCGCGCTATTGGATCGCAAGATTCAGTACTTCTCCACCCGGGTGGGATTGTATAAGGAGCGTTCATTCACCATCACGCATCTGCTAGAGCGGGTGCAAGAGAGGAGTGTGCAATGTTGAAGCGAGTGTTGAATCTGGTGGCGATCGTCGCGATGCTGCTCGGCACGGCCGCCGGCTTGCTCGCCGACTCTTTCGTGGCGTGGCTCGTAGCATGTGCGTTCTCCGTGGTAGCGCTCAGCGCGAAATTCGTGCTCCCTTCCGGTGCCGTGGCGCTGCTCGGCGGACTGTTCACGGCGGGTGCCTGTGTCATCTGCGGGTTCTTCTCCGCGGTGTTCCCGGAGTCCGACATCATCATGATCGGCTACGGCATCGGAGCGGTTTGCGGGCTGATGATTTTCTCCATCGGCGTCGAGCTTGCAGACCGCGAGATGGGCATCCCGCCGGGACGCTTCCTGCGCCGCTTCGCCTAGTCCACGTCTCCGCGCGGTGACATATGGCCTTGCGCCGTTCTTCGTCGCGCAGCGCCCGCTGCATCTGACGATGTGTCACCGGTATACTGCGATAGTCCCCACAGCCTCACCCTTGAGGTCACCGTGGGGACTCCCTCCGTTGGATTGGAACCTCGATCCAACAGAGGGAGAAAGCTCCCATTTCACAACACGAAGGGGCAATGCCCCTTCCCTCCAGAGAGAGGAGAAGCGATGCGAACGTTCGTGATGATGGCCTGCCTCGCCGTGATGGCGGGCGGGTGCGGAGCAACGCAGCAGGGCGATCAGCCGGCCGCGGCCGTGCAGCCCGAAAGCCACAAGGAGACGCCGACGCAGGCCACTGCGCCGCTCGAGGACTCCAAGTACCCGCAGATCACAGAGATCATGAGGGGGGTCAGCCCCGATCAGTGCGATGAGGTGGGTATCTTCGGGCAGCTCTTGCGCGTCTTCGCAAAGATGCCCGACGAGCAGTTGCGGCGGGTGCAGCAAGAGTGCGACGTCGAGCAAGATGGGATGGTTGCAACCGCCGTACCGTGCATCATGACCGTGGCACAGGCCGTTGCGGACGCTCGTCGCGCGCCCGGCGGGCCGTGCAGCGCCACGGACCAGCGCGCCGAGGCCGAGCGGCTGACCACGGAGCTTCGTGAGTTCCCCCCGCCGCCCGAGCCCATGCCGGAGCCGATGCCGACGAAGCTCGCGCTGGAGCTGTGGACCGGCTACATGCTCATGGACCTGGAGCAGTCGCCGCCCAAGATGGTGGCGCTTGACACCGAGCACTACATCACCTGGGCGGAGGCGCTCAAGAACGGTGTCGTGCTGCAGCCCGAACCGCTTCCCGGTGGCGGATGGTGCTTCCCGGTTCCGGGAGGCGTGATCTTTCGCAGCGTCTGTTCCTCGGAGAACGGCGTGTGGGGGACCATCGTCATCGACAGCGGCAAGGACGCGGGGCACGCGTTCAACGTGCGCGCCCACAAGGTGGAATCCATGCTCGACCCGTGTTCCCGGGGCGTCTGCGGCAAGTTCTACAAGCTCGTCGCGGACGACGTCGTCGGGTGCAGCGGCCCGCGCTGCCGCGAGTTTTGGGAGCACACCAACGACTCCTCCTCTTCCCTCAAGCAGCTTTGACGCTGCACGGTGCCGAGCCACGCGCTCGGCACCTCCCCACGCAAGATGAGTCATCATCTTCCGTGGGGAGGACAGCCTCCGATTCACAATCAACCCATTCCTTCCTCGTCATTTCGACCGAGTGCTGCTGTGCGCGAGTGGAGAAATTTCTGCATGTCGCAGTTCGTGTGATGTGTGAGATTGCTTCGTCGCGTGAGGCCGCGCTTCTCGCAATGACGGGAGGGAAAGAGAAAAGAGAGGAGATCCGATGCGTGTATTCGCACTGGTGCTCATCATGGCCGCGATGTTCGCGGCGTGCGACAACGAGGACGAGCAGGAGGGTGCGCCGCTGTCCACGGAGGAGTGGACCACACTCCCGCCGTCCGAGGAGGCCTGCGGCAGCACCGAGCAGGCGTTGACCGTGAGCGACCTGATCAAGTACAGGCGCAAGCACCCGGTGAAGGTGCCGGCCTGGGCCGCCCCGGAGCCGACGTGCGAGCAACCCACGCTGCGCGTGGCAAACGTCGGCCCGACGGACGATCCCGAGGGCGAGTTCCTGGGCATTGCCGCCACCGTGACCGCGGGCAACTGCAGCGTCACGGTGGAACACATCACGTTTTCTCTGCGCATGCGCATCGACGGCGTCGCACAGGCGGTGGGCGGTCCAAGCGACCTGCTCACCGGTGTGCGGATCGCCGCAGGCGACCCGGCCGGACTGCCCGGCGGCGCTCCGCTCGCGGATGCGCTGACGGAGGAGCTGTACAGCTATCCCGTTGGCGCGTACGCGCTGGCGTGGAGCACCTACGGCTCGTACCGCGACGATGCGGTAGCGGTGCCCGCGGGTGAGAGTCGCACCATCGGATTGTTCGCATCGCTTGGCACCGCCGCTCCCGCGACGTACCTCTTCAGCGTTAGCGGCGCCTCCGTGCGCATCGGCAACGAGGAGTACCCGCGCGAGTTTGGCGGTCCGCTCTTTGGCCTCCCGTTTCGCGTGACGGAGCCGCCGCCCGCGGTCTGCAAGCAGCCGTTCGTGAGCGTGTGGCCGCTGGCGCCCGAGGACAACACCTTCGGCGTGTCGCGCAAGCTCATCGCCGAGGTTTTCGCTCCGGACTGCGACCTGCATCTCACGCGGTTCGATGTTTCGTTCCGCCGCGTGAACGACGTGGAGGGCGATGGCGGCGAGCAGTGGGCACTCTTCTCGTGGAGCCACCTGTCGAAAGTGGAAACGCTCGACCTCGCAGTCGGACTCAATGCCGATCCGGACGAGATCACACACATCTCCGTCCAATCGGTCGAGGGGCTTTCCGGCGCGGTGATGCGAACGTTCAGCTCATGGGAAGGAATCCACGTCCCGGCCGGCGACAGCGCGATTTTCGAGATCGCCACGTCGCTGGACGCGGACATCCTTCCCGGTGAGTACCTGCTCGCCGTCGAACGGGTGGAGGGCACCGTGCTCGACACCGACGACGACGTGCAGCTCTACGGACTGCCCGCCTTCGGCATCCCGTTCACCATCTCGGAGTAGCTCTTTCCGGTTCGATGCCGCGTGCGTACCAGCACGCGGCCCCACCTCTGCACTGGTTACACAACCAGGATGGAGGTGGGAATGTACGGATAGCACCTTTAATCTGACGAGTCGGCTGCGTGGTGCAGCCGGGATTGTTTCGAAACGAAAGGAGAGGGAACGATGCGAATGCGAAACGGTGTTCTCGTGGCGCTCTGCGTTGGACTGATCATGGGCTGCGCGGCGCGACAGCACTCGCTGGAGCCGGAGCTGTCCTACGCGCTGGATGCGGCACGCAACCCGCAGGAGGTGGCGTACGTCGGCAACAACCCGGAGCTCGCGATGCTGTTCGACGCGCTCGCGCGGCGGACCCCGAGTGCCTTCCGTGGCGTCAAGATGTCCAGCATCGCCGACGTCATGCAGGATTGCGACCCTGCGGATGGCACGCTCGCCTCCCACATCGCACCGACGCTCCACGGCATCGAGGTGACCGTGGAGGCAAGCTGCTTCGCGGGCAACACCTACGTGATGTCGAAGCGGTCAACGACCGTCGCGCTGACGACAGCGACCGTGCCGGATCCGGACGTCGGACTGTCGGCGGAGGAGCTGCAGGAGCGATACCCGCGCATGGAGTACGAGAAGCTCCGGTCGCACAAACACAAGGATGCATGGTTCGCTCCGTTCGCGGGCGTGTATCACTTGCGGTATGCGCGCCCGCTCTCCGTGGTGCTCTCCGCCGAGAAGTTCGGCATCGAGACCGATTTCGTGCGCGCCGAGCAGCGGGTTGCGGTTACGTTTCGCCAGCGCTACGACATGCAGCTGGAGGGAAACGACTTCACGGAGGCGTCCGCAATCTACGCGGGCATCGTGGATGACTACGGCGACGGCAACCACCTCGTCACTCCGTGGGAGTACGCGAAGTTCGAGGAGGACATCCTGCGTCTCGCGGCCATTCACCTCGGCCTCCTGGCAGATGCCGAAGTGCGTCGCATGCTGACGGAGCAGGGCGTGCGCGTCAACGAGGCGACGCAGTGGGTCGAGCGCGTCCGCGCGCTCCAGGAGACCTCGTTGGTAGTGCAGTTCCCCCCGCCCGACACGGACGCACCCGAAGACCTCAGCCGCTCCTTCTGATCGTCCTTTTTTCCTTCCCCCGCCGCGTGCGTACCAGCACGCGGCCCCACCTCTGCACTGGTCATGGGACCAGGATGGAGGTGGGCAGTACCGATGTAAGTAGTACCTTCCAACGACGTTTGATGAAAGGAGGACCATGAGCGATCAGGATCGTGCGAATGGTTCCGGTGGCGATGTGCGCAACGATTTCGATCAGTGGTTCTGGGACGTGTGCCTGCCGAACGCGATGGACGCAAAGCACGGCGCCGATACGGAACCGTACGATGCGGACGACACGTACTCCTGGGGTGACGATTTGTACCCCTGGGAGCAGGAGCAGGAGGACGCCGCCCAGGACGAGGCAGACACCATCTACTACGATGAGCTGCAGGCGGACCTCGACAACATGGACGAGTGGCTGCGCGAGGAGGACGAGCGTAGGCAGCGCGACGAGGAAGATCGCAACGAATTCTTCATCTTCGCTCGGCAGCATCGCCTGCCCGCCCCGCTCCGCACCCAGTTCTTCACCTGCCTCGACGGCGAGCAGTGCGCTGGCATGAGCGGCGACGTGTACCGGCGCAGCGCGAGGAATCGCAGCTGGGACCGCTACCAGCGGGACTGCAAGGACAAGACCCTCCGCTCCTGGAAGCGCTACCGCGAGCGGCAGTGGTGGCGATTCCCGTCGCGTGCGTGGATGCGGCACCACCCGGGCCTCGACGAGTGGCCGAACGTTTGATGATCGTAGTTGCCGACCCTCATGGTCGGCAACTCCCCTGAGCCATCGCACAACGATGGTTCAGGGGAGGAAGTCCTCCGCGTTTTACAACCCCTGGCACTCACGTGCCAGCTTCAGAGGAAGAAAGAAAGGAGTTCCCGATGCGAAGCATCATGGTGCTCACCCTGGCCGCGGCGCTGGCCGCGTGTGCTGGGACGCAGCAGGAGAGCATGACAACCGTAGACACCGGCAACAGCGGCATGACCGCGACGCAGTACGCCGTGGCCGAGATGGGACCGTCGGTCTGCTCGGTCGAGGATATCAGCGACGTGCTGACGCAGGCCCTCCGCACCGAGGAAGATGTGCGCGAGTTCCAGCGCGGGTGCGGCATCAATCCGAGCACGGGCGTGCTGGATGACGCAACGGGCTCGTGCATCCATTCCACCGCGAGCACGATCCTGCAGGCGCGTCGCGAGCTGGGCATGTGCAGCGAGACGCCGGAGCCGCACGGCTCGGCCGAGGATCTGGTCCGCGATCTCCGCGAGTCGCTCGCGCAGGTGCCGCCCCCGCTCGGACCGATGCCCAGCGTGTCGCCGCTTCCCGCGGAGCTCCGGTTCGCCGCGTGGAGCGGGTTCGCCATCGTGAGCCTCGATCACGCGCCGCCGCGGGCTGCGGCGCTCGATGCGAACGGCCCCATCACGCAGGACGCGTTTTCTCGGGGTGTGGAGCTCCAGGCCGAGCAGATTCCCGGCGGCGGGTGGTGCTTCCCGGTTCCCGGGAGCATGACCTTCCGCGCGATCTGCTCGTCCGATAACGGCGTGTGGGGTGAGGTCGCGGTTCGCGATAGCGAGTTTGCCGGGCATACGCTCAACGTGCGTGCGACCAAGTATCCGATGTCGGGCCTCATCGCGTGCAGCGGCGATATCTGCGGCAACGTCTACAGCCTTGCCACCGACGATGTTGTCGGGTGCAGCGGCCCGCGCTGCCGCGAGCTGTTCGACCGGAACCTGCGACCCAAGTCCGAGTAGCACCCGCCACGCTCCGAAGTTCTTTCCCGGTGCCGACCCTCATGGTCGGCACCTCCCCCCGGCACGCTATCGCATGCATGTGCAATTGCAGATAGCAGACCGAGGGGAGGGAGGTCTCCGCTTCACAATTCTTGGCGCTCACGCGCCAGCTTCAGAGGAAGAAAGAAAAGAAAGGAGTTCCCGATGCGCAGCGCGCGGATCATTGGGCGCGCAAACGGGACGCGCGGCAGCAAGCGCGCAGGCACCGCGACCTCGCGTCGCGGCAGCGAGATATGATGATGTCTGAGCAGGACATCGCAGACGAGCGGCTGCAAGCAGCACGCAAATGAAAACTGTCAGGCCCGAGACATCGGGCCTTTCCACCAGTGATGATTTCTGGCATCATTGAGGGGAGGGAAGCGAATAAAATTGCGAGTCGGAACTTGCAAGAGGGACGGGTAGGTGATGGCGGTTGTGGCGACCGTACGCAAGTCGGTTTCCAGAGCCAACTCTCTCCTCCTATCACCTACCCATCTCTGCAGAGAAGCCCCATGGAGGGCTTCTCTGTTTTTTGTTTTGGGTGAGATTGCTTCGGGTGCTCGCAATGACGAGAATGGTAGGAGTGCGTGAAATGGTATGAGAGCGAGCAGCGAGGATCCAGCAGCCAGCACCTCTCCTTGACGCCGCCGGCTGATGCGCAACGATGGAGGTGCGCGTACTCATGAACAGCAATTGTTATGGAACAGGAAACGTGCGGATCGTGTGATTGCGGGAAGGCCGCGGAGACGGGTGTATGCTGCGGCGCCGGATGCGGGGCGGCATGCGGGACAGGCCATGATGATGCGAAAGATTGCGCGTGCGATGCGCATGGAACAACAGAGGCAAGCAAGAGCGACGCGGCGGCGTAGACACGACAGCGTTCCCTGTGGGAGTGCTGCCTGTTGTACACGAGGACTCTTTCGGTTTTTCTGCCGGCGTTCACCCCATCTGATCCCCTCCCTCTCCGCGTACACGGGGAGAGGGAGGGAGAGGTGGGGCGATATCGCACCATCGCACAGCCAAGCATAGCCACCTCTCCCCCCTCCCCCCACGAGTACGTACGGGGAGGGGGAGGATAAGAAGCGTGCTTGGCGACACAAAAGCCGAAAGAACCTACACTAGGAGAGTATGAACATCGTCATCGGGGCGGACTACCGCGGATACAAGCGGAAGGAAGAGCTGAAAGCGTGGCTTGCGGAGCAGGGACATGTGGTGGAGGATCTTGGCTGCGAAACGGCCGAGGAGAATTCGTTCGTGCCGTACGCGGCGGCGGTGGCGCAGCGGGTTGCGCACGATAGCAATGTGTTGGGCATCGTGATCTGCGGCTCCGGCGCGGGCGTGACGATTGCCGCAAACAAGGTGGCGGGCGCGCGTGCTGTGCTGGCGCAATCGCCGGAGGTGGCGGAGCATGGCCGTCGCTCGGACGATATGAACATTCTTGCGCTCTCCGCGGATTTCACCTCCTTTGCGTCTTCGCGTGCTATCGTTCGTGCGTTCTTGGAAACGGAATTTGAACCCTTGGAGCGCCGGGTGCAGCGGCTGGAGCAGATCGCCGCACTGGAGCGCGGGGAATCGGCGCACTCCTAGCCAGCAGTTTTTAGATGCTCGCTCTCAGGGCGTAGCGGAGGCCTTCAGGCCTCCATCCCCTTCGGAATTATGGAGACCGTAAGGTCTCCGCTACACAGGACGCATCATGCGCACCCCACAGCATCCCACCATCGTTCCAACCATTCTGGTAAAAGGCGAGCGCGAGTTTCGTGATCGGGTTCGTGCGGTGGCCGGCGTTGCGCCCATCGTGCATATTGATGTTATGGACGGGGCGTTCGTGCCGCGCAGGACGTGGGCAAATCCAAAAGTTATCGCGAAGCTGCGCGGCGCTGTGCGGTTTGCGGTGCACCTCATGGTGCGCGAGCCGTCTCCAATACTTGCGGCGTGGGCGAAGATTGCGCGCGTGGAGACCATTATCGTACACGCAGGGGCAACGAAGCGGCTCCCGGAGTTGCTGGCGGATGTGCATCTCACGGGGAAACGCGTGGGGCTTGCGGTGAATCCTGAGACACCGCTCTATCAGATTCTCCCGGCGCTTCCGTATGCGGACGAAGTGCTGCTCATGGCCAACGCACCGGGATTTTCCGGGCGTCCGTTTCTGCCAAAGACGCTCGCGCGTATTGCGACACTGCGCAGCCGCGCGCCGGAGCTTGTGATCGGCGTGGACATTGGCGTGAATCTGGAGACCGCGCCGCAGATTGCCGCAGCCGGGGCAACGTACGCAGCCGCAGGGAGTGCGATTTTTGATGCGGAGGATCCCGCAAGGGCGTACCGCGCACTGGTGCGAGCGTTTCAGGGTGGGCGAGGTTGATTTCGTAAACGGAAGTATCTAATCCATCTGTCATTGCGAGTCCACGAAGCAATCCCGGCGGTGCCCGACGAACATCGAGATTGCTTCGAGTACTCGCAATGACATGCGTCTTGTATGTCCAAGTATCTTCTCACCGCTGCGGCGGCGATCGTATTGCTGGGTGCGGGGTGCGTCAGATCACAGCCCGCGCCGGAGCCGGCGGCACAGCAAGAAGCCGCAACGTTCATTGATCCCTCCGCGTCGCAATTGCCAGACCTCACGCAGGCACCGCAGGCGCCGCCTACTGCGGCAGATGCAACGCCAACGATTCCCATCCCGCCGCCCAGCGCCTCGCCCGCGTCTACGGATGCCCCGCCCATCCTGCCGCCGCTGCCGGATGACAAGGGTGACAACGTGAACGCCTCACCGCGCCCCTCCCGCACGATTGTAGTGACCGCGAAGAAGTGGGCGTTTGAGCCCGCAGAGATCCGCATCACGAAGGGCGAGACGGTAGTGCTTGAGGTCAAGAGCGTTGACGTAGACCACGGCCTCCTCATCCCCGCGCTGAACATCAATGAGAAACTGGAGTCGGGAAAGACGGTCCGCATCGAGCTGACGCCCAACGAGGCGGGTACCTTCCCCATGATTTGCAACGTTTACTGCGGTGCGAATCACTCCTCCATGCGTGGGACGATTATCGTGGAGTGAGCGCAGCGTGCGCCATCACAACATCAGGAGGCCTCCGGGCCCCCTGATGTTTGTTTGTGGACGCACCACGCGCCATCATGCGGTACAATGGAAGCGTATGACCATTCGTCAGATGGAACGGAAGGCGAACGCGATTCGGCAAGATCTCGTCACGATGCTTACCGCGGCAGGATCGGGCCACTCGGCAGGCCCCCTGGGCATGGCGGATGTGTTTACCGCGTTGTACTTTTCCGTGCTCACGCACGATCCCAAGCATCCGGACGATCCGGAACGTGATCGGCTATTCCTCTCCAACGGACACATTTGTCCAATTTGGTACACGACGCTTGCGCACGCAGGATACTTGCCGCGCCGCGAGATGCTGACGACGCTGCGCACGATGGGCAGTCGCCTGCAGGGCCACCCGCATCGCAAGGCGCTGCCGCCCATCGAGAATCCCGCCGGGCCATTGGGGCAGGGACTCTCGCAGGCCGCGGGGTACGCGTACGCTGCGCGCATCGATCATGCAAAGTTTCAAGTGTACTGCGTGCTCTCGGACGGCGAGCACGAGGAAGGGCAGACATGGGAGGCCATCATGTTTGCGGGCAAGCACCGGTTGGCAAGCATCACCGCCATCGTGGACCGCAATAATATCCAGATTGACGGGTACACAGAGGACATCATGCCGCTGGAGCCGCTGCGCGCTAAGTACGAGGCATTCAACTGGCACGTCATCGAGGTAGACGGGCACAACATGGAGGAGATCATCGACGCATGCAGCCTGGCGAAAGCAATCGTTGAGAAGCCCGTTGCGATTCTCGCGCACACGATTCCCGGCAAGGGCGTGGACTTCATGGAGTTTGATTACGTCTGGCACGGCAAGCCCCCAAACAGCACTGAAGCCCGCGACGCCCTCCACCAACTCCGCACGCTGGGCGGGAGGATTGTGGGGGAGCATGAGTAATCCTATGCTCGTCAAGTCACTCAACCCGAAACTCTTCCAGAAGAATGTCGCGATGATCCCCACCCGCAATGGGTATGGGGAGGGATTGGTGGAAGCGGGGAAGCGGGATGGCAATGTGGTGGTGCTGTGTTGCGATCTGACAGAGTCCACGCGGTCGCAAGCGTTTGCGGAGCAGTTCCCGGAGCGGTTTGTGCAGGTGGGGGTGGCGGAGCAGAACATGGCGGGGCTTGCCGCGGGTATGGCGGCGTATGGGAAGGTGCCGTTCACGTCGAGCTATGCGGTGTTCTCGCCGGGGCGCAATTGGGATCAGACGCGCGTGGCGATTGCGTATGGGGAGGCGAACGTGAAGATCGCGGGCGCGCACGCGGGCATCTCCGTGGGGCCGGACGGTGCGACGCACCAGGCATTGGAGGACCTGGCAATCATGCGCGTGCTTCCGGGGATGGTGGTGCTTGCGCCGTGCGATGCGATCGAGGCAAAGAAAGCAGTGATCGCCGCTGCGGAGCATCGCGGGCCGGTGTACTTGCGGTTCACGCGCGAGAAGACGCCGATCATCACCACGCCGCGTGCGCCGTTTTCCATTGGGCGCGCGCAGGTGCTGCGCAAGGGGACGGATGCAACCATCATCGCGGCGGGGCCGCTGGTGTTTGAAGCGTTGCTGGCCGCGGAGGCGTTGGCGGGGAACCGCACCGCGCTCGCGCGTATTGTGGAGCGCTACCCCGCGCTCTCCAAGCGTGTGAAGACATCCGCGCTCCACGGGCACTCCATGCAGCGCGCCAAGCAGGCGGTGCGATGGACGCCCGCGAGTATCCGCGATCTCCTGGCGCATGCGGGGCGCATGGACATTGAGGTCATCAATTGCCCGTCCATCAAGCCGCTGGACCACGGTGCCATCGTGGCAAGCGCCAAAAAGACCGGCCGCGTCATCACGGTGGAGGAGCACCAGATCACCGGCGGCCTCTTTGGCGCCATCGCAGAGCTTTTGGCGCGCCATCATCCCGTGCCTATCACCCCCATCGGCATGCCAAACTCCTTTGGCGAGAGCGGCGAACCGATGGAGCTTTTGGAGAAGTACGGCATGACCGCACCGCACGTCATCGCAGCGCTCATTCAGCAGTAACCCCCGCACGCATATGCGCATGTTCCGAAGTATCGGTATCATTGCCATCACCCTCGCATTCCTCGCGAGCGGGGTGCCCGCACCCGCTGCCGCATCGGTTGTGGGTGATCTCCCACCGTTTTCCGACGACCTTGTCATCAGCTCTCCCGAACTCCCGGGCGGCGCGCTCCGCGTGCTTGGCCAGCAGGATGAAGTACGCGAGTTCCCGCTCAAACACACGGACGTGGACGCGCGCATTGCGGGTCGTCTTGCGCACGTGACCGTGCGCCAGGAGTTTACGAATCCGTACGAGGAGGTCATCGAGGCCGTGTATGTCTTCCCGCTCCCCGAGGACGCCGCGGTGAACCGGATGGAGATGCACATCGGCGACCGCATCGTACGCGGAATCATCAAGACGCGCGAGGAGGCGCGCGCGACGTACGAGGAAGCGAAGCGCGAGGGGAAGCGCGCGGGGCTCCTTGAGCAGGAACGCGCAAACATCTTCACGCAGTCCGTCGCGAATATTCAGCCCGGCGAGTCCATCACGGTGGAGATCGCGTACGTCCACGCGCTCGTGCCGAACGATGGAATTTTTACGTTCGCCTTTCCCATGGTCGTTGGCCCGCGGTACATCCCGGGCACACAGGCCGTGGGGCAAATCGGAACGGGCACGGTGCCGGACACGGACGCGGTGCCGGACGCCTCGCGCATCACCCCGCCCGTCCTCCCGCCCGGCACGCGCTCGGGCCACGACATTGCGCTCACAGCGACGCTCTCCGCAGGGTACCCCATCACCGCGCTCGACACGCCGACGCACGCCGTTGACATCGTGCGTTCGAGCGATACGCAGGCGACGGTGGCGCTCAAGCCGTTCGACACTATCCCGAACAAGGACTTTGTCCTCCGCTGGCGCACGGATGCTGAGTCCATCGCGCCCGCGCTCCTCGCGAAGCGTGCGGAGGACGGCGACGGCGGCCACTTCCTCCTCATGGTTCAACCGCCCGCAGCACCCTCCGCCGCAAGCGTGACACCAAAGGAAATCATTTTCATTGTAGACGCGTCCGGCTCCATGAGTGGGGAGCCCATCGCGAAGCTCAAGGCGGCGATGCGCTATGCGCTCGAGCACCTCAACTCGGACGACGCGTTCACCGTTCTCCAGTTCTCGTCCACGAACGCCTGGCTCTCGGATGTTCCGCTCCCCGCCACCTCGGAGAACATCCGACGCGGCCTACAGTACGTCAATGGCATTGAGACGAGCGGAGGGACGGAGATGTGGGGCGCAGTCAACGCTGCGCTCAACGCGCCGAAGACCGACCCAGCGCGTATTCGTATCATCTCCCTCATGACCGATGGACTCATCGGGAACGAACGCGATGTCACGCGTCGCGTGGATGAGATCCTCGGTGACGCGCGTCTCTTCCCCTTTGGCGTCGGTTCGAGCGTCAACCGCGCACTCATCGAATCCCTCGCGCAGGCCGGCCGCGGCTACCCCACGGTTGTCACGCTCCGCGAGTCCGGAGAGGACGCGGTGCAGCGTTTCTACAATCGCCTCGCGTCGCCGCTCCTCACGGACATTACCGTGGACTGGGGATCGCTCGTGGTGCACGACGTCACACCCGCGCGCATCCCGGACCTCTTTGCGGGCGAACAGCTCGCTGTTGTCGGCGCGTACGACCGCGCGGGGACCGACACGATTCGCATCACGGGCAAGGTACGCGGCGCACCGACGACGTTCGTGTTGCCCGTCACGTTCCCCGCAGAGAGTAACGACACCTACGCTGCGATCCCCACGATCTGGGCGCGATGGCGCGTGCGTGGGATCACACACGACTACGCAATGAGCGCTGGCGATCAAGAGGCAGCCGTCACCGCCCTCGGCCTCGCATATCGCATCGTCACGCCGTTCACATCGTTCGTCGCAGTAGAGGAGATTCCCTCTGCAACCCCGGGCGTCCTGCCGCGTACCGTGCCCGTGCCGGTCGAGATCCCGGAGGGCGTGAGCTACAAGGGGGTATTCGGATCGCCCGGCCTCGACGGCATGGGCGGCGGGGGCATGTACACCACGCTTGATGTTGGTCTGGGTGGCGCGTACGGAGGGCAGGAGGTATCATTCGGCGCGCGCGATCCCGGAGCAGTACGGAGAGCGCTCATCAATCTCATCGGCGCAGCCATCCTCGCGCTCCTTGTGCTCGCGGGCATCATCTCCGCCATCGTCCATGTGGTGCGCACGCGACGGAAAGAACACGCGGGGCATCCCAAGAGTGGAGACGATGCCGCTCCACCGCCAACGATAGAGTAGTGCGTGATGCTCCACACCCCTCCCGACGCGCATCGGGTGGGGTGTGTTATGCTAAGGGTATGTACGCTCTCATCACCATTGGCGACATTAAATTAGATACGTTCATCGTGCTGGATGACGCGTCGCTCCAGTGTTCGTTGGAAGAAAGTCACGCGTGCAAGCTTTGCATCGAGTACGGCGCGAAGATTCCGGTGAAGGATTTTGAACCGCAAATTGCTGGGTCTGCGCCAAACGTCGCAGTCGCGTTGTCGCGGTTGAAGCTGAAAACCGCGGTGTACTCCATCGTGGGGAGCGATCCTACTGGCATGCTTGCCTACGCACACCTGCGCAAGGAAGGGGTGCGTACGACGTACGTAAAGACCTCGCGGCACGGGCGCTCCAGCTACTCCGTGGTTATCAGCTACAAGGGTGATCGGACGATCCTGGGCGTGCTGCACCCGCGTACCTATCGGCTGCCGCGGCTTGCAGCAACTAAGTGGCTCTACCTTTCGGAAATGGGGGAGGATTTTGTATCGCTCTACGATGATGTGGCGGCACTGCACGCGCGGACGCAGGTGAAGATCGGTTTTAATCCGGGTGCGGTGCAAATTCGCGCGGGCGCGCGTAAGCTCAAACCGCTTCTTAAGGCGACAGCGGTGTTGTTTGTGAATCGCGAAGAGGGTCATCAGCTTTTGGGGAAGAAGCATAGCCTCGATACGAAGCATCTTCTCACCGCGCTCTGGAAGTTGGGACCAGATGCCGTGGTCGTGACGGATGGTTCGGAGGGCGCGTACGCGTTTGATGGCGGCGATGGGTGGCACCTGCCCGCGTTCCCTGCGACGGTGGTGGAATCCACGGGCGCGGGGGATGGTTTCGCGGCGGGCGTGCTGGCGGGTACGATGTACGGGAAGCCACTTGCGGAGGCGCTGCGGTGGGGCGCGGCCAACGCTGCATCGGTGGTGGGCGCCGTTGGTCCCACACCCGGGCTCCTCACCAAGACGCAAATGGACCGCGCGCTCAAGCGGCATGTGCACATGACGGCACGGGTTCTATGAGGTCTCCAGCACCTGGCATGGTGTGTTATCCGAAGAGCATGGCGACCGCTGCTGCGTGGTTTGGGTGGACGGGGGCGGCGATGTTCCTGCTGGCGTACACGTTGGCGATTTTTGGCGTTATCAATGCAACAGCACTGTCGTACGCGATCCTCAATGGCCTTGGTGCACTTGGAGTAATCATTGAGGCGGTTGTGCATCGGACGAAACCAGTGCTTTTTCTCAATGTTGCGTGGCTTGGTATCGCGATTGCCGCATTGTTTCGTAATCTATGATCGCAAAACAACCCCTTCAGCTTCTGCAAAAAGCGTTGCGTGGCAAGTATGCCATCGGTGCGTTCAACGTGAATAATTTGGAGCTTTTGCAGGGCATTGTACGTGGTGCAGAAGCACAGCGTGCGCCGGTGATTCTGCAGACCAGCGAGGGAGCGATTGAATACGCGGGAATGGCAGAGCTGGTAGCGATGATGAGCACTGCGGCGCAGCGCGCGACGGTGCCGTGCGTTATTCACTTGGATCACGGGAAGGATTTGGACGTTGTTCGCGCGGCGATCAAGCAGGGGTACACGAGTGTTATGTACGATGGCTCATCGCTCTCGTACGACGAGAACGTGCGCAACACCGCGAAAGTGGTGCGCTGGGCGCGCGCAGCAGGGGTGATGGTGGAGGCAGAGCTGGGTGCGATCGCGGGGACAGAGGATTTGGTGTCGGTTGAAGCGCGCGAGGCGACGTATACCATCCCGGAGCAGGCGCTGGATTTTGTAGAGCGCACGGGTTGTGACAGCCTTGCCATTGCCATCGGCACGGCGCACGGGGCACACAAAGCGGCAGTGACGAATATTGTATTGGACATCCCGCGGCTCAAACGTATTCATGCGTTGGTGCAAAAAACGCCGCTGGTACTGCACGGCGCATCATCGGTGCCTGATGAGCTGGTGGGGGAGACGCGCATGTACTGCTCCATGTTGGGCGATTGTCAGCGGTTGGATGGGGCGCAAGGCATTCCCGACACGCAAGTACGGCAGGCGATCGCGAACGGCGTGTGTAAGGTGAATACCGACACAGATCTGCGCATCGCGTTCACGGCCGCAGTTCGTGAGACCATCGTAGAACAAAAAGATGTGTTCGATCCTCGCAAGCTCCTGGCCCCGGCTCGCGATGCCATCCAGCGCATCGTCACACAGCGCATCGCGGTTTTTGGGAGTAAGGGGAAGGGCTAATGGAGTGTATGTACGACATCATGACCATCGGTGCGGCGACGCAGGATGTATTCCTGTCATCGCGGGCGTGGGAGATTCAGAAAGATGCGACATCGCCCACGGGGTTGGAGCAGTGTCTGCCGCTGGGCGCGAAGGTGCCGGTGGAGCGATTGGCGTTTGCGGTGGGCGGCGGAGCGGCCAACGCGGCGGCAACGTGCGCGGCATTGGGACTGCGTACCGCTGCGCTCTGCCGCATTGGCGCGGATGATATCAGTGGCGCAAACGTGCTGGCCACGTTCGCCTCGCGCGGCATTGCGGCGAAGTTTGTGCAGCAGGACCGCAAACAGCACACGGCGTACTCCGTCGTGTTGCTCTCGGGTGCCGGACATCGCACCATTTTGACGCACCGTGGTGCAGCCGCAGCCATCAATGCGAAGGATGTCTCCTGGAAGCGACTTCGGGCACGATGGTTTTACGTATCATCGTTGGGTGGCAATCTTGCGTTGGCGCGGCGCATCTTTTCGCACGCGGCCGCGCACGGGATTGCGGTTGCATGGAATCCAGGAAGCGCAGAGCTTGCCGCAGGCATGAAAGCACTTGCGCCGCTTATCGCAAAGACCGCGATGTTCAATGTGAATCGAGAAGAAGCAAAGGTGCTGACTGGCGTGCAAACCAATGAGCCCGCGGCCACACTTCAGAAACTTCGTGACGCAGTAGGTGGCGGCAGCATTGGCGATGCGCGGTATGTGCTCATGACCGATGGTGAACAGGGTGCCTTTATGAGTGTTGGCGGCGCAACGTGGTTTGCACCCGCGCGTTCCGTGCGCGCGGTGAACGCAACGGGCGCGGGCGACGCGTTTGGCTCCGCGTTCGTTTCCGGTCTTGCACATGGGTGGGATGCGCCGTCATCGTTGCGTTTGGCCATGGCGAACGCCGAGGGCGTCATCCGGAACATGGGCGCGCAGACCGGCATTCTCTCCAAACTACCCGCCCCCCAGTCACTCGCACGCTTCCGCGTGCGGAAGGTATAGGAGTTCTAGTTCTTCCCTTGACTGTGCGGGCACGTTCTCTGATTCTCCCCCCTCTCCTTGTACCCAAGGGGAGGGGGGATTGAGGGGGGAGGGGAGGTCTGACGTATGACCAGTGGGGTCAGCGGTACACGTGCCGGTGTTGCATGGTTGCGCGTACCCCATTTGATAGCACTGTTTTCGGTCCCGCTCCATGCGCACCTCTCCCCCTCCCACTCCCCCTCTCCCCGCAGACGCGGAGAGGGGGAGGGTCAGAGACAAAAAGAAACGCATCCCCCGATTGGTTCGGGGGATGCTGTTGTGTATGGTGCCTACGCCTCGCGCTCGTGATTCGGCTACGCGATGGCGAGCAGCGCGGTGGTCACCGTGCGTGTGGTGCCTGGAAGCGATGCGGGGTATTGTCGTGTTTCGAGCGGAATGAACTGGAAGGACCGGTTCGGCCAACGACGAAACAATTCGCTCCTGCATGCAGCGAGCATTTTCGCGGCATCTGCGGCGTATATGTTCTGATCTTCTTTGAGGCCGAGGAAGCCGAGCGACACCGTGAGCGGAATTTCGGATTCGACCCGAATCGGGAGCACCATGCACTCCGCCGCGTGCGCTTGAAGCGCACCGTCACCCTTCGCTCCGCATGCAAGACACCAGAAATGATCAGCCACAGACATCGTCATTTCCTCCCTGGGAAGTTTCCGCTGCAACCGTAGCAATGCATGTATTCCCTGTCAACATCATGCACATGGCGACGACTGTTGTTCCAGGATATGCTATTGCTAGCAGCCAGGAGTTAGTAGCCTTCTTCCATGTCCACCATCTACGTCACGCGCGCCATTCCGGATGAGGGGTTGCGGTTATTGCGTGCGCGGCGGCATGAGGTGATTGTCAATCCGGAGCAGCGCGGGATCACCAAAGATGAGCTGATCGCGGCACTGCGTGAGCATCAGCCAGAAGCATTACTATGTCTTCTGACCGATGCCATTGATAGCGCGGTACTTGCCGCAGGTGCTCCGCACCTGAAGATCGTCGCCAACTACGCCGTCGGACATGACAATATCGATCTTGCGGCGGCGAAAGAGCACGGCATCGCAGTGACAAATACGCCGGATGTTTTGACCGACGCAGTAGCGGAGCACGCGGTCGCGCTTATGTTTGCGCTCATGCGCCGCGTGTGCGAGGCGGATCGATACGCGAAGGCGGGCAGATACAAGGGGTGGGATCCGTTCCTGTTCCTGGGGCCACAGATCAAAGGCAAGACGCTGGGTATCGTGGGGTTGGGGAGCATCGGCGCGGCAGTCGCGCAGCGCTGCGTGCAGGGCATGGGCATGCGCGTCATCTACAACGACCCCAAAACCGATGCGGCTTTTGAGCACGAGCATCACGCAGAATTTCGTGCGCTCGACGATCTTCTCCGCGAGGCAGATGTCGTCTCCATCCATGTCCCGCTCCTCCCCGCCACGCACCACCTTATCAATGAGGAGCGCATCGCACGCATGAAGCCCACGGCGTACCTCATCAACACCTCGCGCGGGCCGGTGGTGGATGAGGAGGCGCTCATTGATGCACTGGCTATGAAGCAGCTTGCCGGCGCAGCATTGGATGTCTTTGAGTGTGAACCGTCCATTGCGTGTTTGCCGGAAGACCACCTGAAACTCAAAGCCATGCCCAACGTTATCCTCACGCCGCACATCGCCTCTGCTACCATCGAGGCACGCCAGGCCATGTCCCGCATCGCGGCAGAAAACATCCTGGCCGTGCTCGCGGGCAAGGAGCCGCAAAATCGCGTGATGTAAGCGCATGGTTTGACATCAAAATCACGTCGGTGTACAGTGAGAACGCATAGCATTTGCGCTGCGGCGCCCTTGGGGCGTCGTTTCTGGTATACGCGCCGCACACTCGTATGGATATTCGCACCGTCGCCATCATCGCTCACGTAGACCACGGGAAGACCACGCTCGTCGACGCGCTCCTGAAGCAGTCGGCGGGGTTCACGTTGCACCGTGACGCGGAAGATACGCTCATCATGGACAGCAATGAGCTGGAGCGTGAGCGCGGCATCACCATTTTTGCGAAGAACGCATCGGTACGGTACGGCGATACGAAGATTTGCATCGTGGACACGCCAGGTCACGCGGATTTTGGCGGCGAGGTGGAGCGCATCATGCGCATGGTAGATGGCTGTCTCTTGCTGGTGGACGCAAAGGAGGGGCCGATGCCGCAGACGCGGTTCGTGCTCAAGCACGCGCTGCGCTCCGGCCATCGCGTGATCGTTGTGATCAATAAGATTGACAAGGACGGCGCGCGGCCCGACGAAGCGCTGAACGAGACGTTCGATTTGTTCGTGGAGCTTGGCGCATCAGACGCGCAGGCGGATTTTCCCGTGGTGTACGCGTCCGGCAAGCAGGGCGTTGCAGGTCTCACAGCGGATTTGAGTACGATGACATCCGTGGAGCCGCTTTTCGCAACTATCATGCGCGAGATTCCGCCCTCGGCTGCAGACGCATCTGCGCCGGCGAAGCTTGCGGTGGTGAGCACGGCGAGCGATTCGTACAAGGGACGGCTTGCGATTGGACGGCTTTCCGCCGGGACGCTCGCGGTTGGTTCGCCGATCGTGCGTATCGCGCGCGATGGCACCATTACATCAGCGCGCGTGAGCGCGGTGATGACGTTCGAGGGGCTTGATCGTATTGCGGTGGACACCGTCACCGCCGGTGATATCGTTGCGGTTGCGGGCGTGCCGGATGTGCAGATCGGCGATACGATTTCGGATCCCGCAGATCCCACACCGTTGGCCGTGGTCACCATCGAGGAACCGACGATTGAGATGACCTTCGGCGTCAATACGTCCCCGTTTGCGGGGCGCGAGGGCAAGTATTCTACTTCGCGCAACATTGAGGAGCGCCTCGATCATGAGCTTGAGCGGGATGTCGCGCTGCGTGTGACGCGGCTTGGCGAAGGGAAGTGGCGCGTGGCAGGCCGCGGCGAGCTGCACCTGGCGATCCTCATTGAGACGATGCGCCGCGAAGGATACGAATTGGAGGTCTCGCGTCCCAAGGTGGTAACGAAGGACGTGGATGGCGTGCTGCAGGAACCGTACGAGCGCGTGACCATCGAGACGCCGGAGCAGTACGCGGGTGCAATCATTGAAGAGCTGGGCAAGCGCCGCGGTGAGCTGGCGGATATGCGCGCGGAGCATGGGATAACCACGCTCGAGTTCACCATCCCCACGCGCGGGCTCATCGGGTTCCGTAACACCTTCCTCACGAAGACCAAGGGATTTGGTGTCATGGCGAGCATCATAGAGGGGTATGCGCCGTGGTACGGTACATTCGAGACGCGCGGAGGCGGCTCGCTCATCGCATTCGAGGCCGGTACGACGTGCGCGTACGGTTTGGGCAACGCACAGGAACGCGGGCAGCTGTTCTGGGGATCTGCGGTGGCGGTGTACGAGGGGATGGTGGTGGGCGCCAACGCGAAACAGGACGATATTGAGGTGAACGTCTGCAAGGAAAAGCGACTGTCCAACATGCGCTCGAAGGGCGATGGTGAGGCAGTGCGATTGGACGTGCCGCGGACGATGGGGTTGGAGGATGCAATCGCATTCATCGGCGATGATGAGCTGGTGGAGGTGACGCCGGAGAACGTGCGCATCCGTAAGGCCATCCTTTCCTCCGCCGCGCGGAAGCGTGTCGAGCGGTCCGCGCGCACATCTTGACGCGCACGCGGCAGGCGGATACGCTCAAGCTAGCATTCCCGCGTTGCTTCCCCCTGCGTGCGACTCTCGCGTATGTTTTCTATCAATGACATCTCGAAAGGAACGGTGCTCAAGTTCAAGGGTGGACTCTCCGTCGTGACGTACTTCCAGCACGTCAACCCCGGCAAGGGGTCCTCGTTTGTGCGCGTGCGGCTGAAGGATATCGCGTCAAGCAAGACCGTGGAGCAGACGTTCAAGGCAGGCGAGCAGGTGGAGTTTGCGGAGGTGGAGCGCCCGAAGATGCAGTTCCTCTACGCGGATCCCATGGGGTACACGTTCATGCACGGCGAGACGTTTGAGCAGGTGATGGTGTCACGCGATCTCGTGGGTGAGGACGCAGGGTACCTGACGGAAGGATTGGAGGTGCATGTCATCCTCCACGACGGAGCGCCGATTGCCGTTGAGCTGCCCAAGAAGGTGACGCTCGCGGTGGCGGAGGCGTACGAGGCGGCGAAGGGCGACACTGCGGGTGGCAACGTCACCAAGGAAGTGACACTCGAAACCGGCAAAACCGCGCGTGTCCCGCTCTTCATCAAGCAAGGCGAGAAGGTGATTATCAACACGGAGACCGGCGAGTACGTGGAGCGAGCGTGACACCGGTCACGCTCGTGCCCGTCCCAGGAGGATGGCGTATGACGAAATACGATCGGCCGCCGCAGCCCACGGAAGCAGGCGACGATTTCACGAACATTGACGCCGTGGATGAGGCGCTTGCGAGCGATGATGCGAAGCGGGTAGCCGCGGTGCGCGCATGGTTGACCACGCGGGGCGGCATGACGGATCGCGAGGTGGATGCTTCCATTGCAACCGAGCGGTTGCGACGTTCCGTGCATGATGCGATGCGGATTGAGCATGGTGCACGCATTGCGCGCGATCCGAAGCCGACACCGGAAGAATGGTCGATGGGCGCATTTGTGGAGAGCGTAGAGCCGCAAGTCCGACAGGCCGTACGTACGCTTCGTCGCAAAGGATACAACACGATGTCATCGGGATTTTGGGGATTTCACTATCAATCCACGAGATTCGCGGAGCCCGTGCGTGATGCGTTGGACGCGGAAACGCTGCAGCGCCTTGCGGAGCTGGGTGCGGAGGTACATGAGCAGAGCATTCGATTTTCTTGTGCGCAGCAAGATCTTGCGCAGATTGCGGAGCGCTGGAATGCGATCGCGGACGTGCTCCCGGACCTGGGACGTCCCGCGTCGGATACGGATCACGGCGCTGCGCAGACGTTTCGCCAGCGGTATGGGGGCGGCGTGTAGCGATAGTGTCATGAGTGGTAACTGGACAGAGCTATGGAACGCATCCACAAATTCATCGCGCGCGCGGGTGTGGTCTCGCGGCGCAAGGCGGAAGAGCTGATCGCGGCCGGCCGCGTGACGGTCAATGGCCGCCGTGCAGCCATTGGTATGTCTGTGGATCCCGTGACAGACGTGGTGGAAGTATCCGGCAAGCGCGTCGTGTTGCCGCAGTCGTACACCTACCTCCTCTTCCACAAACCCGCGGGGTTCGTGACAACGCGGTCGGACGAGCGCGGACGTCAGACCATTTACGATCTCCTCCCCAAGCAGTACCACACGCTCCGGTACGCCGGGCGGTTGGATAAGGATTCCGAAGGTCTTCTGCTGTTGACGGATGACGGTGATTTCATCGAGCGGCTCATGCACCCGCGCAACCGCGTGGAGAAGGAGTACGTCGTCTATCCCGCGTCACGTCCCACGTACGGACAGATCGCAGCACTCCGCGGCGGCGCGATGGTGCACGGCAAACGCCACGCGCGCCCCGACCGCGTCACCACCATTGGCGGGAACGTCCATGTGATTGTGCGCGAGGGCGCCAAGCGCGAGGTGCGCTCGCTGTGCGCCTCCGCCGGCATTGATGTCGCGCGTCTCGTCCGCATCCGCATCGGCACCATCATGCTCCCGTCCGATCTTGCACCCGGAAAATGGCGTATCACGCAACGAGAACATCTGCTGGAGCACGAGTAACCCCGCCGGAGCAATCCGGCGGGGTGTGTGGTGCGCGTCATGCGGCGGGCGTTGGTGGAGTTTTTCCCATCATGCGTGCGCGGATGCGTCGGCGGATGGGGTGGACGCAATATGCCTCGAACATGCTGAGGGCGATCAGGGGCGTGCCCACGATTGGGCCGATGGCAAGCCACATCAGGGTCGGAATGACGTCCCCGTGTGCCTCGATCCACCGAATGGTTGTTCCGATCCATGTGCGCTCGACGAACGTGCCGAACGCATCGAACCATTCGAGTGGCTCGCTGTCGTCGTGCGGCGTCTTCTCGATGGAGTCCAAAACAACACCGGTGAGGCGGAGCATGACCCAGCCCAGGAGGAGCCATGCGACGGACCAGATGATGCCCTTGCCAACGAATAGGTACACGATTTCCACGAGTCGCTCCTTTCAGCGGAGTGGATGTTCAAAGTACTAGTGGAAGCGTAGCAGAAGTTGCCGCGAAGGTCAAGTGAACGAAATGGGTTGCCCCTCCAGTGGCCGATCCACGCGCCAAGCGGGGTGGCGCTCCGCGAGTTGGGCGGCGAATGCCGCACGCGCGTCGTCCTCGCCGTGCACCAGGACAGCATGTCGGACGCCGGGGACGCGGTCAGCCCAGGCGAGGAGTTGTGGCTGGTCTGCGTGTGCGGAGAACGCGTCGAACGCAACTACCTCGGCGCGTACGGGGTACGACTCGCCGTGGAGCGTGACCTCCTTGGCACCGTCCTGGATGCGCCGGCCGGTGGTCCCCTTGGCTTGAAAACCGGTAATGAGTACCATGTTGCGTGGATCGGCAATCGTGTGGCGCAGGTGGTGGACGATGCGGCCGTTCGTCATCATGCCGGAGGCGGAGATGATTACCATCGGTCCGCTGGCGCTGTTGAGCGCCTTGGATTCGTCACGGGTATGCGTGAAGCGGAGGTTTTCAAATGCAAGCGGGACATGCTGCGCGCCCGGGAAATCACTGCGGGACTCGGCATCGTACGCATCGCGGTATTGCGCGTACACGGTGGTGAGCTCGCTTGCAAGCGGGGAGTCCACCACGATGGGAATGCGCGGGATACGACCGGCATCCGCTAGCTGGTGGAGGAGGTAGATGAGGAGTTGCGTGCGGCCCAGTGAGAACGCGGGGATCACGATGGTACCGCCGCGTGCCGCGCCACGTGACACGGCATCCGCCAGCGCGTCCGTGGCGCCGGGGAACGAGGGGTGCGCGCGATCGCCGTACGTCGTTTCGCATAGGAGCACATCGCACGGCTCCAGAGGCACCTCGGGGTTACGCAGAATGGGGACGTCTGCCGCGCCAAGGTCGCCAGAGAAACAGAGCGTGTGATCGGGGGAGAGGCGAAGGACGGGGACCGCCGAACCCAAGATGTGGCCTGCGTCGTAACATTTGAGCGCAATGCCATCCGCGATGTCGTGCCACGCGTTGCTTTCGTGTGCGTACGGGATCGCATCCACGCGCTCCATGGCGCGTTCGACGTCCTCCGGCGTCATCGTCGGTTTCCAATCCTCGGGATCGCCCAACGCGCGCCGCTTGCGAAACAGCGCGTCCTCCGCCGCGATCATCGCCGCGTCCAAGAGAATGAGCCGCATGATATCCCGTGTGGCCGCCGTCGCGTACACGCGCCCGCGGAATCCGTCACGGACAAGCACGGGGAGCATTCCCGTATGGTCTGCGTGGGCGTGGGAGATCACCACCGCGTCAACATCACGCGGCGAAAACGGCAGCGTGCGATTGCGCCCGTCCGCATCCGGTCCTTGGAACATGCCGCAATCGAGCAGCACCGTCGCACGTTCGGTGGTAACAAGGTGCTTGGAGCCAGTCACACCGCCAGCGGCACCGTAACAGGTGAGCGTCATAGAAAGGCGCGAGCTGCGATTTCCGAGCTGCAGGAAAAGTGTACAGGAATAATGCCGAGGTACTCACAGCGATCAGCGAGATGCCCGACGTTCTTCTGACTGCATCGTACCATGCCGCAGCAGCACGACGGACGTGGTATTCTCAAGGAGTGGATTCTTCATCGTTTCTTCCGAAACAGTATGATACATTGAGCATATATGAACTTCCTCATCCAATGGATTATCTACACGATTGCGATCGGCATTGCGGCGTACGTCCTACCAGGCGTGCGTGTTGAGGGTGCCATTGCAGCGCTCATTGCCGCGCTCATTCTGGGTATTGTGAATGCGGTTCTGCGGCCGCTCCTTGTGCTGCTGACGCTGCCGGTGACGGTGGTAACGCTGGGGCTGTTCGTCTTTGTCATCAACGCATTCCTCGTCCTGCTCGCAGCGGCAATCGTTCCAGGGTTTTATGTGGCGGGATTTGGATGGGCGCTCCTCTTCAGCATCGTCCTCATGCTCGTCCATCTCGCGCTCAAGGGGTTGGCGAAATAGTGCACTGCATCCATCACACGACACCACCGGACGCGTGTCCGGTGGTGTCGTGTCGTACGGGAATTGTCTGCAACTATCCTGCCATTTCCTTTCCGTTATGCATGGCTTTCGATTTCCCGCGCATGAGCGCGAACGCGCCACCGCCGGCCAATGCCAGCGCGAGCGAGATGCCAAAGAGTGCGAGCTCCAGGTCGCCCTTCGGGAGCGCGCGGCTCACCAAGAAGAACGCGGTGGCCATCTCGATGGCGAAGAGCGCGGCGAGCGGCCGGACGAGGATGCCCAGGAGCAGCCCGATCCCTCCCGCAAACTCCAGGAGCGCAACAACCCATGCGGCAATCCCTGCGGCGGGGACGCCCAACGATCCGAAGAATCCCGTCACGCCCTCGATACCTGGCGCGCCGAAGAGCTTGCCGTACCCATGGAAGATGAAGATCGCGGCAGCGACGACACGGAGCACGAGGAGCGCGAGATCAACGCACTTTCCGCTGCACGGGCCGCCGTGCTCGCAGGTAAACATGCTGCACATAGGGCAGATGGCTACAATGATGAATGATGGAACCAGTATAGCATGTGGTACGCTAGGAGAGCGTTGAACATTGAGCGTGCAGGAGAAACGCTATGGCTAGCGAATCGCAGGAGAGTGTGGACGTTCGGCTTGATGCGCTCACGGAGAAGATTGACGAAATCCAACGGTCATTGGATCGTATGCGGCGAGCCGCGTACATTCGGCTTGTGCTCACCATTATCATCGTGGTGCTGCCGCTCATTGGGCTCGTCGCCACGCTTCCGCGGATGTTTACGATGCTATCCAACAGCGACATCCTTGGCCTCTAGCCCCCGGGCTTGCTGGCGCGTATCCGTGTTGCATTATAGAGGGCATATGACGGTATGGTATCGAAAACCCTGGTTTTTTATTGCTGTCCTTGCGTGTATCGCGGGGACAGCATGGATTGTGGTAGCGCAGCGCGGGAGCGAGGCACCGGCGTACGATACGTTCTTGGTGGCGCCGCGCGATGTGGTGCGGGAGGTGGCGACGACCGGAACCGTTGAGGCCGCGGATACGGTTGCGCTTGCATTTTCAGTGAGCGGCCGCATTGCGCGGGTCGCGGTTGCTGTGGGCGATCGGGTTGCTGCCGGCGCCGTGCTGGTCACGCTGGAGCAAGCCGACCTCTTTGCGGCGCGGGCGCAGGAAGAGGCCGCTGCAGCAGCAGAACATGCGGAGCTTGCGGCGTTACGCATCGGGACACGGACGGAAGAGCTACGCGTGAAGGAGGCGAGCCGCGAGAACGCACAGCGGTCGCTTGCGGATGCCGAGGGAACGCTGGCGAACGTCATCGCAAAGGCGAATGCAGACCTCGCCGCACACTACGACAGCGCGCCGAATGTGCTACGCGATGCGTACACAAAAGCAGACGATGCGGTGCGCAAGCAGACGGACGAGCTTTTCATGAACGATGCGACGGACAATCCGCAACTCACGTTTCAAACCGCCGATATGCAGGCGGAAATTGACGCGGAGCGCGACCGGCGTGGCGTTGAGGTTGTCCTGCAACGGTGGCCGTCGCGTACGGCGACGCTTGAGAGCATTGGCGATTCTGAGTTGGATGCGATGCTCGCAATCATGACGGCGGACGCGAGCACCATTCGTTCGTTCCTGGAGCGCGCGTCCGCTGCGGTGAATGCAGCGTCGAACATCAATCAAGCGACCATCACCGCGTATAAGGCGAACATCGGTACGGCGCGTGCGAATATTGATACGGTGCAGGCGGCAGTGGATGATCAGATCCAGGACATTGCGCTTCAGCGCGTGACGAATCACAACGCAGTCGCAGCCGCGCAGGCAGACGTGACGATCGCACGCAATGCGTTGGTGGCGGCGGATGCAGCGCTGGCGCTCGCTCGGGCAGCGGCAACGCCAGAAACGATTGCGGTGCAGGAGGCGGCGGTTGCTGCTGCGAACGCGCGTGTGGCGCGTGTGGATGCGGACCTCGCAAAGACGGTGCTCCGTGCTCCGTTTGGAGGCGTGGCATCGGTGGTGGATGCAAACGCGGGAGCGATCGCAACCGTTGGCGCGCCGCTGGTGACTATTCTCGCAGACGCTGCATTCGAAATCACCGCGAACATTCCAGAGGTAGACCTTGCGGGTCTTGCGGTGGGGCAAATGGCGTCGGTCACGCTGGATGCGTACGGGTCGGAGGAGGTGTTTCGCACAACGCTCGTCTCGATTGATCCCGCGGCGACACTGGTTGAAGGAGTGCCAACGTACAAAACGACGCTCGTTTTTGACGAGACGGATGATCGGATACGCGCAGGCATGACGGCGGATGTCACGATTGCCGTGGATCAACGCATGCGCGTCCTTGCGATTCCGCAGCGCGCCATCATCCGGCGCGAGGGCATTGTACTGGTGCGTGTGCTCCGTGGTGATTGGGTTGAGGAAGTGCCGGTTTCCGTGGGACTGCGGGGTTCAGATGGATTTATAGAAATCGTGGATGGGCTGGATGCGGGCGACACGATCGTACGCTCGTTCGACGTGGAATAGCTATGGCGCTCATCCAGATCGCGGACCTCACGAAGATATACGGCGAGGGTGCAGCGGCAACCCCGGCGCTTGCCGGGGTTTCGTGCGCGGTGGAGCGCGGGGAGTATGTTGCGGTGATGGGCCCGTCGGGGTCTGGGAAATCCACATTCCTCCACATCCTCGGGCTTCTGGATCGCCCGACGAGCGGTTCGTACGTCCTGGATGGCGCATCGGTGGCGGAGCTGGACGATGATGTGTTGGCGCGATTACGCAATGAGCGCATCGGATTCATCTTCCAGCAGTTCAATCTGCTTCCGCGTGCGACCGTACGCGAGAACGTGCAGCTTCCGCTCCTCTACTCGAACGTCCCAGAGCGCGAATGGCCTGCGATTATCGAGCGTGCCGTTGCGCGCGTGGGGCTCATGCAGCGGATGGAGCACACCCGCGCACAGCTTTCCGGCGGGGAGCAGCAGCGCGTCGCCATCGCCCGCGCACTTGCGCGCGATCCGCAGATCATCTTTGCAGATGAGCCAACAGGCAACCTCGACAGCGCCTCCGGCCGGCAGGTGATGGAGCTTCTGGAACAGCTGCATGCGGACGGGCACACCATCATGCTCATTACGCACGAGCAGGCCACAGCCGAGCACGCGCAGCGCATCCTGCGCCTGCATGATGGCCATCTCGAGTCCGACACGCGCGTCGCCCAGCGTCGTACCGCCGCTCAGTTCACCCGGTGAGCACATGTTCCTGGCCTCCCCCTCCCCGCTGTACCCAAGGGGGAGGGGGAGAGGTGGCTATGCATGGCTGTGCGATGGTGCGATTTCGCCCCACCCCTCCCTCCCCCCGAGGACGCGGGGAGGGAGGGGATGAGATGGGGTTATAACCGACAGGAAAGTTGGAAGAACCGCAAAGAATATCCGTGATCTCATCCGAATAGCTTGCAGCTTCCTATGACCCCCTTGCGTCTTCGCCACACGTTCCGCACCGCGCTCAGTGCGCTTGCGCGGACCAAGCGCCGCACCGCGCTCACCATTCTGGGTATCGTGATCGGCGTCGCGGCGATCATGCTGGTGACCGCTGTCGGGCAAGGCGCACAGAACCTCATCCTGGACCAGGTGAGCGCGTTTGGTGCGGAGACGATTTTCATCGAACCCGGACGCGAGCCCAAGGGACCGGCGGATTTCGCAGAGCTATTCACGGATTCTCTCACGCGGCGTGATGTCGCCGCGCTGCGACGGTCCGAGTACGTCCAGGGCATCGCGTCCGTGACACCAATGGTTGCGCACGTTGCGCCCGTGCAATACAGGAATGAGACGGTGCGCGGACAAATTCGTGGCGCGACGGAGGAGTTCGACGTGATTCTTGATGTTGCACTTGCAGAAGGATTGTTTTTCACCGCAGATGATGTGGAGCGTCGCGCAAGCGTTGCGGTCATCGGCGCAGAGGTGCGCGATGAGCTGTTCGGGCCATCCGATGCCGTGGGCGAGCAGGTGACCATCAAGGGTCGTCCATTCCGCGTGATCGGCGTGCTTGAACGCAAAGGCGCGGCGAGTTTCATCCCGTATGATGATCTGGTAGTGGTGCCAGTCACATCTGCGCAGGCGTATCTGCTGGGTATTAATTACTATCATTTCATTGCCGCGCGTGCAGCGCCGGGTGCGGATGTGGCCCGCGTGGCGCGGGAGATCACGCTCACGTTGCGGGAGCAGCACGACATCACGGATCCGGAGAAAGATGATTTCCATGTCATGACGCAGGATGACGCGGTGGAGCGCATCGGGGTCATCGGCACCGCACTCACCGCACTCCTCACGTCCATTGCCGCCATCGCGCTGGTGGTGGGCGGCATCGGCATCATGAACATCATGCTCGTAGCGGTAACGGAACGCACGCGCGAAATCGGATTGCGCAAGGCGCTGGGTGCGCGTGGGCGCGATATTCGTCTCCAGTTCCTCCTGGAGTCCATTGCGCTCACCACCATCGGCGGGGCGATCGGTGTCATCCTCGGCACGTCATTAGCATTCATCATCGCACTCGTCCTCTCGCGCACGGTCGCTGCCGGATGGACGTACCACTTCCCGCTGGGCGCGACGCTCGTTGGCCTGGCTGTCTCTGCTACGATTGGTATCGTTTTCGGTTTCTATCCCGCATCCCAAGCAGCCAAGAAGTCTCCCATGGAGGCATTGCGGGCAGAGTAGATTGACGTGGTATCGCTGCAATGGTACGGTGGCAGCGGCCTGCTGTTCCTTTCCAACGTAGGAGGTGGCGCAGTGGAAGACGGGAGTGTCGCGGGGAGTGCCCGCAGGAACGAGCGCGTGCGGCTTGAGTTCGCGCACCGTGATGTGGCGATGGCAGACCGACTGCGTGCCGCCGCGCAGCGCAAGCCGATCGCACTGGAGATCGAGCACGTCACCGTGCATACGACGACGCGGTACGCAGGCGGCATCGGGCGAGCGACACTCGACCCGGCAAACCCGCTGCAGGTGCGGCGTGTGCTGCGTTCGAACCGTGCGTTCGACCTCGCACACCCGCCATCGTACGCACGCATGCGGCGCATGATGTTCATGTGCCCGCCGCTGTTTGTAGGGTCCGGCGACTACCTCCTCTCGTATCTCGCGCGCGGAAAGCGGCACCATCGCAGCTCATCCGATCGCTACCTCGCATGTCTCGCGCAGGTGGCGCCAGAGCTTGCGTCGGATTTGTACCTCCGCTTGCGCATCCGGGAGGATGGCGTACGCGAGTTACTCCGCCAGAGCGAACGGTCGAACGCAAGTGACCGTGAGGTGCTCTTTGGACAACTGCGTCGCACGGATCGCCCGTTGTCGTTCGAGCGTCGCACCGTGCTCGTAGATGCGCAGGACATGGTGACGGGGCGGCATACGACGTACGATACGGAACGCCTGTATGACGCGCACGAGCTCCACTGCGTACTCGAGCAGGCGCTCTCTACGTTGTCGTCGCGTCGCGGGGAGTACATCGTACGAGAACGTTTCTATCGAGGACGCACGCTTGAAGAAGTTGGGCAGGACCTCGAGTTGACCAAAGAGCGCATCCGAGTGCTCGAGTCAAAGGCGCTCCGGAAGCTCCGCCACCTGGCGCACTCCCTACACCTCAAGGTGTTTGTTGAGTGAACGTAACCGCACCACACCCGGCGTGTAATCGAGAACCGCAGCAGATATCCTGCTGCGATTTTCTCTTTGTTGAGTGTATTTTTAGGCATTATGCACGCGAGGTCATGGGGGGCTTGACAATTCCTGTGGGTATGGTACTATAGATATTCGGTACAGGTGGCACGAACGCGTGCTGATGTCCGGGCAGTAGGATATCGTGAAGCTTCTCAGTAGTGGGTGTGAAGAGTGGTCCGTCAGTTTGACGTGGCCCAGAAGTCAAACGTTAGGTCGGCCTACTCATTAACACATCCATACTATGACCAAACTCTACATTGGAAACCTTCCGTACTCCACGGGGGATAACGAGCTTCGCGCTGCTTTCGAGCAGGCAGGTTCGTCCCTCACGGCTGCGGAGGTCGTCATGGATCGCGACACGGGTCGCTCCCGCGGGTTCGGCTTCGTCTCTTTTGATGACGATGCTGACGCCCAGGCCGCTGTCTCCATGTGGGACGGCAAGGAGCTCGACGGTCGCGCTCTCAAGGTGAACGTCGCGCGCCCGCGCGAGGAACGCTCGTCCTTCTAAGGACGGTCGAACACCACCACGGTATACACCCCGCTCATAACGAGCGGGGTGTCGTGGTATGTACGGAGCTGGAACAGTGCGAGCGCACCAGAATTCATACCCGATCACGCGGATGCGGTTTTTCGGGTCACGGTCTCGTGCTGTCTTCCCACTCGCATGGTGCTTGGCGGTGGTTCCTGCTGAAAATATCGCGCGACCACGCGTGTATGCATGGGGAACGCAAGTGACGCAACGTGATTGATGACAGTGCGCTCGAGCGTTTCTGCGGTGGCAGCAAATGGCGGTAGCGTATCGGCACTCACGCGCGGCATGAGGGCGAACAGGATAACTTTCAAACCGTCTGGCGTGCTCACCGCGTCAAAGAGCGTAACGCGCTCGGGCACAACAATCATGCCGGTTTCTTCCGCAAGTTCGCGCACGGCGCCTTGCTGCCAGGTTTCGCCCCAATCGAGATACCCACCGGGCAGCGCGAGCTTGCCGCGTTCGGGCTCGATGCCGCGCCTGATGACCAGCACGCCGTCATCGATGGGCTGGATGATCACCACCACGGGAATCGGATTACGGTACGCGGTGTGCCCGCAGGCAACGCAGGTGCGCGGCCAGGTATCGGTTTCGTATTTCACGCCGCAGTTCGTGCAGTGCATTGTTCCTCCGATCAGTAGTCCCACTCAAGTTCAAGTCCTTCGATTTCGAGTGCTTTCTCTACCGCCTTACCGTCCACATTGGTGATGCGGACATTTTGGACCCGGATGCCGCGTTTGGTTTCGCTGAGAAAGCGCTCCACGATGACATGTTCGCCGTCATGGAGGATTTCATATTTGTCCCACGGAAGCTCGACCCGTGCGTTGGTGCCTTCCTCGTACGTTGCATCCTCCGTTCCGGTGTGGAATCCGCCAGCGAAGATTTTTGGCTTGCACACCACGAGGATGCATCCGGACGGCACGGCAATCGTGGCGATATGGGTAGGATCGTCATGGCGTTGCATGGTCACCTTCTCCGCAGTCGCGCTTCCTTGGCGCGAATGCGTATGGTGCGGCCATCTCGTCCTTGTTGTCGTAGTTCTTCGTCGAGATGCTGTTCATGCTCCGCATCCGTCTCGTAGACGTTGTGTCCGCATGCCAGGCAGATTTCCGTGAACTGCTGGATGGGGCCTTTGTGCTTACCATTGGGGCATCGTGGGCGCATTGGCGTTCTCCGTGATTTGTTTGGTGTCTACCGGCGGTAGTTGAGCCCATGCCAAAACCAGTGATCGCTGTCGTCATGTTCCCATCCAGAAGAGCCGCCGTAAGGACCTTTGGAACCAGGTGGATGCATGATGCGGGCACTTTTATCTTGAGTGAGGTTGTGTCCGCACGCCGCACAGTGCTCCGAGTCTCCTCCGTTGCATGTGTCGAGAAGTCCTTCATGGCCACAATTCGGACATCGTCCAAACATGATTTTTCTCCTGCTGTCGGTTGTGAAGGTACTATTGCCACGATACAGCGCCCGTGGCGATAGAGGGGATTGAATTGAAGAAAATTGATACGATTTTCCTGCACGCTACCAATTTTCAATTAAATATGGTTCTATTGATATATAAAAATGTGTAACGTTTTATGACACAAATAGAGCCAGCAGTACTTGAACAGGCAGGACTCTCTCGGGAAGAGGGGGCGGTGTATCTTGCGCTTCTTGTCGGGGATGCGACGGTTGCGGAGATTGCGCGGCGTGCGAAGTTGCACCGTCCGCAGGTGTACCAGCTCCTCGGTACGCTTGCGGAGCGCGGATTGGTGACCCCGCTCACGAAAGGGAAGCGCACACACTATGCGGCGAGTGCGCCGGCGAGGCTCCACGAGCTATTCGTTGAGCGTGCGCAGGCATTTGAGCGCGCAGTCACCGCTCTGGAGCAGCAGCACGCGGCGAGTGGTGTCGCGCCGTCAGTGCGGGTGCTAACGGGCGCAAAAGGGCTCCGTTCCGTGCTGGAAGACCTCACTGCCAAGCTGCCGAACGGCGGCATCTTCTATCGGTACAGTTCTCGTTCACCGCGGCTTGATGCAGAGCGATTTGTTCCTAAGGAGTATCGTGCAAAGCGGACAGCGGCGAAGATTGAGCAGTTTGTTATCACGAATGCTGCGCTTCGCACCGCGCCGCATCAGCGTCGTATCGAATGCTATTCTAAGATGGTACCCAAGGGCGATGATCCATTTGAGTACAATGTTGCGCTCCTCGTGTATGGGAACACGGTCGCCACGGTGGACTATGAAGGCGAAATCGCGCTCATCATAGAAAATGAACGTATCGCCCGTTTCCATGAGCGCATTTTTCGCCTCCTGTTTGAGCGTTTGTAGCGCACGAATGCAACAACAAACACCCTCCGTGTGGAGGGCGTTTGTGATGATGCTATTTACGCCATTGCCTCTGCGGGCTCGAACTCCTCGGCGTTTTCCGTGCCAGTACCGGTATCGGTGCCGGAGCGGACTTTTGGCTTGTCGGGGTCGCCCTTCGCGGCGACAGCGTCCGTGAGGGCGATGCGGATTGCGCGGGTGATTGGGGGGTTTGCCATGAGGAACATGCGTGCCTGCTCGCGGCCCATGCCCAGCTTCTCCTCGCCGAACGCGTAGGAGTTGCCGCGCTTGATGACCACGTTCTCTTCCACGCCGCGATCCAGGAGATCGCCGGTGATGGACATGCCCTCGTTGTACATGATGTCGAAGGTGCACGCGCGGAACGGCGGCGCGACTTTGTTTTTGACGATTTTCACCTTCACCTGGTTTCCGATGGTGCGGTCACCCTGTTTGATCTGCGCGGATCGGCGCACTTCGACGCGAATGGATGCGTAGAATTTTAGTGCGGTGCCGCCGGTGGTGGTTTCCGGGTTGCCGAACACCACGCCAATCTTCATGCGCGTCTGGTTGATGAAGATGACGCATGTTCCCGTTTTGGACACGAGGCCTGCGAGCTTGCGGAGCGCTTGGGACATGAGCCGCGCCTGGAGACCCATGTGGTGATCGCCCATCTCGCCCTCGATCTCCGCTTTTGGTACGAGTGCGGCAACAGAGTCGATGACGATGACGTCAATGCCAGCAGAGCGGACGAGCGTCTCTACGATATCCAGTGCTTGCTCGCCGGTGTCCGGCTGGCTGATGAGGAGCTCCTGGATGTTCACGCCGATTTTTGCTGCGTACTCCGGATCCAGCGCGTGCTCCGCATCCACGAACGCCACGATGCCGCCCATGCGTTGCGCCTCTGCCACGACATGGAGTGAGAGCGTCGTTTTGCCAGAGGACTCCGGGCCAAACACCTCCACGATGCGCCCCCGGGGGAATCCGCCAACGCCCAGCGCTTCGTCCAACGAGAAGCAGCCCGTGGGGATTGTCTCGATTTCCATCTTCTTGGCCTCGCCCAACTTCATGATCGCTCCGTCACCGAAACGTTCCTTGATTTGCGATATCGCTGCGAGCGCCGCCATCGAGCGCTCATTCACGGGTGTGGAGGTTGCTTTTGCCATAGATACTCACATGACACGAAAAAAGTACTCTCACTGTACCACGCGAGGACGCGCATGCTAGCCCGTACGGGTTAGCGCTTGATGTGGGTTCAGCAGTGTGCGGGTGTTCATGATCGACATGCAATCAATGAGGAGAACAATGTTAGAAATAAACCACCCCCGGACATGGTGCCCGGGGGTGGTTTGGCGGTGCATGGCTACTGAAGCGCAAGCGGGGCGTTGTTGTGTTGGACGTGGATGATGCGTTCGATGCGGGCGGTGCCGCTGTGTTGGCGGCGCGCTTCAATGGTGATGGTGTTGACGCCCGGGAGGAGAACGACATCGGTTTCAAACGCGCCGTGCGTGTCCGGTGCCAGTGTGGAGCCGTTGATGAGCACGGTGGCGCCTGGTTCTGTCTGCCCCACGATGGTCACGATGCGGCTTGAAGTTGCCAGCTCATCGGCGGGCGTGACGATGGTGAGTGTTGGGGGCGTTCGCATCTCCAGAATACGGTAGCCCAGGAGCCCCAGGATGAGCGCGACGACGATGATTGCCGTGGCGCGTCGGAATACCGTGGGCGTGTCGTAGAGCGGGAGGGGACGCTGCATACGTTATCGTTGCCGTGCATCTGCTTCTTCTTCATTCTCATCTTCCCATGCCGTATCGTCCTCATCAACTCCGTCCTCATCCGCGCCATCCACATCCTCTTCCTGCGTATCTTCCGCAGCATCTTCATCTTCTTCATGGGCATCCTCTTCTTCCTCCGCGTCCTCCTCATTTGCACTGCCCCTCACGTCGCCCGATGGGCTTTGCGGGGCAAACGCGGCCACCCGTTCCGATCCCCCACGTCGCCCATCGGGCTCTGCGGGGCGGGTGTGGGTATCCGCTTGTTCCCCAAACACCTCTCGCGGTTTTGCACCATCAGCGGGGCCGATGAATCCTTGTTCCTCCAAGATATCCAGGATGCGGGCGGCGCGTGCATAGCCCACCTTGAGCCGGCGTTGGAGCAGTGATGCCGATGCTTTGCCGGCTTGCAGAATCACGTCCTTCGCGTCGGCTAGCAAATCATCCTCCGCCTCGTCCCCGCCGCCGTTCTTGAACGCGACGATCGGTTTCTCGGTCACCTCATCATCGTACTCCGCGTTGCCGCCCCGCTCTTGGAGACACTCGACGATGCGCTGGATTTCCTGATCGGAGACAAAGCAGCCCTGGAGACGCTTGGGTTTGGAGAGCTCCGCAGACGTGAAGAGCATGTCGCCACGGCCGAGGAGCCGTTCTGCACCCACGCCATCCAAGATTGTTCGCGAGTCTATGGAGGATGCCACGGCGAACGCGATGCGTGCGGTGATGTTCGCCTTGATGAGGCCAGTAATCACGTCCACGCTGGGGCGCTGCGTTGCCACGATGAGATGGATGCCCACCGCGCGCGCCATCTGCGCAAGCCGGATGATCGCCGCCTCCACGTCGTTTGCGGCAACGGCCATGAGATCCGCCAGCTCATCAATGATGATGACGAGGTACGGGAGACGATCCTCCTCGCGGCACGCTTTGTTGTACGAGGCGAGATCGCGCTTGCGCTTGCTCGCCAGCAGCTCAAACCGGCGATCCATTTCCGCCAGCGCCCACTTGAGCGCGTGGACGGTCTTCTTCACGTCCGTGATGACCGGCGTCAGGAGGTGCGGGATGCCGTTGTAGATGGGGAACTCTACGCGCTTGGGGTCCACCAGGATGAAGCGGAGGTCATCCGGGCCGTTGCGGTAGAGAAGGGAGACGATAATCGCGTTGAGCATGACGGACTTTCCGCTGCCGGTGGCGCCAGCAACCAGGAGGTGCGGCATGCGCGCGATGTCCGTGGCCCATGCGTGGCCGGCAACGTCCTTGCCCAGCGCGATGGGGAGCGCCAGCGATGGCTTGGTGAATTCGTCGGACTGGAGGATCTCGCGGAGCCGTACAATCGCCGCCTTCTGGTTTGGCACTTCGATACCCACCAGCGATTTGCCGGGGACCGGCGCCTCGATGCGGATGGGGTGCGCGGCCAGCGCCAGCGCGAGGTCATTCGCCAGTGCGGTGATGCGCGAGAGCTTCACGCCGTCCGCCGGGCGCAGCGTGAACTGCGTCACCGTGGGGCCCACGCGCACGTCGCCCATCTCCACGTCAATGCGGAAATTCTTGAGCGTCTTCTGGATGATGGCCTGGGCCGCTTTGATGTCGCCGCTGGTTGGTTTGCCAACTTCACCAGAGAGCAGGTCCAGCGGGAGTTCCACGCGTGGCCGGCGGACGCGCTTGCGTGCGCGCACCGCGTTGGCGATGGCATCGTGCTTGCTCGAGGATGCGGCATCCTCGTCCTGTGCATCGGCATTTGCCTCCTCTGCTCCTTCCTCGTCCGTCTCGCCGTCATTATTTGATGTTGCTTCTGCTTCTTTTTCCGCAAGCTCGCGCTCCGCGAACTCGGCATTGGCTGTATCATCGGCACTACTCTGCGACCGCTCTCGCGCGGTGCGCGCTGCACCGGTGATGGTGCGCCACGCGCGTCGAACGTGCTCGAGAGAAAGATGGAAGCCCAAGAAGACGCCGATGATGACGATGGCGGTGAGGAGGACGGCGGTGGCGATGGGGCCAAAGAGCTCCGCGAGCGGGGAGGAGAGCACCAGGCCCAGGTACCCGCCGGAGACGGGGCCGCCCTTCAGGTGGAGGAGGCCGGTGAGCGCGACACCCAGGAGAAGGAATCCCAAAAGTTGGAGCGCCCCGAAGCGCGGGCGTGATGCTTCCTCGCGCACCAGCATGGCCGCCACAATAAGGAGCACGAGCGGCACGAGGAACGCGGCGGAACCAAACAGCGCGCGCAGCCCGCCCGCAATCGCCGCACCCGCATTCCCCGCGATACCGGCAAACGCGAGCGCGCCGATGATGCCAGCCGTAAAGAGTGCCACCACGACAATGCCGTGGAGGGTTTCCGGTGAGAGCGTTGGGATAGGATCGCGCTCCACCTCTTCATCTTGTTGTCCCCGCCGCGCACCCGTTCGTTTTCTCGTCGGTTTCTTCCGCGCCATACCAATGTGCATGGTGTCATTGCGAGTATTCGAAGCAATCTCGCGTCTCAAATCATTGTACCAATTTTGTGCTCAACGCTCCACGGGTATCCGATGGTGTTCAAAATACTGCGTCATTGCGAGCCCGCGTCTGTGCGGGCGTGGCAATCTCGTCACTTGATCGTGCGGGATTGCCACGTCGTTCGCGGACGCACTTCTCGCAATGACGCGCAGAAAATACAAGAGTACAGCCCCCGACCGTGTGGTCGGGGGCTGTTGCAATTCGTTTGCTGCTACTTCTTGGGCGGGATCCCCAGCAGCTCCATGGCGCGGGCGCGCCAGGCGCCGGGTTGGGGCCGCTCCTTGTCCCTGTAGTGGGAGGCGGTCCCCACGAACTCCCGGTGGAGCCAGAGGGCGTTATGGAGCAGCTTGCCGCCGCCCATGCCACCGGAGACGGTATTGCCGTGAGTCGCGTCGTCGACGCGTGCCGAACAGCCCTTGCCTTCGTTCGTCGGCCAGGCGTACCGATCGAGCTCCTTGTGGAGCTGTCCCGCGTTGAGCGGCAGGACGGCGACCAGGTAGTCGCTCTCGCCGGTGTAGGCGTAGAGCGCGTGCGTGGGTTCCGCGGCGTCGAACCTGCGGTCGCACTCCTCGGGCGTGATGAGCTCCACGCCGGGGATGAGGGACAGGGGACAGGTCAGGTAAACCTGGCCGCCATCATCGCCCTCGAGAACGAGCCAGAGATCGCGCAGCCGCACTGCGGGGGTTGCATCCATCGGGTTCTCCTTCCGGGGTTGATTCCCCACCGCTCACACCAAGCGGGCTTGGTGGGAATGGTGGGGCCGCGTCCCGGAAGGGGACGCGGCATTGGGCTACTTGCCCAGGAGAAGGCGGAGATCCGCCGGCATCTCGTCGAGCGATCCGTACTGGGCGAGGTGTATCGTGACAGTGCCGCCGACATTCGGATCGCGCCACATCGACCATCCGCCATCCATGTGCTCCAAGAGCACAAGGGCTCCGAATTCCGGGTAGAACTCGAAGCTATTGATGTGGCTACAACGGTGATCCGGCATCGGCTCGGTGCCATTCCACGATTCTGGCACGATTGGTTGCTGCGGCAGGAACTGCAGCTCCCTGATCGCGCTTTCGATTTCCGGAATGCAGTCGCGGTACCTCTCATCGCGCTCTGTGCCATCAAACTCGACGGCACAGAAATTCGCCGCATCGACGCCTGTCTTGAGTGCTGCGATGCGTCTCGCACGGTCGGCGACCAACTGTGGCCATTTGGTTCTAGCGTCCATCACGTTCCTTCTTCCTACGCCGCGAGGGCGATGAGGGTTGCAGGGTGCTCGGCGGGCTGCTCGCAGCACATCGTGTAGACCGCGATGCGATCGCCGATGGAGAGCGCGTTGAACGCGCGGAACAGCGTCCAGTCCATGACTGCGCACCGTGCATCCATGAGCCAGTGCATTGCGAACGCCAGAACCAGCGTGTCCCAGCAGCGATCGCCCTCCAGAGCGTCGTGGAACTCGGTGACTGCGTGCACGGCGTTGGAGCGGAAGCGTTCCGCGTTGGAAAGCTGCCGCACGACGCGCCAGAGATGGTCCATCATCTCCGCGGGTCCCTCGAAGATGAATCCGAGCATGCACATGTCGGTCTTGATGCTGACCGTGAGGCACGTCGTCGTGCGCGCTTCGATCGTCGCGCCGAACTGGCGGAATTCCTCCGAACCGATCAGGAGCGCGAGCGCATCCCGCAGGGTCACGGGTTCTTTCCGTGCAAGCACCTCGCACGGCCGTCTGCCGATGCGCAGCCCTTGGGTCATTGTCACCACGATCATCGTATCAATCTCCTCCTCACCAGCGGGCGGCCGGTGATGTTGGGGTGTTGCCTTGAAAGAACTGCGCCCGCCGTAGGTACCGAGTATACAACTCCGTAGCTATGGTGGGGCCCCGTTGGATGCTTGCGCTATCCAACGGGGCTCGTGGTTACTGCTGCGGGAGGACCTGGCAGTCCTCGGCGTCGCTGGCGGTCGCGTCGCCGTTGCTGCGGCAGCCATCCTGCCGCCGCTCGTCGCGGTTCTCCTCGGTGCGGAGGTCGCCGAAGGCCGCATTGAAGCGGTTGTGGGGCGAGGGGGCGAGCTGCGGCTGCTGCACCGCGGGAGCGGCGCAGGCGGAGAGGGCGGCGAGGGCGATGGCGAGGCAAAGGGCGCGGGTCATGGGAACCTCCTGGTTTGGGTTCATCGGGCTTGGCGATTAAGCCATGCTCGAGTGCCGGGTGCGGGCGCATCGTGCGCCCATCCCCGCCGCTTCCATCAAAGCACGTTTGATGAGAGTGGTGGGGCCCCGTGCGTGCACGGGGCTATGGGTGGTAGCGCGCTGCCTTTGTCGTCACTATTCTGCGTGACGGGCAGCTCATGGGTATCACCTTCCTTTCGTGTTGTGCATGACCACGATTCACAAATAGGTTCGCGGTCATGCTTCCCACCGCTCACGCCAAGTTTCGTTTAGCGGGAATGGTGGGCCCACGTGAGATGGTTTGTGCCATCTCACGTGGGATGTTGATGCGGGCGTCAGCCGGTCTGGTCGTCGCGGATTCCCAGGAGCTCGAAGGCGCGGGTGCGCCAATGGAGCGGCGTGGGCAACTTGGGGTTGAGCCACAGCCCGCGGCGCAGCTCGTCGTGCTCGCGGCACAGGGCGCCGTGGGCGGTGACCAGCTCCGCCTCCACGGTGAGGTCGCGTCGCTGGCGGGCCGTGTTTTGGTACGCGCCAAAGTCGAGCTCGTACAGCAGCACGACCAGGGCGAGGGGACGCGTCTCGTCCCACGGCAGGTCCAGCGCGCCGTCCGCGATCTGCGTGGGCACGGCGCACTTGCGCAGCACACACAGCGGGACTGAGAGCACCGCCGTCCCGTCGCGGTGACGGATGACGACCCACGTGTCCTGCTCCAACTGCAAATGCAGCAGCCGGGCGAGGTTCACGTCGTGCGCCGGACGCTCGCTTCTCCGCTCCGCGCGGGCGGAGAGCTCCGGCGCCTCGATGCGCGCCGCGCGTGCTCGTTCGAAGTGCATCACTTCCATCGGCTCTTCTCCTTCCTACGCGGCGTTGGCCGCGGTGTTGGGGGTTGCCAGGGGCGCCGCCAGCTCCAGGAGCTGCTCGATCGGGAGGTCGCGGTGCTCGTGTGCCAGCGCGAACAGCGTCACCTGATCCTGCAGCCGCAGCGCCGCGATGCTTCGGAGCGTCTCCACGTCCTCCACGCCGAGGCCGAAGAAGGCGCAGAGCATGGTGGCCTGGGCGGTGTTGCTGTGCTGGATGAGACCCAGCACGGGGTCCTTCAGGTCGAGCATCGGCTGGCGGCGGAGCGCCAGCAGACTCACGTTGATCTCCGCGGCAACGATGCGGACGAGCGGGAGCATTGCCCACTCGGTGCCGCTGTACCACGCCTGCTCCGTCGGCAGGAAGGACTGCACGCTACCGCCCTCCTCCTCCGCCTCCTCCTTCTCCTTGCAGATCCACCCGCCGCTTGCGATGCAGGCGACGAGGGCGTCGAGCGCGGCGTGGGCCGTGGTGGTACCCATCAGCAACGCCGAGCTACCGGTGATACGCTTGACGATAGAAATCATCAGCTCTCCTTTCCATTGGTGAAAGATCAGTCGTTTTTCTCCCACCACATGCACCGAGCGGTGCTCCGTTCATGTGGTGGGCCCCCGTGAGATGTGTGTCTTATCTCACGGGGGTTAACGGTCACTGGCGTGCCCGGCGGCAGTTCTCGGTGTCATCGCGGCAGATGCTGCCACCGCTGGCCAGCGCGTCGGCGAGGGCGTCGTTGAACGCCCGGCGCTGCACCGAGGCGTTGCTGCAGGCCGAGAACGCGAGAGCGAGACAGAGAAAGAGCGCGATGCGCATTGGGATCTCCTTTTTTCGAACAGACCCCCCGATGCAGGAGCGGGAAACTCGTGCAGCGAGGGGTGTGTTCGGAACAGTGTCGTTGATGGTGATCGTTACTCGCCCCCAGCAAGGAAAACGCCGGAGAGGAGAATCATGGTGCCAAGGAGAATCATATTTTTTTTGTTTGTCATTCCGAGGTCTGCCGAGGGATCTCACACGATGCAACAACGGAGGAGCTTTTGCTCAGTGTTGAAGTGTGTGGGATTTCTCGTTGCGCTCAAATGACATGAGTATTCATGATGAAATGTTCTGTTTGTATTTTGCCTCCCACGCGGCCCAAATTCCCGTGACAAGCGTGGATTTCAGGGCGTGTGGGAGGCCGGCGTCGGTGTTCTGACGCCGGGCTATGCCGCTCTACGCGGCGTGGTGGGGGTTGGCCCGGGTGACCATCCCGCTCGCGTCTACGTGGACCACGAACGGGCGCACCCGAACCGGGAGGCGCTGCGCCGGCTTCTGGGCCGGGCGGGCGTCGTCGCGCTTCATGCGCTGCTGCATCAATTTTCACCTCCTTTCGGTGCGGTTTGGTGTTTTGCTACTTCTTCTTTCCGCCGCGCACCTTGGTGCCTGTGTAGATGAACAGGCCACCAATGGCGAGGCGGGAGAGACGGAAGGCAGCGCGCGTTGCCGGGAGCTTCTTCCCGAACATGAGCGCGAAGCCGTCCGCAACGATGAGCAGCAAGAGGATGGGCCCGATATGGGACAGCAGCCAGTCCAAAGTGTCTCCTTTCCGGTGAAATGAACCCCTCGAGACACAAGTGCATGCTCGTGTGGCGAGGGGTTCAGGCGAGCGATGCTCGCCTGACTTTGAGTCGGCCCTCATGGAGGGCGAATGGGGAAGGGAAACTACGTGGAGTAGACCAGGGTCGTGCGGGGCTGGTTGCTCACCGCGCGGTCCTCTCGGGCGGGGCGCTGGGGCAGGGGCGCGGGGCGGCTGTCGTGGGGGCGGGCGCCCTTGGCCTTCTGGGTCTGCACCCAGCTGGCCCGGCGCTGCTCCGCCTCCTGCACCTCCGCGGCCGCGTTCTCGCAGTGGGAGCGGGCGATCTTCACGGCCTCCGCGAGGGAGATGCCGTTGGCCTCGGCGTAGTCGAACGTGCGCGTCTTGATGCTCGGCACGAACCCGCCGAACGCCTTGACGAGCTCGTCGAGCTCCGCGTAGGCCGCGCGGTTCACCTTCGCCGCCGACGCCTCCTGCTCGCAGGTGGCGCGCATGCGGGCGACGGCCGCCTCCAGCTCCAGCCGCTCCTTCCGGGCCAGGTCGAACGTCCGCTTCTTGATGTCGCGGACGTCCTTCCCGTACTCGTCGACGAGCGCGTCGAGGGACGCGTGGGCCGCGAGCTGGGCCTCGACCGCGGTGAGCACCGCGAGCGAGACGTCGGTGGGCTGGGCCTTGCGGACCCGGCGCACCACGGCGCTCCGGAACTCGCGGTCGTCGCGGCGGGCGGCCGGGATGCACTGGTTCAGCGCGTTGCGGAGCAGCGCCTCCTTCAGGGCCGCGTTGGGCGAGCAGAAGATCTGCTCCTCCGGCCGCACCTCGTGGTACGCGACCGCGCACTCGTCGCACACGTTCTGCGCGATCGAGTTTCCCGTTTTGCTGTCACGGGTGACGATGGCGTGCTCGATCCGGACCAGCGACCGCCCCTTGGGGGCACCCTGCTCGAGCCCGCAGGGCCCGCAGAGGGCGCCCGCGGCGCGCGCGTGCCACCGGTCGTGGCCGCACGCGTGGTGCTGGCGGGGGGCCGCCTTGCGGAGCGGCGTCTTCTTCGCGGGGGCGTAGGCCTTCTTCGCCGCGGGCGCCTCCGCGGACGCGGAGGGCTCCAGCGCGACCCCGGCCGGGATGGCCGGGCCGGTCGCGTCGTCGGTGTGGCGCGGGCCCATCTTGCCGACGATGGCGTCCTCGAGATTGATGGCGGGGGCGACGATGGAATCGGTCTGGGTCTGGGTCGTCATGAGAACCTCCTACCCCGGCTCTGCCGGGTATGGGTGGGGTTTTGCTCCACGCGCGTGACGTTCACGCGTCGAGCGGATCGTGGTTCATGCGTTCTCCTCCATGAAGCCCGCACGAACAGAAACTCTGTCCGCCTCTGTTCAGACGGAACAACCGATATCTCACATGCGACGCGTTATGCGCCCTTCTTCCGTCATTGCGAGGTGTCCGCATCCGCCGGAGGCGGAAGTCCGCGACGTGGCAATCTCATTTGTGCAGGAGTTGCTTCCGGTGAGATTGCTTCGAGTACTCGCAATGACGGACCTTGGGGTGAGATGTCTGTTGTTCCGCCCGAATATCCCTTCCTTGTTGGAATGATCAGGGCACAACTGCCCGAGTACGGAGAGATGAAGTGGAATGGGTGCCCAACGTGGGGCTTGTAAAATCCACCCAGCTCTCCGTGCTTGGATTGTTGTGCGGCGTGTTCGTGGCGGGGTTGGCGTTTTGTGGGGCGTGTGAGATTGCTTCGCGTACTCGCAATGACGGGCGGGGGGAGAAATGACGAGGGAAGGGGGATGGTGTGGTTTGCGTGAGATTGTTTCGTCGCGCTCGCAATGACGGGCGTGGGAGCGTGCAACGGATTTGGAGGTGAGTGTTCGATGGTGATCCGGAGATCTTCTCGAACGCGGCGGATGCACTGGGGTTTGCGCAGCTTTCGCCGTGCGAACACAGATTCTCCGTCAATCTCCGCGAGGCCCGAGGGCTTTGCGGAAGGTTTCTCCTCCTCCAAGTCCGTTGCTTCGACAGGCGCCGATAAGGCCCGTCGAAGGTTGTTGGTGGGTTGGTTGGTTGCCAAGGGAACTTTCGGTTTCTCATCGTAACGATCAACTATACCATGGCCGTGTAAAGCTGTCAAGAGCCATTGACATTAGTGAGCTATGTTGAGCGAAAAAGTATGTATTATATGGTAAATATATTGTATATTTCTGTAAACAAAATCTGTCGTAACATATAAAATGTTGCGCGATAGTTTACACATTGAAAACAAGGGACAAGAAACCAAGAAATAAGGGACATGGAACAAATGGGGCGTCATTGCGAGACCGAGTCGGCTCTGCATCACAAATATTGTCATTTCGACCAAGCAAGTCCTCGAGCGTAGGGAGAAATCTCACACGGTTCATGGAGCGTAGTGGTTATCGTTGTTTCGTGTGAGATCTCTCGCTTCGTTCGAGATGACACGAGGAGGAGGCACAGACGGCGTGGTTGTCGTCATCTCATTTGACAGTGATTTTCCTTGGGGATACAGTAGTGAATGAATCGTTCGTGTGTGGATTTGCTTGTTTTGGTACAGGTGAGTCCTCGCTCGGGCAAGCTCTACAAAATTACGGATGGCACAAAATTTCGCTCTATTGTGCGAGCGATGTCATCCGCTTCGTCATGACGGCCGCAACCACGGTCGCCCTGTAGCAATCAAGCAAGATCCTCTGTGGACAACAGAGGCGTTTTTTGTTGTATATGAGCAAATCAACCATCACAACCCTGCAGTCGGGGCGGAAGATGATCACGACGCCCCGCACGCAGGCGGAGCTCCCGGATCTCGTGGAGATCCAGAAGGGCTCCTACGATTGGTTCCTGGATCAGGGGATTCGGGAACTGTTCGATGAGATTTCGCCGATCAACGATTTCATTGGACGCGACTTGGAGCTGCATTTCGGGAAGTACTATTTCGACGAAGCGAAGTTTGACGAGCAGACGAGTCGTGAGAAGAACCTCAACTTTGAGGCGCCGCTTCGCGTGGAGACGCGCTTGGTGAACAAGCGCACAGGCGAGGTGCGCGAGCAGGAAGTGTACCTGGGCGATTTTCCGATGATGACGCCGCGCGGCACGTTCGTGATTAACGGTGTGGAGCGCGTGGTCATCTCGCAGATCATCCGATCGTCCGGTGTGTTGTTCAAGTCCGAGTTCAACCGCGGCCGTCGGTGGTACGGCGCGCAGATCATCCCCAACCGCGGCGCGTGGTTGGAGGTGGAGACGGACGCGCACGGCGTACTCTGGGTGAAGATTGATCGTAAGCGCAAAGTGGCGGCGACCACGCTCATGCGTGCGTTCGGTTGGAGCACGGAAGAGGAGATCCGAGGCCTCCTGCAGGACGTGGACACAGATCCGAACCATAGCTACGTGGACGCAACGCTGAAGCGCGACACCGCCGCCGACATGGATGAGGGGCTGGTGGAAGTGTACAAGCGCATCCGCCCGGGCGACCTGGCCACGCCGGAGAACGCGAAGCAGCTGCTTCACGGCATGTTCTTCCGGTTTGATCGCTACGACTTTGGTCGCGTGGGTCGCTACAAGCTTAACCTGCGGTTTGGCGAGCAACTGCCGATTACACGGGAGACGCGCATGCTTCGCCCGGAGGATTTTGTGCAGGTGCTGCGCGAGGTCATTCGCTTGAATCGCACGCAGGAAGAGGCGGACGACGTGGACCACCTGGGGAACCGGCGCATCCGGCCGATTGGCGAGTTGGTGCAGGGCAAGTTGCGCATCGGTTTGGCGCGCATGGAGCGCATCGTGAAGGACCGCATGTCCACGATGGAGATTCAGGCGCTCACGCCAGCGAAGCTCATCAACGCGCGGCCGGTCATCGGTGCGATCCGCGAGTTCTTCATGTCCTCGCAGCTCTCGCAGTTCATGGACCAGACCAACCCGCTGGCGGAGTTGGAGCACAAGCGACGCATCTCCGCGATGGGTCCGGGCGGGCTCTCGCGTGAGCGCGCGGGCTTTGACGTACGCGACGTGCATCGCACCCACTACGGCCGCATCTGTCCCATTGCAACACCGGAAGGTCCCAACATCGGCCTCGTCGGCCACTTGGCCAGCTTTGCGCGCGTGAACGAGTATGGGTTTATTGAGACGCCATACCGGAAGGTGATCAAGAACGGCAGCGACCTTCGCGTGGCAGACGCGGCAGAGTACCTCCCCGCCATCGTGGAGGAGCAGTTCACGACGTGCGCGGCGACGGCGGTGGGTCCGGACGGGCGCTTCATCGGGGAGCGCGTCCCGGCGCGGCGGCACGGCAAGCCGGTGATTGCGCCGGTGACGGAAATTGACTACGTGGACGTTGCGCCGCACCAGATCGTCTCCGTTTCTACATCGCTCATCCCATTCCTGGAGCACGATGACGCGAACCGCGCGCTCATGGGTACGAACATGCAGCGCCAGGCCGTGCCGCTCATCACGCCGCAGGCGCCCATCGTGGGCACCGGCGTGGAGATGCGCGCGGCAGCGGACTCCGGCTACGTCGCATTGGCGCAGTTTGATGGCACCGTTACGGAAGTGGACGGCGGCCACGTTGTGGTGGAGGGCGATGCGGGCAAGCGACAGGAAGTGACGCTCACCAAGTTCCTCCGCTCCAACGCGGCCACGTGCATCAACCAGCGGCCCATCGTGGCGCTGGGGCAGCAGGTACACGCGGGGCAGCCCATCGCGGACGGCCCCTCCACCGATCATGGCGAGCTGGCGTTGGGCCAGAACGTGTTGGTCGCGTACATGATCTGGGGCGGGTATAACTACGAAGACGCAATCATCATTTCGGATCGCGTGGTGCAGCGCGATCGCTTCACTTCCATTCACATCGAGCACCACACGGTAGATGTGCGCGAGACCAAGCTGGGCCCGGAGGTCATCACGAACGACATCCCGAACGTCTCGGAGGAGAAGCTGGCGAACCTGGACGGCGAGGGCGTCGTGCGCGTTGGCGCGGAAGTTTCCTCTGGCGACATTCTCGTCGGTAAGATCACGCCGAAAGGTGAGACCGAGCTCTCCGCGGAGGAGAAGTTGCTCCGCGCGATCTTCGGCGAGAAGGCACGCGACGTGCGCGATACGTCCAAGACGCTGGAGCACGGCGAGCGCGGCAAGGTGGTGGACGTGAAGGAGTTCTCCGTGGAGGCCGGCGACAAGCTCTCGCCGGGCGTGATCCGCAGCGTGCGTGTATCCGTGGCAGACCTCCGGAAGGTCCAGGCGGGCGACAAGCTTGCAGGACGGCACGGAAACAAGGGCGTCATCTCCAAGATCGTCCCTGCGGAGGACATGCCGTTTCTCCCGGACGGCACGCCGGTGGACGTGATTCTCACGCCGCTGGGCGTGGTGTCCCGTATGAACCTGGGCCAGGTGCTGGAGACACACCTTGGTCTGGCCGCACACGCGCTGGGTTACACGGTGGCCACGCCGCCGCTGGACGGCATCCCCAGCGAGATCATCGCGGACGAGCTGGAGAAGGCGGGCTACCCGCGCTCCGGCCAGGTGACGCTCTTTGATGGTAAGACCGGCGAGGCGTTCAGCCATCCGGTGACCATCGGGTACAAGTACATCCTGAAGTTGGCGCACATGGTGGACGATAAGATTCACCAGCGCTCCATCGGTCCGTACTCGCTCATCACGCAGCAGCCGTTGGGCGGCAAGGCGCAGTTCGGCGGCCAGCGGTTTGGCGAAATGGAAGTGTGGGCGTTGGAGGCATACGGCGCCGCGCACATGCTCCAGGAGATTCTCACGATTAAATCCGACGACGTGCCGGGACGCGCGAAGGCGTACGAGGCCATCATCAAGGGTGAGCCGATCGAGAAACGTAACGTCCCGGAATCCTTCCATGTCTTGGTTCGCGAACTCAAAGGTCTCTGCCTCGATGTTGAGCTCCTGAAGGAGAAGAAAGGAGCTGGGATACCGAAGAACGGAGAACGGAAGAACGAAGAGCCCGTGAGCGTTGAGTAATGTCCTTCGGTTCTTCTGTTCTTCAACTTTTCGTCTCGTATGTACGAATCCAAGACACTCGACTTTGATGCCATCCGCTTGACGCTCGCATCGCCGGAGGCGATTCGCGGGTGGTCGCGCGGGGAAGTGACGAAGCCGGAAACCATTAACTACCGAACGCAGAAACCAGAGAAGCACGGGCTGTTCTGTGAAATGATCTTCGGGCCAACCAAGGACTGGGAGTGCTACTGCGGGAAGTACAAGAAGCTGCGCTTCAAGGGCATCGTGTGCGACAAGTGCGGCGTGGAGGTGACGCACTCGATCGTGCGGCGCGAACGCATGGGCCACATTGACCTGGCATCGCCGGTCACGCACATCTGGTTCCTCCGCTCCGTGCCGTCCAAGATTGGCCTCGTGCTGGACGTGGGCGTGCAGACCATCGAGAAGGTGGTGTACTTTGCCAACTTCATCGTGACGAACGTGGACGAGGAGCTCCGGAAGGAGACGATGGAGCAGGTGAAGCGCGAATACAAGGGGAAGGTGAAGCAGATTGATGCGGAGCACGAGCAGGCGATGCGGCGGCTCCAGGAAGGGGAGACACCTGCCACTGCAAAGCAGCTCAAGGCGTTGGAGGAGGAGCGCGATCGCAAACGTGAGGAGTTGGACGAGGACTTCCGTATGGCGGAGGAAGAGCTGAAGGACCTCCGACCGTTCGCCATTCTCTCCGAGCAACAGTACCAGGAGCGCTCGCTCAAGTACGGCCACATCTTCCACGCGGGTATCGGCGCGCACGCCATTCGATCGCTCCTGGAGCGCATTGATTTGGTGAAGACCATGGAGGAGCTGGCGACAGAGCTGCTGGACGCGCAGGGGCAGAAGCGTGACCGTATCATCCGCCGTCTACGTTTGCTCCGCGCGCTTCACCTCAACCACATCAAGCCCGAGTGGATGGTGCTGACGGCCGTGCCGGTGATCCCGCCAGACCTGCGCCCGATGGTGGCGTTGGATGGTGGGCGGTTTGCAACGTCCGACCTCAACGACCTCTACCGCCGCGTGATCAACCGAAACAACCGCTTGAAGCGCCTCATCGAACTCAACGCGCCGGAAGTCATCGCGCGTAACGAGCGACGTATGCTCCAGGAGGCCGTGGACGCGCTTATTGATAACTCCGCGCGTGCGTCCAAGACCGTCATGGCTGCCACGGGGCAGAAGCGGCAGCTCAAGTCCCTCGCGGACACGCTGAAGGGAAAGCAGGGACGGTTCCGTCAGAACCTCTTGGGCAAGCGCATCGACTACTCTGGCCGATCGGTCATCGTGGTGGGACCCAGCCTCGCGTTGGGCGAGTGCGGCATCCCGAAGCGTATGGCGTTGGAGCTCTTCAAGCCGTTCGTCATCGCCAAGCTTATCGATCGCGGCCTGGCGCACAACATTCGCGGCGCAAACCGCGTCATCGAGTCCGACCGCGCGGAGGTGTGGGACATCCTGGAAGAGATTACGAAGGACAGCCACGTGCTCCTCAACCGCGCGCCGACGCTCCACCGATTGGGCATCCAGGCGTTCCGGCCCAAGCTCATCGAGGGCAAGGCCATCCAGATTCATCCATTGGTGTGTACCGCGTACAACGCGGACTTTGATGGTGACCAGATGGCGGTGCACGTGCCGATCACGCGTGAGGCGCGTGCGGAGGCGGCAACGCGCATGCTCGCATCGAACAACCTCCTGAAGCCGGCAACGGGCGCGCCGATCGTGACGCCGCGCATGGACATGGCGTGGGGGTGTTACCTCCTTACGATCGCGGACGGACGAGCCGAGGACGCGCCGTGGCGGTACTTCGCAAGCCCCGCAGACGCGAAGCTTGCGGAGGCGAGCGGTGCCATTGGGCTACGCGAGTTGATGAAGGTGCGCTTCCCCGTGAACGATGTGCGCTGGGCGCCTGCGGGGTTCATCGAGACCACGGTAGGCCGGCTCCTCTTCCACGAGGTGCTCCCTGCTGGCACGATCTTCCGCAATGCGCCGGTATCCAGCACGACGCTGGGCGACGTGGTGCGCGAGTGTCTCCACCAGTTTGGACGCGAGGCAACGGCAAAGCTCGTGGATGATATCAAACAGCTTGGGTTCCGCTATGCGCAGTACTTTGCGCACTCGTGGGCCATTGCGGACCTTCCGACGCTTCCGAACAAGCACGTGATCCTGGATGGGTCCCAGCGGCTGGTGGATGAAATCGAAGAACAATACGAAGAGGGCTTGCTGACCGATGACGAGCGTCACGCGCAGGTCATTCAGGTGTGGACGGATGCGAAGGAGCAGATCGTGCGCCACAGCAAAGAGGTGCTGGATCCGCTGGGTACCGTGGCTACCATGATTGAGTCCGGCGCGCGCGGCAACTGGACGCAGCTCACGCAGATGGTGGGTATGAAGGGGCTGGTGACCAACCCGGCCGGTGAAATTATCGAGCTGCCGGTGAAGGGAAGCTTCAAGGATGGATTGGATGTCATCGAGTATTTTATCTCGACGCACGGTGCCCGGAAGGGGTTGACGGACACCGCGCTCAAGACCGCAAACGCCGGATACCTCACGCGTCGTCTTGTGGACGTTGCGCAGGACGTGGTGGTGCAGACCGAGGACTGCGGCGATACGAATGGATGGGTGGTCAGTCGTGTGGCATCGGATGAGATGGGTGTCTCGCTCCCGAAGCGCATCGCCGGTCGCGTCACGTTGGACGATATCACCGTTGGAGGCAACGTGATCGTGCGTGCGGGCGAGTACGTGTTACCGGAGCACGTGGAAGTGATCGAGCAGGAGACGCCGGAATGTATCCGTGTGCGCTCGGTCATCTCCTGCCGCATGCGTCGCGGGCTCTGCCAGGCGTGCTACGGGTGGGACCTTGCGTACAATCAGCCCGTGGAGATTGGCACTGCGGTGGGCATCATTGCCGCGCAGTCCATCGGCGAGCCGGGCACGCAGCTCACCATGCGGACGTTCCACACCGGTGGCGTAGCCGCGGCGGCGGACATCACGCAGGGTCTCCCGCGCGTGGAAGAGCTTTTCGAGGCGCGCGCGCCGAAGCGCAAGGCGTTCATTACGCCGGAGGATGGGACGGTGCGCATCGAAGCACGCGAGAAGGTCATTGAGGACGCGACAGGCAAGGAGATCCTCAAGGGACAGAAGGGACAGAAGATTGTTTCCATCACCTACGAAGGGTACGACGAGCAGGAGTTCATGCTCATGCGCGGCGGCGAGAAGACCACGCTCACAGCCCGCGTTGCGGACGGCGAGCGCGTGGTCGCGGGGCAGGTGCTGGCGAAGTACCGCACGGACGAGGTGACCGCGCCTGCGGACGGCATCGTGGTGGTGCGCGAGGACCGCGTGATCTTCAAGCGGCCAATGGAGAAGGTGGCTGAGGTGGTCATCCCACCGGGATTCGTGCTCAAGGTGCGCGATGCAGATCGCGTGACGCGCGGCCAGCAGCTCACGGACGGCGCAGTGGACCCGCACGAGCTCTACGAGGTGGGCGGCAAGGAGGCCGTGGCGCGTTACATCCTGAAGGAGGTGCAGTCCATCTACACGTCGCAGGGCCAGAAGCTGAACGACAAGCACGTGGAATGCATCGTGCGCCAGCTCTTCAGCCGTGTGTCCATCCATGACTCCGGCGAGACAGCGCTGCTCCCGGGCGAGATCGTAGAGCGTGCGGAGTTTGAGGAGGCCAACGAGGCCGCCAAGAAGGACAGCAGGCAGCTTGCGACCGGCGAGAATCTCTTCCTGGGCATCTCGCGCGTCTCGCTCTCCACGCGATCATTCCTCTCGTCCGCATCCTTCCAGGAGACCGCCAAGGTGCTCATCAATGCCGCGGTCACGGGTAAGGTGGACCGGCTGGACGGTCTCAAGGAGAACGTCATCATCGGCCGCCTCATCCCCGCAGGTACCGGGTTCCGCCCGTACATGCAAGCCGCGGAGGACGTGGCGTACGATGTCGTCCCCGTGGGTGAGCTTGCCAAGCCGGATGCGGAGGGGCCGCGCAAGTGGTAGGGGCCCACGGATGGCGCACGGATTGCACGGATAGAAAATCACACCACCCAGACACATGTCTGGGTGGTGTGATGTTGTATGAATTTCTCCCCATCTTACAGGGGGGTGGCGTGTATTTCTAGTCCCTCCACTCCCGCCGGGAGGGGAGGTTAGGAGGGGTGGGCGGTGCGCGAGCGGGTATCTCTATGCCAAAAGCTTCTCCATCAACCCCCCTCTAGTAGGAAGGGAAAAAAAGAAAGAAGAACACCGCGCCCGGTAAGGGGCGCGGTGCGTGTTGTCGTGCTATGCGCTTCCGCCGGAGTCCAGCGGTCGTCGCGGTAGGATTCTGAGGTGGCAGCGGAAGGACGAGCAGGCAACGAATGTTTCCCGATCCGGCATGGAGCACATGAGATCCCATTCGTCGTTGTCGCCGACCCAGTGTCCGGGGGCTGCGAGTAGCGCATCGATGCGCCGCTCGTTGATCATTGGCGTGCTGATGAACAGCTGCATGTCCTCCGATGTCACCGTAAAACCCGTGATGGTGCCACCGATGGACACCAAGGTGAACGCCTGCTGCTCGCTCGGGCGATACTTGACGGTTAGACGGAACTCTCGACCAACCAGGTCGTCCGGCAGACGGAGGTCTGTGAAGACCGTTTTGACGCGTTGTTCGCTCCGTTGCACAAGTGCCAGCGGCTTCAGGTCGCCAACCGGCATGACGAGAGCCGGATCATTGTCTTCCTCCATGGCTCCTCCTACCGTTCGACATCCGCGCCGCAGTGGACGCCGGGGTTGGCGGGGGAGGCATCGTAGCCGGAGACCGTGAGCCGGTACGCGCCGGTGCGGCGACGGTCTGCGCCCATCGCCTGCCATGCGCCGTCGCGTCCGCCGCGCAGCTCGGTGATGGGCTCGCCGTCGATGGTGCCCATCACCTGGAGCGTGAGCGTACCGTCCTCCTCCAACGCGACGCCGGTGACGTTGACGCTGAGCGGCGCGGCCACGTTGTCCGCCGGTGTGATCTCCACCGTGGCGCCCGAGAGCGCCGCCGGTTCCACGCTGGCAAGGCCAGCGAGCGCCAGCGCCGTCCGCAGCGCCTGCGTATCATCATGCTTCTGGGTCATCGATCCTCCTTTTCTTTCTTGATTGTTCAAAGGACGTTGTTACAATCCTGGCACAATGTTGCGTAATTGTCAAGCGCCAGGAAGGTGGGTACGGTAGGGGCGTGGATTCGTTTGGTCTCATGGGGTAGCTTGCGGCTTTTTTCATGCTCTCCATTATCATTCCCGTCTTCAACGAGGCGCAATCGCTCCGGCATCTCCATGACGAGTTGCACTGGGCATGCGCGTATCTTCCTGTTCCCCTCCCTCCCCGCGTCCTCGGGGAGAGGGAGGGGAAGGGAGGGGGGGGTGGCATGGTGGCGCAGGACGAAGGCCACCTCTCCCCCCTGTATCCCCCCTCCCCCCGGGGACGCGGGGAGGGGGGAGAAAATTTTTTTGAATTCATCTACGTCGACGATGGTTCATCGGATGCATCGTGGGAAGTCATACGGGAACTGGCGGCGCGCGACCCGCGCGTGGTCGCGGTGCGATTGCGGCGTAACTGCGGGAAGGCGACGGCATACGCGGCCGGCCTGGCCCATGCTTGTGGCGAGATGATCGCGACGATCGATGCAGACCTCCAGGATGATCCGGCAGAATTAGGGAAGCTACTTGCGCGCGTGTCTCCCCCTCCTGCTTGGAGGGGGAGACAAAGAGGGGGTGGAGCGGATGGAGGGGGGGGAAAGAGGGCGGACATGGTTGTCGGGTACAAGGAGTACCGGCAGGACGTATCTGTCAAAATTTTCTCCTCGCGTCTCTTCAATGCTGCACTCCGTGCGGTTGCCGGCACAACACTGCGTGATCATAACTCCGGTTTCCGCGTGATGACGCGCGAGGTTGCGGATGAGCTGCCACTCCGCGGAGATCTCCACCGTGTCCTCCCCGCGATTGCTGCGATGCACGGGTACCGCGTTGCAGAGGTTGCGGTGGTGCACCGCGCGCGGCGTTTTGGCGCGTCCAAGTACGGCCGCACCGGCCTCTCGCGTGCGTTCCGCGGTCTTTTTGATCTCCTGACCATCGCGTTTCTCTACCGCTTCCGCGCCCGGCCACTCCACTTTTTTGGCGCGTTTGGCCTCGCGCTCCTGGCTCTTGGGGGTGGCATCAACGCGTACCTGACGATCGTGTGGCTCGGCGGCGCCTCCATCGGCACACGTCCGCTGCTTCTCCTGGGCGTGCTCCTGGTAGTGCTTGGGGTACAATTTATTTCGACGGGCTTCCTTGCAGATCTCGTGGTGCTGCGCAGAGCGCAGGAGGAGCAGCTTCCTATTCGTGAGGTGGTGCGCGGCGTATGATGGGCGCAATCGGCCGGTACATGGCAAGCTGGGATGCCTGGACGTGGTTTGGGTTCCTGGCGCAGGCATTCTTCTTTGGGCGGTTTGTCGTGCAATGGTGGGCGACAGAAAAACACCGCCGGGTGGTGATCCCCGCGGCATTCTGGTGGCTCTCGCTCGTGGGCGGGACGCTCATCTTTGTGTATGCGTTGGTGCGGCGCGACCCCGTGTTCGTCGTGGGCTCTGCGCTCGCTCTGGTCATCTATGCGCGCAATGTATACTTCCACTACGGCGTGGCGCGTTCCCAGAGCGACCAGCCGTCCACATGACGCGGCGTACCGACCCGCGCGCGGAGATCCTCCGGGATCTCCGTTTCTGTTTTCGTGAGGAGCCAACTGCGTTCTTTGAGAACCAGTTTTTCGTGTGTGCGTTCAACGTCCAGCAACCCGTCCGAGATGCGCACGTCCGGCAATGCAGCGCGAAGCGTAAAGTACGCCGCGGGTTGCGTCTGCCATGCAAATCCGTACGTGACCAACCCGTTGGCGCGGCCTTCGCGTAGCACCGCGATGATGCGCGGGAATGATGATGGAGGATACTCGCGGCGCAGGGTGTGGAACGTTTGCACGCTCGCAAGGCCCACGGTGGCGAGAAGGAGTAGGATGATAAGCCGCCGCACTCGCGTCGCACGTTGCACAATGCACGTGAGGCCTGCAATGAGCATGGCGGTTGCGGGGAAGAGGGGAAGGAGGTACCACGCGAATTTCGTCTGCGCGAACGAGTAGCCGATGAAAACGGTGAGCCACCAGATCGCCAGCAAATCCACAGTGGGCCACCGCAGCAGCTCCTCAAAGCGATCCATCGCGCGGTGCGTTTGCGGAACGTGCCGTCGCAGCAACGCGAGGAGCGGTGCAATGGGGCTGTGGCGGACGATGAACCACTGAACATTGCGCACCATCGTCATCGCGCCGATGCCGATGAGCACCGCGAGCATCCACCAGGCGTACGGCCCCGCAGTATGTGCAAACGCGCCGATGTACCACAGCGGCCCCGCGCCCTCGTTGTGGAGCTGCGTCGTCACGCGGTGCACGACGTGCCATCCCATGTACTCCTCCCAGAAGATGCCGCCGTGCAGCAAGGTCATTGCGAGGTGCCAGGGGAGGGTGATGATAAGGAACACGGAACATGGAACAAGGAACTGCCGGAAAGAGATGCGGATCATTTTTCGATACAAGAACCAGTGGAGCGCGATGATGGGAAGTGGCAGCAGACCCGCGGCGGATTTGGTCATCACGGCAAGTCCCATCGCAACGCCGAAAATGGCGAGCCAAAAAGAGACACCCATCCCCCCAGAGCGGGGATGGTGGACGATTATTGTCTGATCCTCCCCCTCTCCGCGTCCGCGGGGGGAGGGGGAGCGAGAGGGGGAGGGGTGGCATGTGGTTTTCCACCACGCAAAGAGTGCCAGCAGTACAAAGAACGTCAGCATCCCATCCATCTCCCCAGTTCGGAACGCATGTTCGTGCACCGCGGGGAAGGTGGCCATGATGGCTCCCGCGAGGAACGCCGCCAGCCGTGAGCGACGCCACTCCCACGTCCACCATGCCGTGAGCAGCACGACGCCGATGCCCGCAAGCGCGGATGGCAGCCGGAGTGCCCACACGATTCCCTTCCATCCCTCCCCCTCCCCGCGTCCGCGGGGGGAGGGGTGGAATGCCATGAGTGTGCTCGTCACCCAAATCTTGAGCGGCGGTTTTCGGAAATACGGCGCGTTCGTATAGGAAGGCGCCAGGAAATTGCCCCGCTCCACCATCTCCAAGCTCACTTCGCCATGTATCGCTTCGTCAAAATTGACATACGGCCGCGCGTCCAACCGCCAGAGCATCACAAACCCCGCCAGCGCGAAAAGCGCCAGGAACCAACCGTGCGCGCGAATGATGTGATACATACCACTCTATCGTAGCAGGTGGGGCAGAGACTTGACGGGAGGCGGGATTCTTGATGGAGTGAATATGGCGCACGGTGCGCAGGAGGAGGACGCATGGGTGATGCGACAGGAGCAGAGCTCGTGGAGGCGGCGAAGCCGCTCGATGAGGAGCGGGCGCGGCGATTCATCGCGGCGGCATGGCGGTACATCGATGGAGGTGGCACCCCCCAGGATATCCGAAAGCTGCACAATGCGATCGCGGCAGCGCAGAACGGAACGCTGGTGCTTCCGGACAGGGTAGTTCCGGAGGATATCCGGCGCTTCCTCGGCCACTGGCCCACGCGGTAGCGCCCCACAACAAACCCACCCGGGAACACCGGGTGGGTTTCTCTATGGGCGTGCGTAGCAGCATCTTTTGTCAAAGGAAAGAGGGTCAAGTCCAATCATAATTCAACCGAATCGCGATCCGGCTGTGCCTAAGAGGTTGGCACGTGATCAAAGAATTGGACTTGACCCCATTTCTGACCCATAGTGTTATGTGATGTCTCATTTTGGCGGTCTTTAGTGTTAGACAAACTTCTCGATAAATTCTTTAAGATACGGTGCAGCATCCAGTTGCAAAAATTCATCTTTCGTAACCCAAGCATGCTCGGAGTGTTCAGAACTTACCGTAACAGCACCAGATAAGGCGGCGCACTTATAGCCGATGAAAATAATATAATCATCTTTTTCTTGATTGTAGGCGGTTTGAATATCAAGAGGAACGATGTTTTCAATATCCAGCCCCGCTTCCTCTCTGACCTCTCTTTTGAGGGAAGCATTGTGGAGCTCGGGAAATTCAAGTGCGCCGCCGGGTAAATCCCACTTAAGCCCCTTATATGTCGCTTTTAAGACAAGGAATTTTTCCTCTTTGTTGAGTATGACTGCTTTTTGGTGAAGATGAATTTTTGCCATAGAAGTTAAAGCCAAGATGAGATTTCACATAACGTTTGCGCATATGCAAAGTTGGCTGGCAGTATAATATAGCGCGGAGCGCTCTACTGCTAGCCAATTTGGGTGAGCGACTGTAAGGAGCGAGCTGCATATGCGCTGTTGTACGATGTGTGGCTAAATTTCCTATAAATAATCATGAAAAGCCGCATTAGTAATCGCTTATTAGGATTCCGTTTAAATGATCAATTTCTTGCTGGAGAATGGCGGCCCGAGGACCAATTATGACTTCTTCACGATCATTGCCCTCAATGTTTTGATATTGAACTTTGGTCCAAAAATAACGCTTTAGGAAGTGACGCCCATTCAAACTCAAACATTTTTCAGTCCATGGTAAATGCCATTTCATCTCGATTATTTTTGGATTAACCATTGTTTGATAGTTACCGTAGGAAGTTTTGAGGGCAATGATTCTTTGGTTATATCCAATTTGTGGAGCAGCCAGACCGAGCCCAAATATATGACCATGAAAATCTACTTTTTTTAAAGTTTCATGAAGTTCATTTGAAATTTTGCTTACCTGTTCGTCAAAAACGGTAACTTCTTCGCTTTTTGTTATCAGTGTTTCATTTGGTACTTGCAAAATTTCTGGTGGTATTGGGCGAGGTATGGCTACATAGAAAATATAGAGGGCCGCCATTATCCCAATTACTAAGACGATCTTTTTTGTGCGGCTTTTCATACCTTAAAAATTTAGACACATTTTGTACAACGTCTCTCGATATCCGACGTTTCAATGAAGCGAAGCGAATTGAAGCGTGGCTTTAGCCCTTGCGGATATCGAGTGTTGGGCGATGTTGTTCTAATTTTTTAATTCCTTAAGTTTTTGATCCCACCATTCTTTTACCGCATTGACGTGTGCTTTATGACCAACCTTTCTAAAATATTCAAACTTTTCCTCAAAAACTTTATGATGTTTTTTTAAGTTTTCGGGACTCTGTAGGGCCCACAACGAATGTTTAAGCTCGGTACTTTCTTTCTTTGCCAGATATTCTGCAGGTAAGTACCTATTTGCTGACACATCGAAGTCTATCGGCACCACTAGAAAATTATAATTTTTATCAAATATTTTTTTAGCAAGAAGTTTGATACGCCTCTGACGTGTTTGTTCACAGAAAACGTAAAAATTGGCTTTTTTTATTTTACGTTTAGAAATAATCTTTTTACTATTAATAAGATTTTCTAAAGTTGATAATGATTCCTTCTCGGAGAGAAAAAGCCAATTTTGGGTCAGCGATTTTAAAAACGGTCTTTCCTTAATTAGCGTTGTAAAAAATTTAATCATTTCGTCGGCTTCATTTCTTCTGTACGGTTTAATCACATCAGTCTCACCACCACAAAAAATGATAATGGGCTTTTCAATATTATTTTTTACAACAAAATCATAAATCTTATTAAAGACCATTTTTAAATAAAAATTATAATTTTCGTCTTTTAGAATATCCCTCGGAACTCCGTACCCGAAAACTAAAAAAACATCATTCATATTATTAGAGTAAAAAATTAGAACAATTTCGCCCAACGTTCGCGTGTATGCGATGTTTGCCGTAGCGAAGCGGAGGCAAATATGGGTGGAGCGAAGCGGAACCGCATACACGCTGTTGTACGATGTTCGCCAGCATTTTTTCGATCACCTTTTATTGGATTTAATAAGATCATATCCTTTTTGCCAGTAGTCCTTCCTTTTCATGGTTATTCCGCAGTACATATTTCCGATACATTGGTAAATATACCACCTGTAACTCCGAGATTTTAGCTGCTCATCTTTTGAATGATAGCCGCTCAATACTTTATCCACTAACTTTTCACTGTACTCCCACAATTTACTAAAATCGACGGCTGGATCGGATATTTCAATGCCACCGAAGTCGATGATGCCGCTAACCTTCTTTGAATTTTTATCAAAAAGGATATGGTCGCTAGTTAAATCGGA
>JAUSKM010000034.1 GCA_030646955.1 bacterium
AGCCCTCGGTGGTCGCGGTGAACGGACGGACGGGGCAAATCGTTGCGGTGGGGGATGAGGCAAAGAAGATGGTTGGCAGGACGCCCGCACATATCACGGCAACGCGGCCGTTGAGCAATGGCATTATTTCAGATTTCGAGGTCACGGAGAAGATGCTCCGGTACTTTATTGAGAAAGCACTCGGGTCAGGCCGCTCGTTCCTCATCCGGCCGCGCGTGGTGGTGGGCATTCCGCTTGGCGTGACGGAAGTGGAGCGCAAGGCGGTGGAGGATGCGCTCATTTCTGCGGGTGCCAGCGAAGTGTTCCTCATCGAGCAGCCACTCGCGGCGGCGCTTGGAGCGCGACTGCCGGTGGAGGAGAGCGTCGGGACGCTCGTGGTGGATATTGGCGGCGGCACCACGGATATCGCAGTCATTGCGCTCGGCGGTATCGTGACGGCGCGCTCGCTCCAGATTGCGGGCGATGAGCTCAATCGCAACATCGTGCAGTACGCCCGCGATCACTTCAATCTCGCGCTTGGCGAACGGAACGCAGAGCATGTGAAAATCCGCATCGGAACTGCAGCGCCGCCCGCAGAACCCATGGAGATGCCCATGCGCGGACGCGACATCATTTCGGGACTTCCGAAAGAAGTCATCGTGAGCGATGTGAAAATTCGTGAAGCGATGCATCGCTCCGTCCGTGCGATTGTGGAGGGTGTCAAGGCGACACTCGAGGCAACGCCGGCCGAGCTCGTTGCGGACATCTACGAACGCGGGATGGTGCTCACCGGAGGCGGCGCGCTCCTCAAGGGTCTGGACGAGGTGCTGGCAGAGGCAACGGGCGTGCACGTGCGCATTGCGGAGGATCCGCTCACCTGCGTCGTGCGCGGCACCGGCCTGCTCCTCGATAACACCGATCTCCTCCGTGAGGCCCAGGTGCCATCAGCCCGTGCCGGAAGCCGGTAAAGTACCATCCCTCGCTGTGAGATTCGGCCGTGAGCTATTTCGCTCGTAGTGCGCCTCGCTCTACGGTGCAGGTAGTAATCTTGCCCGTTGCTCGATGCGAGCAACTCAAGGTCCTCGTGTGTGCGCCAACAAACGAAGCAACGCCTGATGATTTCCGTGGCCCTCGTCTTTTTTGCGTTGCTGCTGGCGCGCAGGCCTGCATCGCTTGGCAGCATCAATGCATGGGGCGCGCCACTCCAACGTCCGCTCACTGCGGCGACCATCGCCACCGCTTCGTGGTTGCGCGGAGTTGCGCAAGCGGTGACCAATCCCTCGCGCATTGTTGATCTTGAGCGCCAGCACGCAACGCTTCGCGCTCGGGAAGCGGAATTACTCGTGCAGCTTCGGGAAAAAGATGCGCTCCTTGCAGCGATGAGCGGCACCACACGCCTCCAGGACGCGACACACGCGGCCAGCACGGTGCGCGTCGTTGCGGGAACATTCAGCGCCGCATCTGCGCAACTCGTGGTGATCCGCAATCGGGATACGCTTCTTGCCCTGGGAGATCCGGTGCTCGCACACGGTGCGTTGATCGGACGCATCGCCGAGGTGGGGGAGGCGCGCGCGGTCGTGCGGTTGCTGCGGGATGAGCGGAGCCGCATCGCTGTTGCGCTTGCAGGAGGTACGGGGGCACCCATCGGCATCGTCGAGCCGGCACTCGGTGGCGGACATGCGCTGACACATATCCCCATCGATGTTGCGATGGTGCAGGACGCTTCCGTGGTGACCGCCGCAACAGACGAACAGATTCCTGCCGGCATCCCCGTCGGAACCGTCTCCGAAGTGCGCGTTGCCCCAGGCGGCTTTTTCCAACGTGCTGCTTTGGTCACCTTTGCCGACCCCCGCGCAGAGACATTCGTCACGGTGCTGCATGTTACGAATAATGAATAGGCGCGAATTTTCGCATGATGCGTCGCACGAATGCCACGAATTCTACGAGTGCATACGTTTTCCCTTGCGTTGTCCTGATGTCTACCGAAGGACATCACCCCATGCGCGACAACTACGTCGTTCCCTCTCCTCCGTCATTTCGACCGTAGCGAGTCCTCGAGCGAAGTGGAGAAATCTCACACGAACGTTTTTAGTAACGAGCTGGCCGGACACTCGTTCTTGGCGTATCTTTGGAATAGGTGTTGTAGCTGATCTATGATCGATCTCAAATGGCTTGCAGAACATCAGGAAGAGGCGGAACGGGGGTTCCGGGCAAAGCGTAGCGACGTGCCGATCGCTCGCATGCTGGAGCTTGATGAGGAGCGCAAGGGGCTGGCACAGAAAGTGGAAGCCGTTGCGGCGGAGAAGAATCGCGCATCCAAGGAGCTGGGTGGGCTTGCACCTGCGGAGCGCAAGACGCGCCTGGCCGAACTCAAAGAACTTGATACTGCTTCTGCGGGGAATGTTGCCCGGCTGAAGGAGGTGGAGGGTGAGCTCCATGAGCTGCTCTGGAACGCGCCCAACCTCCCACTTGCGGATGTTCCTGTTGGGAATAATGAATCCGAGAACGTGGTCCTGCGTGAGGTAGGGGAGCGGCCGACGTTTGATTTTACACCGAAACCCCACTGGGACATTGGTCAGTACCTGGGCGTGATTGATGCGGAACGGGCTACGCGCGTCGCGGGTGCGCGATTTGTGTACCTGCTCGGGCCCATTGTGCGGCTGCAGCAGGCGCTCACGGAGTATGTCTTTGGCGTGCTCACGAACCGCGATCGTCTCCGTGCGATCATTGCGCAGGCGGGGCTCGCAGTTTCCGATACGCCGTTTGTCCCGGTGGTGCCGCCGCTCATGGTGACGCCGGAGGTGTTTGATAAGATGGCGCGGCTCCATCCCCGCGAGGAGCGTTACCACATTCCTTCGGATGACGTGTTTCTCATTGGCAGCGCCGAGCACACATTGGGGCCGCTCCACATGGGCGAAACGCTCGCATACGAGCAGGTGCCGCTGCGATACGTTGCCGCCACACCTGCGTTCCGCCGCGAAGCGGGGTCGTATGGAAAAGACACGCGCGGCCTGATTCGGCTCCACCAGTTCGATAAGATTGAGATGGAATCGTTCACGCTTCCAGAGCAGGGCGTTGCCGAACAGAACCTGCTGGTAGCCGTCCAGGAGCACCTCGTTGCATCGCTGGGCATCCCATACCGCGTCGTGCAGATCTGCACGGGCGACATGGGGGGGCCAGACGCTCGCCAAATCGATATCGAGTGCTGGATGCCCGGCCAGGAGGCGTATCGTGAGACGCACACGGCCGACTACATGGGTGAGTATCAAGCGCGGCGGCTCCAGACACGTATCCGCCGCAACGACGGAACACTCGTCCATGCGCACATGAACGATGCGACCGCGATGGCGATTGGCCGCACGCTTGCTGCGATCCTTGAGTGCCAGCAACAACAGGACGGCTCCGTGCTCGTGCCAGAGGTACTGCACCCGTGGACGGGTTTCACCACGATGCAAGCGATCAACGCATGATGCACCAACGCCGTCACCCACCAGGAGCATTGCGCACATCCGCGCATCGCACGCGCAGCGGTTCGCAGTGGCGTGCCCAGCGCACGTCGGGTTCGCGCGGTGCGCGGTCCGCAAAACGCGCGGTGGCGCTGTGTGTCCTTGTCCTCACGAGTGCACTCGCGGCGGTCTACGGCTGGCGCATTCAGTCGGTTCGTGTGGAGGGCGCCCATCTGTTGCCCGGTGCCGTGGTGCGCGATGCGGCGCTCCAAGCCCTCGCGGTACCGGCGTGGGGCGTCATACCGGGCAACAGTGTCCTGACGGGCGCGTACCGTCGGATCCCAGCATTGCTTCGCGAACAGTTCGCGCTCGCGGAGGCATCGGTCAATCTCGGCCGCCGAGGGGTGCTGAGCATTACGATCCGAGAGCAGGACGTTGCCGCAATTGGCTATACCCAGGACGGCGGAAGTGTACTCGTGAGCGCACGGGGGGATATCCTCCTTGATGCAACGCCGGAGCTGCGCGAGGCCATTCGCGCGTCAGACACAGCGGCAGCGCTTCTCGTGATTATCTGGCCGGTTCCGCGGAGCGCACTGGGCGAAGGGCCACTCCTCACGGCGGAGCAACTCACATTCCTTGGTCACGTATGGGGCGATCTCCACCTCGCCGGTGCTGGCCTGCGGCCTGAATCGTTGATGCCGAAGTACGGCGCAACGGACGACTTTGATATTCGCACGATCAGCGGTGCAGTGGTCACCGTCAGCACGAAGGTTGACACATCTTCTCAAATCACGAAACTCCGCGGCGTCCTCCATGATCGTGCATCGCCAGAAGCGCGGAGTGCGATCCGCTCCATTGACCTGCGGTACGGCGACCGGGTGTACATTCGATAGCACGGGGCGATAGCGCCCATGACGGGATTGCTGAACTCGTTCACGGTCCCGTCATTCTTTTTGTGGCGTACGGTATTCTGGCGCACTGTCCACAACACACGTTATCCACTGGAACCGATTGGCGGGGGGCGATATGATACACAGTGCGTCTCGGTATCCACATCTAGTGGGTACATAGTCGCAATTGATACTACATCTTGTAGAAGCTATTCTACGCATAACCCCCCGCAGGCCTATGGCAACGCAGCTCACCGGGCTTTCCGAAAAGGTGTACAACGATCGCTACGCGCTCCGCGATAGCTCGGGGAAGCAGGTGGAGCACGCGATCGATCAGACATGGGACCGCGTGGCAAAGGCCATTGCGTCTGTGGAAGCGACTGCCCAGAAACGGGAGCACTGGGCCGGCGAGTTCCGCAAGGTGCTCGGCGATTTTCAGTTCGTTCCCGGCGGCCGCATTCTCTCCGGTGCTGGGACCGGTGTGCCGGTCACGTTCTACAACTGCTTTGTTATTCCGTCGCCCGATGACAGCCGTGGCGGCATCCTCGACAACGTGAAGCTCATGGTAGAGATCATGAGCCGCTCCGGGGGTGTCGGCGTGAACCTTTCCTCACTCCGCCCACGCGGCGCGCTTGTGAAAGGTGTCAATGGTACCGCGTCCGGCGCAGTATCCTTCGGCGGACTCTACAGCTACGCGACGGGACTGGTTATTCAGGGCGGCTCGCGCCGCGGTGCGCTGATGCTCATGCTCAATGATGACCACCCGGACATCGAGGAGTTCATTACCGTCAAGCGTACGATGGGCCTGATTACGAACGCAAATCTCTCCGTGTGTATTTCGGATCGGTTCATGGATGCCGTGAAGGCGGATGCGGACTGGGATCTCCAGTGGGGCGGCAAGATCTACCGGACGATCAAGGCGCGCGTTCTTTGGGATCTCATTTGCGAAAGTGCGTGGGCATCGGGGGAGCCGGGCACGTTTTTTATCGAACGGGCGAACAAGCGATCCAATTCGTGGTACTTCGAGAAACTCATCTCCACCAACCCGTGCGGCGAGCAACCGCTTGGCCCATGGAACGTGTGTAACCTCGGTTCCGTCAACGTGATGGCATTCGCGAATGGCGATGGCATCACCGAAGCCGCGCAGTTCGACTGGGAACGCTTCCGGTGGGCAGTGCGTACCGCAGCGCGGTTCCTGGATAACGTCATTGACGCAACGTACTACCCGTACGAGGAGAACCGCACCGCGCAGATGGGCATTCGCCGCACGGGATTGGGATTCATGGGATTTGGCGATCTCCTCATCAAGCTCCACATCCGCTATGGGTCGCCTGAGGGTATCGCGATGACGCAGCAGCTTTACCGCACGCTCCGTGACGAGGCGTACCGCGCGTCCGTGGAAATTGCGCAGGAGAAGGGCGCATTCCCGAAGTTCGAAAAGGAGAAATATCTCCAGGGCTGGTTCGTCCAGCGCCTCCCGGAAGATATCAAGCAGGGGATTACGCAGCACGGCATCCGCAACTGCTTCCTCCTCACGCAGGCACCCACCGGCACGACATCGCTCCTCGCGGGTGTTTCGTCTGGCATCGAACCCGTGTACGATTTTGCCTTCATTCGCAAGGATCGTATCGGTGAGCACACCGTATATCACCCGCTCTACAAAACGTGGGCCGATGCACACCCTGGGCAAGAACACCCTGCGCACTTCGTGCATGCGATGCAGCTGACGCCGGAGGAACATGTGCGTATGCAGGCAGCGGCCCAGGAATTCAATGATTCCGCGATCTCCAAGACGTGCAATGCGCCGAGCGAACATACCATGGAGCAAGTAAAGGATCTCTACATGCTTGCGTACGACCTCGGGTGCAAGGGCGTCACATACTTCCGCGATGGCTCGCGCAATGAGGCGGTCCTTTCATCCAAGCCGAAGGCCGAGGCACCCAAACCGCAGGCTGCCGCATCAGAAGCGCCAAGGCCGATGATGGTGTTGGAGCCTCGTCCGCGGCCGGAAGTGATGCACGGGATGACGTACAAGGTGCCCACCGCGTACGGCACGCTCTTCATAACGATTAACAACGACGAGGAAGGGAAACCGTTCGAGGTGTTTGCGACGATTGGGAAATCCGGCGGCTTCTTCGCAGAGGAAACCGAGGGCATCTGCCGACTTGCCTCACTCGCACTGCGTTCAGGGATCCCAGCCCAGACGGTCATTGCGCAGCTCAAGGGCATCCGCGGCCCCATGCCCAGTTTCGGGAAGAACGGCATGATTCTCTCCATCCCGGACGCCATTGCGCAGGTACTCGACGAGCATGTCCGTGCACCGCAAGCGAAGCTTTCCCTGCAATTCCCCGATGCGCAAGCGGCGAGCGACACGCCGACACCCGCAACGCAGGAGGATCGCAACAAGCTCATCCTTGAGACCATGACCTCCACGGTGACGGTGAGCGGCAAGCAGACAGCCACATCGCCCGCCAAGCGTTCCCTCGCGGATGTCGGTTGGGCCCCCGAGTGTCCTGGATGCGGCTCCATGCTTCAGTTCCAAGAGGGCTGCATGTCCTGCCGTGGTTGCGGGTACAGCAAGTGTGCGTAAACGAATTGCGAGTCGCACGAATCCAATCTGTGCGTCATTGCGAGGAGTCCGCGACGCGGCAATCCCGGTCAATAGGCGCCGGGATTGCCACGCCCTCGTGGACTCGGGCTCGCAATGACGTACAGACAAAAGAGGCCCCCGTGTGCGGCTCCTCTCAGAGATTGCTATGGCAACCGGCCTCATCCAAATCTACACTGGCAACGGGAAGGGCAAGACGACCGCTGCGCTGGGGTTGGCATTGCGGGCGCGGGCGGCGGGGAAGCGAGTTGCAATCGTGTTCTTCGACAAGGGTGGTGAGCACTACTCCGAGCGCGCGTTGCTCGGCACGTTGGGCGTAGAGTGGTTTGCGTGCGGTCTTGACCGTATTGATCCAACAACAGACCGTTTCCGTTTTGGCGTCATTCCCGAAGACATCCAACAAGCAGAGCAGGGGATCGCGAAAGCGCAAGATCTTCTCTTCCGGTCCTCCTCTTCTCGAGGGGGAGCAAGAGGGGGTGCGGAGGATGCGCATGAGAGAGATCTCTTGGACCTCCTCATTCTTGATGAAATCAACACCACCGTGACGCTTGGTATGCTCACGGAAGCTGCAGTGGAACATCTCCTCGACACAAAACCCGGCACCACGGAACTCGTCCTCACCGGCCGCACGGAGGTCTCCAAAGCGCTCGAAACAGCCAACCTCCCAGGAAAGCCATGGCCCGATGGCAACCAGCACCAGCGCTGGCTCTCCTACTTTGACCGCGCAGACCTCCTCACTGAGATGCATCTTCACAAACACTATTTCTACCACGGCACGCCTGCGCGAGTGGGGATAGATTACTAGGAGGCAACATGCGGTATCACAAGCTCGTTCGGGATAAGATTCCGGAGATCATCAGCAGGAGCGGAACGACGGCGATCGTGCATGGAGCGAACAGCGAGGAGTACCGCGAAAAACTTCGCGAGAAACTCCAGGAGGAAGTTGCGGAGTTCCTTGCTTCGGGTGACCCCGAGGAGCTTGCAGATATTCTCGAGGTGCTGTTTGCACTCGCGGAGCATGGAGGTGTATCGCGGGAATCACTTGAACAGATACGCGCCCGCAAGGCAGAGGAGCGCGGAGCGTTCCGAGAGCGCATCATCCTTGAAGAGACACACGAACAAGAAAAACAATGTCCTTGACGTGCTCGCGGTGCGCGGGGACAATGGATATCCGTGTTCATAATGTACGTGTGCGTTCGTTCGGTATGCCAACCGTTGTCGGCATTGTCGGTGAGAAGGGGAGTGGAAAGGGGACGCTCGTCGGCCTGCTTGCTGAAGCAGCGCCGTCGCACCTCTCCGTGGTTGGTATGCGTTTCTCGGATCTCCATCGGGAAACGCTCGCGCTGTGGGATCTCCCCATTACACGACAGAACATGCAGGAGCTCTCACGCGTCCTGGTGGATGCATACGGTGCGGACGTCATTGCCCGAGCAATGCACCGGCGCATTGAGCGCACCCAGGCGGACATCATCGTCGTGGATGGCGTGCGCTGGGAAGAAGACCGAAAGCTCATCCGATCGTTTCCTGTAAATATTCTTGTCTACGTCACTGCGTCGGCGCAGCTCCGATTTGAACGTATTCGTGGACGCGGCCAAAACGTTGATGATCATCAAGCTTCATTCCAGCAGTTCATGGATGAAGAGCGTGCACTCGCGGAGCAATCCATTGCACGGATTGGTGTGACTGCGGATATCATCATTCGCAACGAAGGAACCATCGAAGAATATCAGAGGCATGTACAGCACGTACTCCATCGCGTGCTGACACACCAGGCGACACCCACATGAAAATGAAACCACCCCCCGTCCTCAGGACGGGGGGTGGTTTGAGCAGGAGTGATTGCTAGAAGACCGAAAGGCCGTGACGAGGGATTGAAGCGGACTCAAGGATAGGAACCGTCACCGGTGCTGCTGGTGGCGAAGTGACGATGGATCCCGTGGGTGCCTCAACACCACCCTCAAACCCGCCCGTGATCGGTGCCCCCTCTGCGTGGAGATCCATTGCGTCATTGGAGAGCACGCGCAGGTTGGACCATGCGTATCCGAGTTGCTCAATAGTGCGTGGTGAGGCAAAGGGACGGCGCTTGCCGCCGGAAATGACGAATACCTGTGGGAGGTACTTGGGCGCAGTCACAATTTCACCGTCTGGAAGTGTGAGCGTCGCGCCGGTTTTTCGCGTCGCAAGGTCCGCGGCGAGTATCGGTTTCATCTGTTGCCCCGGGAAACGCGCCTCGCGAATTGCGGGATGGGGGATGAGGTGTTTTACGGATCCGGTCACCAAGTACTCTTTGCTGGTCCCGATTTCCAAGACCAACATGCCGCGCGGGCTGTCGTCGGCGCTTGCGATATCGCTTCCGACGGCATACGCATCAAGATCGTCTGTGGTAGCATCCTCCACCTCGTCCGGGTGGAATCCGAGCTGACGGAATACCTCAGACGATGCGACACGACGCCGCTCGTGCTGGACAATGAGCCAGCGCACGCCTGTGGAATCCGCAAGGACGCTGTAGTTTGCGTATCGTATCTGCGGCCCTTCCTGGTACGCAGTGATGTCCGAAGCCGATACAGCAATCACCTTTTCTGCAGGAACGTAGGAGTACAGAATCGCGGCAGATGCGAATCGTTGACGTTTGCCGCCGGTGATGCGCCAGGCGGTTCCATCCTCGCCGCGCAGCACGGCGCCGTCTGGATACCTCCCCGTGCCAAACCATTCCGCGTACAATCGTACGAAGCTGTAGTTGCCGCCAACGCCCGTCGGCCCGCCTCGCCACGGCGTATAGGAGTACAGTGCGGCAGTCGCCTTATTTTCCGGCGTCACTATGTACCCGTCCGGTGTTGTTTTCGTGCGCCCCACAGCCCACCGCGCAATCGTCTCGCCCTTTGCGGTGAGATCCTCCAGGTACCCCTGGAATTGAAGCGCCGCACCGCGTACCTGCTTCCCAAATCCCTGAAAGCGTGGGTTACACCCCGATGAATCGGGACATCCGTATCCCATCGCCCAATCATACTGCGATTGTTTGGGGGTGGTGTCTGTGATAAGGCGCTGCTCTTTCTGGAGCATTACCAGAAGCACTTGCGGATTGACGCGGGCTTCCTGTGCAGCGAGCCAAATGATTTCGTGCGGGAACTTCAACATGCCAGCAGCATCCGGCTGAAAAACGTTCGCCAGCAGGGATTGACGCTCCTGAAGCCATCGAGCAACATCTGCGAGTGACATGGTCTGAGTGTTCACGAGGGAAAAATCGGAAATGAGGTTACTCCCATTGAACGTAAACGCTTGAACGGGTCTTGCCACAAGCAAGGCCCCCAGTATCATCAAAAAGGAAACAGCGCGCGTATAGTGCATAGGAGTACAGTATACCAAACACTGCGCCGCTTGTGCGACGCAGTGTTTCCGTGGGACACATCCCGTGTTATGTACCCACACCCCTCATGACGCTTTCGCCGTCGCGTGCTCCTTGGCTGGACGAAACGTAAAGTGCTCGTCCTCCACATCAACGACAACACGCGATTCCTCAGTGAGATTTCCGTTGATAATCTCGAGTGCGAGCGGATTGAGAATTTCGCGCTCGATGAGTCGCTTGAGCGGCCGCGCTCCGAACGCCGGGTCGTACCCGCGTTTGGCCAAGACCGCCTTTGCGGCGCTGGAGACCATCACGGATATTTTCTTGTCCTGGAGCCGCTTCGTGATGCGCATGAGCTGAATATCCACGATGCGCTGCAGGTGCGTCGGTGCGAGCGTGTGGAATACGATGACGTCGTCCACACGGTTGAGGAATTCCGGCTTGAATCGCTCTTGGAGGCGCTCGTGCAACTTTTCGCGCATTTGTTCTTCTGGCGGCAAAGCAGATGCTCCATCGGTGAATCCCAGCGCACCACCGCGACCCGCGTCGAGGATGAGCTCGGAACCAAGGTTTGAGGTCATGACAATAATGGTGTTCTTGAAGTTCACCTTCCGGCCTTTCGCATCCGTCAGGTGACCATCGTCCAGAATTTGGAGAAGAATATTGAAGACATCTGGGTGCGCCTTCTCGATTTCATCAAACAGGATGACGCTGTAGGGACGACGGCGGACAGATTCCGTCAACTGACCACCCTCTTCATATCCCACGTATCCCGGCGGCGATCCGACCATGCGGGAGACCGCGTGCTTCTCCATGAATTCGGACATGTCCACGCGGATGAGTGCATCGTCGTCATTGAACATGAATCCGGCAAGCGCACGCGCCAGCTCGGTCTTCCCAACGCCCGTTGGCCCCAGGAAGATGAATGATCCAATGGGTCGCGTCTGTTCCGCGATACCCGCACGTGACCGCCGCACCGCGTTCGCAACCGCGCGGATGGCCTCCTCCTGTCCCACGACACGCGTGGCGAGCGCCTCCTC
>JAUSKM010000036.1 GCA_030646955.1 bacterium
ACGCACGACTTGCCGGAGCCGTTTGGCCCCACAATCGCCGTAATCCCGCGCGACGCATGCGTCGGCGGTAGGAATTCGAGCGTCGTCGCATTTGCGAACGACTTAAATCCGTTGAGATCAATGCGCTGGAGGAACATAGAGGGAGCACGGATGGCCACGGATCAGAGACGGATGGCCACGGATTACACGGATGGAGTGCTTGGGGCTTATGAATCCAGTGTACCAAGCGCGGCCGCGGTGTGCTGTTGACAAGGCGCAGGTGGGGGTATAGGATGGCTTGTAGCAGTAGTACCTTCCAGCAACCAGTGAAAAGGAGTTCCCCGTGGAGATTTCCCCGAAGAGCAAGGATCGCCTGCTCGCGCTGTTGCGGCCGGCGGACGATGTGGAGATCAGCTCCAGGTGCCTCGGTCTCCTGCACGCAATCCTGGACGAGCCGTCCAGCGAGGGGCGCATCGCCGCGCTCACGTTCGTGCTCGAGGAGCAGCCGTACGCGCACCTCTCCGGCCCGCCGACGCTGGCGCAGGACTACCCGGCGCCGCTCTCCGAGGAGACGGCGCGGCAGTGGGTCGAGGACGCGCGGAAGGAAAGGCCCCCCTCCAGCGGCAGGCGTTTCGCCGCGCTCACCGCCCAGATCAAGGCGGATGAGCCCCCGACCGCCGAGCGCGCGCGGCGGGCGTGGGAGTTCATCAGCACGTTCCAGTCGGAGTCCGCGCGTGCGGGCACCTTGCATGCGGTGATCGCCAGCGGGGCCTACACGCCGGCACACCGTGCGCCGGACCCCGAGACGCTGCGGTTCACGGAGAACGTCGCCGACGTCGAGCTGTCCGTCGTGCTCTGGAGGAACCGCGAGGTGCTGCGGCAGCTCCACGGCGCGTTCATGGGCGACGCGGCGCCCCAGTTCCACGTGCAGGGCGACGTCGTGCTCCGGGTCATCAGCACCATCGAGGACGAGCGCGAGCGCGCCATCGTGTTCGGCCAGTTTCTTTCCGACCACTGCACGCAGCACCCGCTCAACGTCATCGCGAGCCTCCTCGGCGCCCTCTAGCCGCGCGCATCGCGCGATCCCCAACGACACCCCATCCCCCTGCGAGGTGGGGTGTGTCTCTGGTACATTATCAGCGTCGTCATAGTTACTTTGGCATTCACACAACATGCGAGGTGTGACGAGAAGGAGGAAGTCATGAGTCTTTGTACGGTTTGTGGTCGCGCGATGTGCGATCACAATGCGGCAGAACGCGGCCAGACCGACGCGGAGATGATGCGTCCGCTCTCGCCCGAAGAAGAGGGGGTCTGGGCGAACGAGCCGGCCGATTCTCCACGCAAGATCGAGGTCGCCAAGAAGCATGCCCACGACCCAACCTAGTGTCTCGATCACTTTCTGACACCCCATCTCCCTGCGAGGTGGGGTGTTCACGATATCCTTGACGGCTATGCGGCGCTTCGGTATATTCATCAGCTATGGCACCATCGCTCGCAACCCTCTCGTTCGCAGACGCGCAGTTTCGCTCCGTGTGGGGGCGGCTTGTTGCTGCGCGGCGGGTGCTGCTGGTGTCGCCGCGGAAGCCAGATGGAGATTCGGTGGGTTCGATTTGCGGCCTGGGATTGGCGTTGCGTGGCATGGGCCGGGATCCGGTGCTGTATTGTCCGGATCCCATTCCGGCGCAGTTTGATGGCATTCCGGGGGCGCATGGCATTATGAGTGTCATTGCGAGTCCTCGAAGCAATCCCGGGATTGCCGCGTCGAGGACTCCTCGCAATGACACCGCCTTTGATATCATTGTGGTGGTGGACTCCAGCGATCTGTCGTTTGCGGGCATTGCAGAACAGTTGCCACAGTGGAAGGCAAAGGATGGCGTGTTGGTGGTGATTGACCATCACGCGACGAACACGATGTTCGGGGACGTGAACCTGGTGTTGCAGGCATCCTCCACCACGCAGATTATTACGGCGATGCTGGAGGCAAACCGTATCCCGCTGACGCCGGATATAGCGACGGCGCTCTTCTTTGGGCTGGTGACGGACACGGATAGTTTCACGAATCCTGCGACCTCTGCCGCCGCAGCGGCAACTGCGGCGCGACTGGTTGCGGCGGGCGCGCGTCCTGGGCCCATCTTGACGCAGGTCTACCGCCAGAAACCCATTGGCGCGATCCAGCTCTGGGGCCGCGCGTTCGAGCGGCTGCGTGTGCATCCGCGGTGGAACGTGGCGATGACGGTGCTGCTCCCGGAGGACTTCACCGCGTTTGGCGATGTGGCGGAGCACGCGGAGGGACTCTCGAATTTTCTGCAGACGGTGCTGCCGGTTCGCGCGGTGCTCGTGCTCAAGGATCGCGGCGATGGCACGGTGCGCGGCTCGCTCCGCACCACGCGCGACGGCGTGGATCTGGGCATGCTGGCAAAGTACCTCGGCGGCGGCGGCCACAAGAAGGCAAGCGGGTTCGGCGTTCCCGGTCGCCTGGTCCGCACCGCAACATATTGGCGCGTAGAGTGATGGTGGACGGGTATGATATGATAGATGTTCAAGCTAGTCGCTAGGAGCTAGCAGCTAGAAGCTAGTCGTTTATGCACAACACGCTCGTCCCCATGGTCATTGAGAAGTCGCAGTACGGCGAGCGCGCGTACGATATTTATTCGCGACTGCTGAAGGATCGCATTGTGTTCCTGGGGGAGCCGGTGGACGATGCGATGGCGAACACCGTCATTGCGCAGCTTTTGTTCTTGGAGTCCGAGGACAGCAAGAAGGACATCAAGGTGTACGTGAATTCACCGGGCGGATCGGTCACGGCGGGACTGGCCATCTACGACACGATGCAGTACATCAAGCCGGACGTGGTGACGATTTGTGTTGGCCTTGCGGCATCCATGGGCGCGGTACTCCTGGCGGGCGGCGCGCCGGGGAAGCGGTATGCGCTCCCAAATTCAGAAATCATGATTCACCAGGTGTTGGGCGGCGCGGAGGGGCAAGCATCGGACATCAAGATTCGCGCCGAGCGTATCCTGAAGATTAAAGACCGCCTCAACAGCATTCTCGCGCAGCACACGGGACAGGACTTTGAGAAAGTGGAGAAAGATACGGATCGCGACTACTTCATGAGCGCCGAGGAGGCGAAGAAGTACGGGTTGATTGATAAGATTATTTCCAAGTGAAGGGACGAGGACGCGGATGGGCACCCACCCCCTCTTACTCCCTCCTCCCTCCGCACTCCGGCGGACGCAGACGAACGGGAGGGGGAGAATCGGAGGCAGATTGCGGAAGGTGAGAAGACGAGGACATTTGGTCCTCGTCTTCTCATTTGTTGCAATAGAGCCAATTTTACATGATTGTATCTGGAAAAGAGGCGGGCGTGCTTGACAGGAATGTCTGATTGTGGTACTTTGGACTGTTCCCCGCACGGATGTTCCTAGACATTCACGAATGACCGAAACGGTGGAACTGATCAGATTACGGTGTATCCGAACGATCTGTCCCTGTATCGTCCCAGGGAGCTGTGCTCGAGGATCGCTTGGCAGCAAGCGAGCGCTCGAGAGAGCAGGGCCCTGCGCTCACGACAAGCATGGGATCCATGCGGCTGGCCAATCCGGTTTTTGATCCTCGGATCCGAAACTTGACTGACCCACTCGCTGGATCCCTTGAGCGCAGCTTTCTGGGACGAAAGTACCCAGCAGGAGTACGCCGCACACCGCCCGCCATTCCGGCGGGCGGTGTGTCGGTTTTTCAAGGAGGAGAACACGATGGTGCGTTGGACATGGTGCGTGGTTCTACTCATGCTCTGCATCGGCGCGTGCGCCAGGAGCATGGCGGAGTACGAGCCGAGGCCGCCGGTTCCGGACGAGCCGTCGGTGATCATGGTGATGGGGAAGCAGGCGCACATGGAGCAGCATGTCGGATGCGGAACTCCTACGCCATTTCGGCATTCCGTGCACGTGTATCAAGCGGAAGATGCCACGTACATCGCATGTCCTTTCCGGAACGGGTGCTATCCCGATCATGTGCCACTCGATGCGCGTGGCGAGCCCAACGACGAGGGCTGCGTGAATTACGACTGGTGCATCGCGGCCGATGGTCTGGTGAGCGGAGACACATCCGCGCTCTGCCGATTGTTCTATCCGGATCTTACGTACGATCACTGACCCGTCTCAGCTGTACAGAGAAGCCGGTCCGCCACGATGCGGACCGGCTTTCACGTTGTTCGTCTGTGATTATTTCTGGCATCACTGGGGGGCGCGTTTGCAGGCAACATCGTATCTATTTCCGATCCTCCCCCTCTCCGCGTCCGCGGGGAGAGGGGGAGTGAGAGGGGGAGAGGTGGATATGCGCGTGCTGCTCGTTCGGACAAAAGACCCACCTCTCCCTCCCTAACCCTCCCTCTCCCCTGGAAGCGGAGAGGGAGGGGAGTAGAGAGATGTCTGCATGCCGGAATCGTCGGCATATGTAAGACCACCGGACAAAAGATCCGGTGGTCGTTTACTGCATGCGCACCCCCTCCAGCCCCCTCTAGAAGAGGGGGGCATAAGTGGATCATTCCACGAGTGCGGGGATGCTGGTGGGGGTGGAGGAGTCAGCAGGGGCCTGTGCGGCGATGGGTTCGGGTGGGGGAAGCGTTGCAGGGTCTACGCCTTTGAGGCAGATGGCTTGCCATGGGCGGTAGTGGCTCTTGAACTCGGTGGCATCAATGCGGCCGTCGGCGTGGGTGACGGTGTAGGTGAACTTGGCGTCTGCGCCGGCGTGGGCGCGCTCGATACACTTGGTTTCGCCTGGTGGGAGATCGGTCGTTTCAATGATTTTCGTTTCCGCTGGCTGCACGATGTTGTACATCTCGGGTTCGCTCGTCGTTGCGAGTCGTCCGTCATTGGTTCCCCAAATTTCGTAGATTGGCTCATTGCCTTCCACGCGCGTGACGATGAGGAGGTGGTGCTGCGTGTCGTTCTTGAAACGGAAGTCCGGCCAGGGGCCGTAGATAGTCGCATCCATGCCGATGGGCGGCTCGTAGTAGCTCACGCGGTATGCGTGGTTGGTGCGCGCGGTGATGGGGAGGCCGGCATTGAGGATGGTGCGGAAGAGGGTGGTGGACACCTGACAAAGGCCGCCGCCAAATTCCGGAATCGTGCGATTGCCCTTGATGACGAGCTCTGGCTTGTAGTTGTTGCCGCCATCAAACGGCGAGAGCGCGGCGACCGTGGAGAACTCCTCACCGGGCGGAATGATAAGGCCATTAAGGAGCGACGAGCCGTTATGGATATTGTGGCGACGGTTTGCGGGGCTGCCGGCAAAGCTGGTGCGGCCGCGGCCGAGGAGCTCCGTAATGCCGAGGGAGTTGGTATCCGCCAGCGCAACTTTTGGTGCGGTGCGCTCCACGGGAAGCTCAATGAGCGGCGGGTGCGATCCAAAAATTGCAGCATCAAGTTCCGCCGCAAAGAGTGTTCGATTGATGCCGATGCCTTCGCGTGATGGTGTAAATGCGGTCACGCGTTTTGTGGTGGGATGGAACGTGAGCGCTGCGTCTCGGGCAGGGCGCTCCACTGTGGGGGCAACCGCGATTCCGATCCAGCGCGCGACCGCGTCCTGGTTGAGTGTGGGTCTGCCGGTGTCATCCACTGCAAGCCATGGTGCAAGCGCTGCGCGGTCAATGGTCCAGCGCGCTGCATCATGCGTAACCGTCAGTGGTGTGCGCGCGAGCGCCGTGTCGAGTTCCGGGAGCACGGCCGCGAGTGCCTCGGTGGTGTACGGCGGTTGCGTCTCTTGAACCGTGAGCACAACCGGGGCCGGATCCAAGAGCGCGATACGTTGCTGCGTGGCGGCCATTGCAGCATCCGCATCGAGTTCGCGTCCGGCGCGTCCTGGAGCAACCGTCCATGTTACGGCGCCGTCGGGTGCAACCTGCGATGTCACGGACGGCAGCTCCATGGGTGAGAGCGCCGATGTATAATTCTCCCCGAGTGCCGCCAGAAGCTGGTCGCGGTAAATGGTCGTCTCGATCGGCACGACCAGCCCACCATTCACCGCGCCGTGGAGGCGCTGCGCCCATTGGCGCGTTGTGCCGCCTGCGCGTCCGACGAGCAGCGCGTGCTCCACGAGGGTTGGTACGTTCACCTCGACCAGCGGGTACCAGAGATCCGGATCGCTTGGCGCTACCACAACGGCACTGAGCCGAACGGTTGCTCCATCGAGCGTGTACGCGATGCCTTGGTTCAGCCGCGCGTCCACAACGCTGCGCACGCGTTCCGTCGCTTCTTCTTGCGTCAGACCGCTGACGTCCACGGTGCCAATCCGTACGCCCGGGAAGATGCGCCCCTCGTACGCGCGGTCGTACGTAATTGCTCCAACGCCCACCGCAGCAAGGAGCAACACCAGGACTGCGCCAGTGATCGAGAGCCAGATGACGTGGTGATGCTGGGTGGAGGACACAGGGTGATCCCTATCCTTTTTCATCGCCCCCGAGGAGTTCATTCAGGACGTCCTTCGCCTGTTGGGTGCGGCGGTCTGTTTCCGCGGGGTTGATGCCAAAGGTTACTTCAATGGTATCGCCTTCGTGTGTTTCATCTGGCAGTTCCGCACGCGGAATGCGCATCGTATCACCGCTCGCAAGTTCGAGCACAGCCATGTTTTCTTCAAAGCGATCAACGGTGACTTGCATAGATAGGATGCCGCAGGCTACAAACACTATGTTCACCTGCCAGCAGCTCGATGTTACTCCATCGCATCAATTGTGATGTGCGTGTGCTCGGCGATTTTTGGCAGGACGATGGTGAGCACGCCGTGCTGGAGTTTTGCTTCTGCGCGTGGGACGTCCACCGGTTCTGGGAGGAGAATAGAGCGAGAGAATTTTCCCCAGAAGCACTCATCAACGAGATAGGTCGCGTTTGGATGTGGCGCATCGTTGCGGCGCTCGCCGCGAATCGTGAGGAGATCGCGGTGGATGGCGAGCGTGACATCCTCCGGACGGACACCGGCAATTGCCGCCCGCACCGCGAAGCAGGTGTCGGTTTCGTAGACGTCGACGGACAGTTCGCCCTCTGCTACTTCCTCCAGCCACCGATCCGGCCGGAGGAGCGGCACCGTGTAGGTATCGGTTACGAGCGGTTTGGATAGTGGCGGCTTCACGGAGAACGAGAGCATAGGCAATAGGATGCATGGTCGCGGTTGGTCTATTGCCAGTATCGCACAGTTTTTTTGATGTTCACAATGTACACCAACACCCACCCCCCTCCCACTTCGCCCCAGGGGCTGCGCGGGACAAGTCGCTCCTCCTGCCGCGGAGGCGGGGGAGTGATGATGTGAAAACGCAAACCGTCGCACGGGACCGTGCGACGGTTTGCTGCGTGTGCGCGGCGCGTCATAGTTCACGGATGATGGTAGTACCCATGGTGCATTTCCTCCCCAGCAGATGGCGGCGAGCAATCCTGCCACGTGCCTCACGCTAGAGGTCCGAATCTTCATCGTTATCTTCATCGCCGAGGAGCTCCTGGAGCATGAATAGCTCCCCGAGCGAGCCGCCCGCACCGAAGCCGAAGCGCGAGTCGCTGCTCGTCTGCCCGCTGAAGAGCTGGTCAAGAACGAACAGCTCCGTGAGGTTCTCGCTGTCAAGATCGCCGCCGAAGAGCTCCTGGAGCATGAATAGCTCCCCGAGCGAGCCCCCTGCGCCAGAGCGCGAGTCACCGTCGGTCTGCCCACGGAAGAGATTATTGAGTAGGAAGAGCTCTGCGAGGTTATCGTTTCCATTGAGGATGTCGCCTTCCCCATCGCCGACGAGCGCATCGAGGAGGAAGAGATCTCCGAGGTTTCCTCCGAGGGCGCTTCCGTTGGCATTCGGGATGATGAGCTGCTGGCCGGTGCGGATGGTGTTGGGGTCCACAATGTTGTTCGCATCTGCGATGATCCAGAAACGTGACGCGTCACCGTAGAACCGTTCCGCGATCTCTGAGAGCGTGTCGCCCGAGCGAACGGTGGTCATCGTTTCGCCGCCGAGAAGCCCCGACTGTCCGCCAAAGAGCTCCGATAGTATAAAGAGCTCCTCAAGATTGGTGTCGTCGTCACCCAGGATGCCTGCGTGCGCTGCGGGGGTCGTGAGCGCGAACGCAGCCAACACGACTGCAGCCGCAGTGACGAGTGCAATGGTCTGGAGCGTGAACGTCTTTGTGATGGTGGCTGCCATAGGATGGTGTGCGGTAAAACACATACGCAAGAACAAGCACCGTGTTCGGTCGCTGACATACTTGTTCGAGCGTCGGGCTTGTGCCGCATGCGAGTGGTTGGTATCCTGATTCGGACGACCTTTTTCCGAGTGCTCCTGATTCCGGCTGCAGGCAGGAGCGCCGCCACACGCATTGCACAGTACATCATAGCGATGTGAATGGGGGGTGAATTGGGAGCGCAGCCGCTGGGAATTGTTGTCATGGCACAGACACGGGTTTCGTCATCCTGGGGGTGCACTGTATTCGCGTACCACATCACACATGCAACGCATTCGTACGCTGATCGCAAGCACACTCGTGCTTGCATTGTTGTCGCTCGTCGGAGTCCTCGGGGCGAACGATAGCAATGCAGCCGTTCGTTCTTTGCAGCGCAATCAGAAAATAAAAACACCATCATCCGCACCGCGCTCGGCACCGATCGGACGTAGCGCTTCGGAGGTGACCGCGACGGTTGTGGTGTCGTTGCCGGACGCGCTCCGCGATTTTTTTTCGGCGCATGATGCCGTTGGAACGGTGACGCTGCGCACGCCGTCCGTACGATCGAGTGGCGAGATCGTCGTCGTGTTGCTGCAGCGTCACCAATCGCCAGGAACAGATGCGGATAATGCAGTGAACGATGTCGCGGCGATCACGCAGCGTGAGCTCGCAGCAATCATGCGCGATCTCGTGGAGACATACGGCATCTCGAACGTCCTGGTTGAAGGGCAGCAGGTTGGTGCCACGCATGTGGCGCGAACGGAGCGCGCGCTTGCGGACGTGCGTCGCGAAGCGGCACAGCTCACCGCACTTGATGCCACCGTTCGCGTGATGAGCGCCTCGCCGGCAGTTCCGTCCGCACTTCGCGCGGCGCTCACGACGAGCGCAGATGCGTTTCGTGCTGATGCGGACCGTGCACTGCTTCTGCGCGGTGCGGCATTCTCCGCGTACGCGCAGGGGACGGAGCTTGCAGTGATGGGCGCGGAGACGCCGGCGACGTACGAGCAGAGCGCGGCAATTGTGGTGGACTACATGCACCTCACCGCGCGTCTCGCGGAGCTTGCATCCCCCGCGAAGCGTGCGCGCCAGCGCATCACGCGCGACAATTCGTCATCCGGTATCGCAGCACTGCGAGGGATGATGGATGCGGCATTCCATGCCCCCGCATCTTCGCGTGAGGCGGTGCCGCAGCTCCCCGACGTGCTGCAGCGTATTGCGGCACAGACCACAGATCCACAGATACGAGAGCACGTGCGGCGCGCGCAGGACATGTTGGCGCAGTATGCGCGCCGCCCCGCAAACGAACGCGCGGCATCCGCAGATACACGGCGTCCATCGCTCGCCCGCAATCCGTATGCGCGCTCTTCCGACGCTCGTGCGCTCACGCAACGTCTGGATCGCGTGGAAGTTGCCATGGAGCGCACCGTGGTTGCGCAGCGGAACGCAGATGCTGCGACAAACTTCCACGCGATGCTTGATGCGGCAGACGCGACGGTCGGGATGCTCCAGTTTGGCGCCGGTCATGAGGAGGGGCTTGTCGCAGAGCTGCTCGCGCGCGGCATGATCGTACTCGCGGTCACCCCGAAGAGCATCGCGGAGTAACAGATACCGTCCGCATCGTAGTGCGGACGGTAGTACGTGAGCGGTGGCGTTCCTCACCGCCGGTCTCGTGTCTCCGTATCGGCCTCGTGTCGCACGATATTCGTTGCCTCGATGTACCATGCGAGGCGACTGGTCATGGATTGCGCGTCATCGTCATCCATGTGCCATTCCTCGCGCATGGTGTGTTGACTCGGGAGTTCTCGAACGGTTCCGATGATGGCAACGCGAGATCCACGCGTAAGCGGGCTGCCTTCCAGCGCACGCGCCGCATCAGGCGTGAGCGCGACAAGGAGCACCGCGTCACTTCCTTCCATCCCGATCATGAAGACCGTATCGGTCAGGCGTTCGTGGATGATGCCGTTTGCAAGCGCGACCTGACTTCCCACGTGGATGGTCGCTCCATCCGTGGGGAGCATGACATCTTCCTCAAATTTGAACGTACGATTCAGATCGCGTTCCGCTCCTTGGCGGTCATCAGCAGGCATTTCCGCGCCGTCGCGGTTTCGAGGATCATCGCTGCCGTATCCATCCGCGGTATTCCATGAGGGCGTGCTTGGAGTGCGCCGGAGGTCAAGGCCGTTGTCATCGCGTGCCACCGCAAATGCCGTTGCGCCCAGCGCGCCAACGACGAGCAGCGCGATGAGCGTGCCGGCGACCGCGTTCGCGCGCCGGTGGGGCTGCGCCTTCCGTTCAGGAGGAAGGAGTTCGTGTTGGTGCGTGTGCTGCATAGACCGGGAAGTTATGAGTAGGCATTTTTTGCACGGTGACGCGTACCGAACAACGATATCGGCGCGAGATGAATGTGCCATGAATACCAAACCACCCCGCGAAATTGCGGGGTGGTTTGGTAGGTTTCCCGGCGCTACGATCAGAGCCGATAGCCGACGCCGCGGACCGTTTTCATGAGTCCGTTGCCGCCGTGCTGCTCCAGTTTCTTACGGAGGTTTTTCATGTGCACGTCCACGACGTTGCTGAACGATTCAAATGCGAAATCCCACACATGGTTAATAATCTGGTCTCGCGTGTGCACTTGGCCCGGATGGCGAAGGAAGTACTCAAGCAAGCTGTACTCCTTTGGTGTGATATTTACGGACTCGTCGTTACAGGTGACGCTGTGCGAATTCGGATCCAGCGTAATCGCGCCGTGTCGTAGCACCGACTCCTGCTGATCGCTGGGCCGGCGGAGGAGCGCGCGGATGCGTGCCTGGAGTTCCGGGACCGAGAACGGTTTGGTGATATAGTCATCGGCACCGCTATCAAGTGCGTGCACAATATCCTGCGTCGCATGACGTCCGCTGACGATAAGAATAGGGGTTCGTACATGGTGCTCGCGGAGCGCAGCGCATACCGCGTGGCCGTCTTTCCCGGGGAGCGTGAGGTCGAGGAGGATGATGTCGTACGCATCCTGGTACGCACGCGCGTGCCGTTCCGCCGCCTCGCCATCTTGGACAAGGTCAACCGCTGCCCCATCTTTCTGGAGCAGTCGCTGGAGGGTCTCTCCGAATTGCTTGTCGTCTTCTACAATGAGAACACGCATATCAGGAAACACATTACATTGCGGCACATTGTGTCGTTCACCGACAGCATAGCTCCTTCTGTGTGGGATGTCCATGAAGACGATATTCATGCAATCTTCATCCTATGGACACGGGCGCTGTTGTATGGCATACTGATGGAACAATGCCCCGCAACGTATGGCATCACCACGCGAACATCACCAACGGCCGGCATCTGAGTTGGATGCCGTGATCGCCCACCAGCTCCGAACACCGCTCTCGGTGATTCGGCTGAATCTCGATATGCTGCGGACCGAAGCCGCCAGCATCCTGAATCGAGAGCATGTGGAGCTCATGGACGAAATTGATGAAGCAACGAAGACGATCCAGGTGTACGTTGAGGATGCATTTCGGGTTGCATCGTTGGGTACGCCGCGGGGCGTGCGCCAGCCAGAGCGCGTGAATCTTCGCGTATGCCTTGAGGAGGTGATTGCAGCGTATGAATCATTCATCACACGCTCCATTCTCTCTATTGAACGCGTGTTTCCCGTCCCTGACATCTTTCTGTACGAGGATCCGCACTTCCTTCGGGTTGTGTTCGATGCGATTCTCTCGAACGCAGTGAAGTACTCGCCGCGCGGGGGAAGGATTCGCATCGCGGTGCAAGAAGTAGCGGGAGCCGCGGAGGTGTGCTTCTCCGATGAGGGACCGGGGATTCCCGAGCATCTCATAGAAGCGGTGTTTCGTCCCTGGTTCCGTGGTTCCAATGTTGAACAGCACACCGAGGGCTCCGGCTTGGGACTCTACCTCGCGAGCAAAGTCATGGACGAGTGCATCCACGGAGACATCTCGATCCACAGCGCCGCTGGTTCCGGTTCCACCATCTGCTGCACCCTCCCGATCTACCGCGATACTACAACATCGGAAGAAGAGGAATCGAATATGGTATCTGCACAGAAGTCCACGCAGGATGCGGCATCGTAGATGGGTTCATCTCAAGGAATAAGCGGCCGTCCCGTGGGACGGCCGCTTATTCCTGTGTTTATTGTACCAAGCTCGAACCTATTTTCAAAACAAATGATGTCGCACGCGCGGAGCGCGTGGTGGCTTGAAACTAAATCGTACGCTCGAATCGTTCCGCCACCGCCTCGCTTCACTCGGCAACCCCCTCCATTTTTGCCCGCTCTTAATTTCGACAATCAGAAACTAAAATTAATGTCCAAATATTTTGGAACTTTAATTTCTTTCGTCTGCGTATTAACGGATCCGTAGGGCAAG
>JAUSKM010000004.1 GCA_030646955.1 bacterium
TGATTGCGTTGACCATCGCGATGCTCATCGCGCTCCTCCCGTTGAGCATCGTTGCGGAACGCAAGCGCGGGAAGTTGGAGCAACTCTCGCGGCAGGTGGCGGAGCTGGAGCGGCAGTTCAAGAATGATCCCATCAAGCAGCGTGTCGAGGCACGAAAGCTCCTCAAGCGGCATCAGGTGAGTCCATGGGCGAAGATCGCCGTCCTCGCGATGCAGGCACTTGTCTTCATTCTGCTCTACCAGGTGTTCCTTGGCGGCATCAATCCCGGCAAGCTTGGCGATCTCTACCATGGCATCCGGCGGCCCGATATCGTCAACACGATGTTCCTGGGATTTGATATCGCGACGCGGAATTTTTGGTGGGCGATCGGCGTTGGCGTCGTCTTGTTTGTGGAGATCGCCGTGTCGCAGGCGCAGCGGCAGCATGCGCTCGAGCGGCGTGATGTGTTCTATCGGTATTTCTTCCCCATCACAGCAACGATTGTGCTCATGCAGCTCCCGATGGTGAAGTCGCTTTTCATTCTCACAACGATCGCATGCAGCGTCGTACTCTTTGCACTCCGTAAAGGAATGACCACAACATGAGTTGCGTGTGATCAACTCACTACCCGCTTCCTATGGCCGAGCAAATTGACAAGTTGATGTACACGTTTGTCGTGGAGGATGTCCTCAAGGGATTCTTCATTAACGTGCCGCCGGGATACGTGGCGTGCGTGTATGACCTTGGACGCGGGGTGCTCAAGAAGGTGCTGACGCCGGGGCTGCACTTCAAGATTCCGTTCTGGCAGCGCGCAAAGCTCTTCAATACCCAGACGCTGGAGTACACGATTCAGGAGGGATTCACCATGCAGGTAAGCGCGGCGCTCGGCGATCAGTCCGTGCGGGCGCTCACGACGGATGGGGATGACCTTGCGATTCAGGGCACGGTTTTGCTGCGATTGGATCAAGAGCAAATTCCGACGATCTGGCAGTCCATCGGAGAGGATTTTGTTGAGAAGATCATCCGGCCGACCATTCGGAGTCGCTTCCGCATGATTGCGTCGCGGTACACGCTGCAAGAAATTGTCTCCTCGAAGCGCGATGCCGTCGAATTGGATATGCGCGATGAGTTGTCGCGGATCTTCCTGCCACGCGGCATTATTGTCGAGAACGTCCTCCTGTCGGAAATCGGGCGGAGCTAGCGATTCGGAGCGCATTCGTGCCGCAGCGTTCGTATGCCCGCAGGAGAACACGCGACGGTCACCGACGAGTCGCTGGTTGCGTGCGTGCGCAGCGGCGACACGGTCGCGTATGGTTCGCTCATGGAGCGGTACATGGCGCGCATGCAGCGGTACATCCGAAAGTTCCTCTTTGGGCACGAGGACGCGGAGGATATCGCGCAGGAGGTGTTCACGAAAGCGTACGTGCACCTCAACCAGTTTGATGCGTCGCGATCGTTCTCCACATGGCTCTACCGGATCGCGCACAATGAGTGCATTAACGCGATCAAGCGCAAGCAGCGCGAGCCCATTCCGTTCTTTGATCCCGACACGCTCTTTCCGCATCCGGTCGCGCGGGAGACGCCGCGGGACCATGTGGAACGCGTTGAGCTCCGCATGCTCGTCGAGACATCGCTTGAGCAACTTGCTCCGAAGTACCGCGAGCCCGTGGTGTTGTACTATTTTGAGGAGCGATCGTATCGTGAGATCGCCGATATTATGCGCATCCCCGTCGCAACGGTTGGCGTGCGACTTGCGCGTGCGCGTACACTGCTCGCCGCAGCGCATGTGCGTGACGCAGCGGGGCACCCGTAGCGAGAGCGTGTATGCACGATCCCATCCAACATGTCCTTGGACGCATCGAGCGTGGTGAGCTGCGCATGCGCTCGAAAATTTCCATCCTCGTGGCAACGGCGGCGCTTGCTGCTGCTTCTGCGACCGTGTTCGTGCTCGCGATCTATCTCGTGAGTTTTGGTATTTTCTCATTGCGCACCTCCGGAGCGCTCTTGCTGCCGAGCTTTGGTTTACGCGGTGTACGCATGTTTTTTGCTGCATTTCCGTGGGCACCTGCGGGAGGTGCGCTGGTGCTCATGATCATCCTGGTGCGGCTCGCGCGGCTGCTCCCGTTTGTGTATCGGCGTCCGATCGGGTATGCGGCGCTTGGCGCGCTTGCGCTCTCTGGCGCAATCGGGCTCGCGCTTGATCAGACAGCGCTCCATGGTGCGATCAATGATCGCACAACGACGGGCGGCCTGCGGGTGCTGGATGTATTCTACGCGAAACCCGATGGCATGCAATCGGCAGGGACGTACGTTGGGATCGTCACGACAGCATCGTCCGATGCGTTCCTATTGCAGACCGATGCGGGAGAGGTTGTAGTGCAGCTGACGCCAGAAACGCGTTATCCACAGGGTCGTACCATAGGAAATGGGGATCGAGTGCTCGTCATTGGAGATAGACAGGATGGCATCGTCACGGCGTACGGAATTCGTGTTATTGCAGCCGAATCTAAGTAGTATTTTTTTGGATGAAAGATTGGTTGCCTCGTCGTTGTAGTAACACATGTGAGGCCAACGGAGCCTCCCACGCGTGAAGCAGGCGCCATCTGCTGCTTTGACCGCCGCTGATGAGAGGGCACCTTTTCAGCGGTGCAGCAGGATTGTTCTGCGCTGCAGCGCGCATCTCGCTCATAGATTCACTGCCACCCGCAATGCGGGTGGCAGTGAATTTTTAGCGTACGCGCAGTGTGGTATGCTCCACGAGATGTGAGGAACGTATCAAAGAAGCTGTATGTCATGGTCAATCGTCATTTTGGTCATCGTGCTGCTCGTGTTCGTCCTCAAGCAGGTGAACGAGTACGAGCGTGGGATTGTGTTCACCATGGGCCGGTTCACGAAGGCGAAGAGTGCGGGGTGGCGGATCGTCGTGCCGGTTTTCCAGCGCATGGTGAAGATTGATATGCGCGTGAAGGCGGTGGACGTGCCGGATCAGAAGGCCATCACGCGCGACAATGTCTCCGTGACGGTGAACGCGGTCATCTACTACCAGGTTGCCGATGCGGCAAAGGCATTCATTGCGGTGGAGGATTTCCGATACGCGATTTCACAATTTGCGCAGACGACGATGCGCAATATCGTTGGCGAGGTGACGCTGGACGAGCTGCTGGCGAACCGGGAGCAGCTGGCGAATCGCATTCGCGAGATCGTTGATAAAGAGACCGATGCGTGGGGCCTCAAAGTCCACAACGTAGAACTCAAGGATGTTGCGTTGCCGGCGGACATGGAACGCACGATTGCAAAACAGGCAGAGGCAGAGCGTGAGAAGCGCGCGGTCATCATCAAATCTGAAGGAGAGATTGCCTCGGCGGAGAACCTGGCGAAAGCCGCCACAGTTCTTGCGCAGGCACCGGGCGCGCTCCACCTGCGCACGCTGCAGTCCATCAACGATATCTCATCCGATCAGTCGAATACCGTTGTCTTCGCGGTGCCGCTGGAGGTGCTGCGTGCGTTTGACGGGACGCGGAAGTAACCATAGGTAGTGCGGTCATAGGAAAGATTGACCGCCCCTCCGGTAAGAGGGGCGGTCGTTTTGCTCCGCGTGCGGGAGACGCTACGCCACGCTGCGCTGCTCGACGCACTGGGTGATGCGGGAGATGATGCGCCCCCGCTCGACGGGATCCGGCAGACGGCGTGCGTCCTTCCAGGCATCCACGATGCACTGGCTGCCGCTGTTTCCACCCGCGATGGTCTCCTTGGGCACGCCGAAGCGCTCGTTGGCGGCCAGCACCGCGAGCGCGAACGTGCGCCCATCGGATGCATCCACCTTGCGCAAGAAGTTGGCGTAGTCGCCGAGCGTCGGGAATCGCTTCCGCACATCACCTTGCTTGCTCAAAGGACAACCCTCCACATCGTGCCGTTTCCCCGGACACCTCGCGCGTCCAGGCCTGCTGTCACCGTACAGCGGGACGGCAGGATTTGTCAAGTGCCGTGCGCTACCGCATGGTCCACTTCTCATCGACGACCACATGGAGCTCCAGGAACACGTTGCGTTGGAACGTGACCTCCAGATCCTTGCGGGCCATCTGGCCAATTTGCTTGATGCGCTTGCCGCCGGCGCCGATAAGCATCTTCTTGTACCGCGCGTGATTCGTCACGATGCGCGCTGCAATGGCGAGCGTGCCGTTCTCGCGCTCCTCGATACCGTCCACGCGCACCGTGGTCGTGTACGGGATTTCGTCCGTCATGATGAGGAAGATTTTCTCGCGGATGAGTTCCGCAATCCAAAAAATCTTGGGCACGTCTGCGCGTTGCTCTGCGGGGTAGAGACGCTCACCCTCCGGGAGATGCGCAAAGATGTCGTCCACGAGCGGTTTGAGGTGCTGCTGCCTCGTTGCGGAAACATCGTGAATCGCAACGGGCTCCGGAACGAGCTCGAGGTACTGCGCGCGCCACTTGCGATCACGCGGTGGCAGATCGGCCTTGTTGATTGCCAGGATAACGGGGACGTTTGCTCCCCGTACGAGCGTCGCGATGCGGTGTTCCTCCGTGCCAACATCACGCGTAGGATCCATCACGTAGACGATGAGGTTGACACCGCGAAGCGCTTCACGTGCCGCCTCGTTCACGCGGCGTGTGAGTGGACCGTGTGACGACTCAAAGATGCCCGGCGCATCGATGATGACGGCCTGGCCGCGCGGATCGTTGAGGATGCCACGGATCGGTGTGCGCGTTGTCTGTGGCATCGGCGACGTGATGGCCGCTTTCGTACCCACCAGCGCGTTGAGGAGCGTTGATTTCCCAACGTTCGAGCGTCCGGCGAGCGTGACGAATCCTGATTGCATAGGGTGATACGCAGCGAGCTCGCAGCTGCAAGCTCCAAGCGTGATGGGGCGTTGTGTGTATTCGTGTTTCGGCGTGCAGCTGGTGGCTGGGAGCTGACCGCTCGACTGCGCCAACCATATCATGTGCGCACCAATTTGACAACCGTCTCCACATGCGGCGTGTGCGGGAAGAGGTCGAGGGGCTGGATGCGCTCGATGCGGTACGGTCCCGGCTGTCCGTCTGTTGCGGTGCCAACGAGGGTGCGGAGATCACTCGCGAGGGCGTGCGGGTTGCAGGAAACGTACACGATTCGGTGCGGCGCATGCGTGCGGATATGTTCGAGCGTCCGCGGATGCATGCCGGCGCGCGGCGGATCCACGATCAGGCAGTGGATGGGCTCTTGCGGGAACGGCCAGGATTCTGCCGCAACGTGCATGAAGCGCGCGTTCTGGATGCCGTTTGCCTCCGCGTTCTGCTGTGCGACGGCTGCGGCGCTGGGATCCAGCTCGACACCGATGACCGTGCCCGCATCACGGGCGAGTGCGATGCCAAACGTGCCAACGCCGCAGAAGAGATCAACGAGCGTCTCGGGGGGTGCGAGCGCAGCGAAATCGCGCACGACGGCAACCAGGTGCTCCGCGGCGAGTGTGTTGGTTTGGAAAAAGGCGTTCGGCGGGATTCGGAAATCGAGGCGCTGCGTCGGTGCGGCATCAGCAGATGCGATGTGGAGCTGCTCATGGAGATGTGTATCGCCTCGGAGGACATCGTAATGCTCCGCGGTCGTAACATCAGCAACGCCGGGCTGCACGCCGCAGAGGATGGAGGTGCAGTGCGGCGCGAGCGCCTCGATGAGCGCAGCGCGTGTATCGGGTGGCAGCGCGGCTGCGGTGATGGCCATCGCCATGCGTTCACCGGTACGTTTGCCCTCGCGCAGAACCAGCGCGCGGATGACGCCAGTGTGCGACCGCGTATCCCATGGCAGCACATGATGGTCGTGCATCCACGAGCGGAACGCGTGCATCGCTGCAACCGCCGCCTCGGACATCAGGTAGCACGTGGAGAGGTCCAGGACTTCCCACCATCGCCCGGGCATGTGGAGGCCCAGCGATCCATCCGCGCCCACCGCGTAATCCATGCGATTGCGATAATAGAAGAGATCAGGCGACGGAATCGGTTGGGGGATGTCGGGGTGGGGGATACCCGCGAGCGCGTTCGTGACGGTGGCGTGCTTGTGGCGGAGCTGCGCGTCGGCGTCGAACATCTGCCACGGGCATCCACCGCAGCGCCCGGCATACGGACAGCGGGGCACGATGCGATCGGTGCTTGGCGTCAGCACTTCTTCCAGGACACCGTTGCGCACGCCCGCACGTTTTCCGCGCAACCCGACACGGACAGTGTCGCCGGGTACCGTGAACGGAACTGCGACGGGTTTGCCGCTGTCTCGCGCGATGCCGCGCCCTTTACGATCGAGTGATTCGATGCTATAGTCCATGAGGAGCAGAGGAATTTTTAGCGTATGTCCCGCATCATCATTGGCCTCTCGGGAGGAGTGGATTCCGCGCTTGCGGCAGCATTGCTGCTCGAGCGCGGCTTTGACGTGCGCGGGGTGTACTTGAAGTTTGACGATGGATCGGGCTCGTGTCCATCCAAGGAGGATCTTGCGATGGCACGGCGCGTGGCAGCGCACCTCGATATCCCGCTGCGCGTGCAGGATGTGAGTGCACAGTATGAGGAGCAGGTACTGGCACCCATGCGGCGTGGGTATGCCGCGGGCATCACGCCCAATCCTGACACCTGGTGCAATCGCTCGGTCAAATTTGCGCAGCTTGCGGCGATTGCAGATGCGGTGGGTGCCAGTGCGATTGCGACGGGACACTACGCGCGTTCTCGGAATGATGGACGGCGATGCGTAACGCTGCTGCGGGCCGCTGACTGCATCAAGGATCAAACATATTTTCTTTGGGAGCTCACGCAGGCGCAGCTTGCCCGTGCGGTATTTCCCATCGGTGCGTACACGAAAGAACAGGTGCGGGCGATGGCACGGGCGCGCGGCTTGCCCAATTGGGATCGGCGTTCCACGCGCGGCGTATGTTTTTTGGGCAAGAAAGATTTTTCCGCATACCTCGCGCAAACGATTGCTCCAGAGCCCACGGCCGTCGTAACGACCGCGGGTGAGCGCGTGGGTGCGGTGGAGATGGGACAATCCTTCACGATTGGTCAGCGTATTCGTCTCTCCGGACAGCCCGTGCCTCGGTACGTGGTGGCGCGGGACATGGGGGCGCGCACCATTACCGTGACCGCGGCGCCAGACGATCCCGCGCGGGACGCGACGCAGCTCATCGCAACAGGCACATCATGGTTTGGTCATGCGCCCGCGTTCGGCTCCTGCGAGGCGCGGATCCGCCATCGTCAAGACCCGCAGCCCTGCACCATCACTGCGGCCGGTGCGCGCCTCCTCGTGCGTTTTGATGCCCCGCAGCGGGGCATTGCACCGGGCCAAGCTATTGTCTTCTCGCGCGCCGATTGCGTACTCGGCGGCGCCAACATCGCGCATGCGGTTTGACGCTGTACGGCGGCGGTGGTATCGTGCAGGCGATGCAACGGACAAGGGAGGTGCTCCTTGACAACGCAGGAGAAGTATCAACCGCCGCTCATGATGCGCGGCGATCGGCTGCTGTTGGCGCTTGATGCGCTCTACGGCATGTATACGCCCGTAGCGGGTATTGATACCAAGCGCACGCACCGCGTGTTCAATCGACTGATCGGGTTTAAGCCCAAGGATACGATTCCCGGCATTGCGTACGCACATCGGCAGCTTGATGCGACGGGCAAGCTCCGAGAGATACTGCGCAGCGCTTCTGCGGAGGAGTTGTGCGTGATCCAGTTTGATGCACGCGTGCTGCTGCGCGATGTTCGCGCGGGACGCACGCGCACAATCGAACATCTCGAGCGGTTTTTTGCCGCGATTGCCGCCGGCGAGTTGACAGAGGCGGACTTCAGGGGAAGGTAGCCGCAACGGGGTCAGTGTTGACCGCGTGCGCGGGTCTGCTACGGTGTGCAAAACAAGGAGGTGCTCTTTGGTAGCTAGAAAGACGACAGACGATCTGCCAATCGTCATCCGCGGTGATCTTCTGCTCTTCGCATTCGATGTGTTGGCGTGCTATGCATCGAAGGGACGTGCGAATCCTGGGCTGTTGAGCTACGATCGAATTGTGGCCGAGGTAGCACGGCGCAAGTGGTCCAAGGACATGTGGGTGGTGACGGGCTACATCAAAGGTTGGCAGGAAATCCAGGCGATTCTGCACACCGTGAGCCCCGCATCCTCGGAAGTTGCCTTCGACGTTTCCGTGATCATCGGATACCAGGCGATGGAAGAGAGCGGCGGCATGATATACGACAAGGAGACGATCCGAAAGCACATCAAGCTCACCCGTGCATTCTTTCATGCCATCGCATCCGGTGAACTCACGGCAACGGATGTTCGGGTGACCGAGTAGGTGTGTCCAAGTCAGGCAATTGGCGAGCGACGAGCCGGCCGCAATACGTGGCCGGCTCTTTACGTCGCCCTTCGCGAGTGCATACAATAAGAACGTATGCAGGAACTATGGACCGCACAACGAATTCGCGAGACGTTCCTCCGCTTCTATAAGGAGCGGGGGCATACGATTCTTCCGTCAGCATCGCTGGTGCCGGAGAATGATCCCACGGTATTGTTTACCACCGCGGGCATGCATCCGTTGGTTCCGTACCTTTTGGGAGAGCGGCATCCGGGCGGTACGCGTTTGGCGAACGTGCAAAAATGTGTCCGCACGCAGGACATCGATGAAGTGGGGGACAATCGCCATGACACATTCTTTGAAATGTTGGGCAACTGGTCTTTGGGTGATTACTTCAAGCGCGAGACCATCCAGTGGAGCTTCCAGCTACTCACGGGGCGCGAGTGGTTTGGTATTGCGCCGGAGCGGTTGTGTGTGACGGTGTTTACGGGTGACGATGATGCGCCGCGCGATGAGGAGTCTATCCGCACGTGGCAGGAATGCTTCCAGTCTGTGGGGGTCACCGCAAATGTCGCGCCGCCGGGGCATCCCGACATCGCTTCAGGCGCGCGTATTTACCAGTACGGCAAATCCAAGAACTGGTGGGGTCCGGCCGGGCAGACGGGCCCGTGTGGCCCGGATACGGAGATGTTCGTTGACCTCGGGACGCCGCACGATCTCGCGTTTGGACCCGCATGCCATCCCAATTGCGATTGTGGTCGGTTCCTAGAGGTGTGGAACGACGTGTTTATGGAGTTTGAGAAGCGCGCCGATGGTACGTTCGCGCCGCTCGCACAGAAGAATGTGGACACCGGCATGGGGCTGGAGCGCATGGCGTTGGTCCTCCAGGAGAAGCCGACAATTTTTGAGACCGATCTCTTCGTGCCGCTCATGGAGTGGATCGCGCGCGAGGCGTCGCAGCGCGAGGCGCGGGCGGAGCGGATTGTTGCGGATCATGTGCGCACCGCGTGCTTCATGCTTTCGGATGGTGTAACGCCGTCGAACGCGGATCGCGGGTACATCCTCCGGCGTATCGTCCGGCGCGCTATCCGCTACGGCCGCACACTAGGGTTCGGGTCCAATCGACTTACCGATCTCCTGGATATCGTCATCCGCGAGTACGCTGCGGCGTACCCGAATCTCACCACGATGCACGAGACGATCCTGATGGAGTTCCGGCAGGAGGAGGAGAAATTTGAGCGTACCGTAGAACGCGGCCTCAAGGAGTTTGAGCGTATCGCCGCGGCGGCAACCGAGGGACGCATCGGGGGAAGCGACGCGTTCGATCTTTTCCAGAGCTACGGGTTCCCGCTGGAGATGACGGTGGAGCTTGGCCGCGAGCGCGGGTTGTCGGTAGATACCGTGGGATTCGACATCGCATTCGCCGCGCACCAGCAGCAGTCGCGCGCTGCGACCGGCTCGTTCAAGGGCGGGCTCGCCGATCACTCGGATGCGACGACGCGGCTACACACTGCAACGCACCTCCTGCATCGTGCGCTCAAGAACGTGCTGGGTGAGCACGTGACGCAGAAGGGTTCCAACATCACCGCGGAGCGGCTGCGGTTTGATTTCTCGCACCCGGAGAAGATGACGGCAGCGCAGGTGTGCGCGGTGGAGGACATGGTGAACGACGCGATCGCGCATGATCTTTCCGTGGCGTGGATGGAGATGACCACGGACGAAGCGAAGGCGACGGGCGCGATGGGGTACTTTGAGGACAAGTACGCGCAGCTTGGCGGCAAGATTAAAGTGTACGTCGTGGGCGACGATGTGCGCGGGTACTTCTCCAAGGAGATCTGCGGCGGGCCGCACGTGGCGCGTACGGGTATGCTGGGGCGGTTCCGCATCATCAAAGAGGAGGCGGTGAGCCAAGGCGTTCGCCGCATGAAAGCCTCCGTTGAGCCGCCTCCAGGTGGAATTGAGGTTGCGGGGTCTCGGACAGCGTAAAACGAAATAGCGTTATTAGGCCGAAAATGCAAGGAGTTGACACAGAAAAATACCTGTCGTACGCTGTGTGTAACGGCGGGAATGCGCAGCCGATTTTTTCTGTTGGCACGCAGCACCCCGAGGTGCTTTGAGGAAGCGCACTATGGCACAGGGAGGGCGTCCCCGCGGAGCATCACGCGGATCACGGAAGAAAAAGCGATCCGCAGCCGGTGAGGCCGCGCAACAGGAGACCGCCGCGAGTAAGGATTTCATCACTATTGATGGAGTGGTGCAGGAGCTGCTTCCTTCGACGACGTTCCGAATAGAGCTGGAGAATGGTCATGAGGTTCTTGGATACCTTGCGGGGCGCATGCGTATGCACCGCATTCGTATTCTTCCGGGAGACAAGGTGCGCGTAGAGTTGACCCCGTACGACCTTCGGCGCGGACGTATCATCTATCGGTACTAGCGAGCTGCCGGCAGCCAACTTCAGGCGGGGAGCAATTCCCCCTGGAGGCGGGTGCTGGCAGCTTCAAGTATGAAAGTGCAGGCATCGGTTCGAAAACGTTGTAAGGACTGCCGGATCGTTCGCCGGAGCGGACGATTGTACGTTGTGTGCGCGACGAAGCGACACAAGCAGCGGCAGGGTTAGGTCTTCCCGCTGGAAGCTCGTACCTAGAAACTCGTTGCTCAAAGTATGGCCCGCATCGCAGGCATCACGCTTCCGAACGAGAAGCACATTCGTATCGCACTGATGTCTATCTACGGCATCGGACTGACGAGTGCGCGAGCGATTCTTACGGAAGCAGGAATCGATCCGCAGACGAAGACGAAGGATTTGACCGAAGGACAGGTGCAGGATCTTCGTACACGTATCGAGAAGAATTACCGCGTCGAAGGCGAGTTGCGCCGCGAGCGGATTGCGCATGTGAAGCGTTTGCGGGATATCGGGAGCTACCGCGGCATGCGGCACACTAAGCGGTTGCCGGCGCGCGGACAGCGTACGAAAACGAATTCGCGGACGGTGCGCGGGAATAAGCGCACGACGATGGGCAGCGGCCGCCGCAAGCTTGAGAAGACGTAAGATACGCGCACAGATACCAGCATGAGCGAGCAAACCTCTACCACCAAGCAAGATGTCGTCTCGGAGCAGGCAGCTGCCGATGCGTTGCTGGACGCGCGCGATGCGAAGGCAACGACCAAGAAGGTGAAAGCGCGCGGTCGAAAGAAATTGCAGCAATTGCCGCGCGGACGCATCTACGTGAAGGCGTCGTACAACAACACCGTGGTGACATTGACGGATCCCATCGGGAACACGGTTGCATGGTCAAGCGCAGGAGCATGCGGGTTCCGGGGTCCAAAGAAGGCAACGCCCTACGCGGCAGGCATCGTGATTCGTGACGTCATTCGCAAGGTGACTACTATCGGGCTCAAGGATGTGGACGTGTTCGTGTGCGGCATTGGATCAGGACGCGAGTCCGCGGTTCGCGCGTTGCATGCGAACGGACTCAACGTCCTGAGCATCAATGACGTGACACCAATCCCGCACAACGGGTGCCGTCCGCCGAAGCCGCGCCGGATCTAGATAATGTGCGATTGGAGATGGACGATGGAAGATTGCTCAAATCTAAAATCGTCAATTGTCAATCATCGATCATCGATTATCCGTATGGGTCGCTACCTTGGTCCAAAACATCGAATATGCCGCCGCGCGGGCGAAAAGCTCTGCGATGCTGACCGTTGTCCGACGCAGCGTCGCCCGTATCCGCCCGGCGTCCATGGTCCTCGTCTTCGCAAGAAGGTGACGGAGTATGGTACGCAGCTGTTTGAGAAACAGAAGGCGCGCATGGTGTATGGCATCATGGAGCGCCAGCTTCGCCGTTACTACGAGGACGCACTTCGTTCGGAAGGGAACACGGCGGAGTTTCTTGCAGAACGGCTTGAGCGGCGTGTGGACAACGTGGTGTTCCGGTTGGGGCTCGCCAAGACACGCTCCGGTGCTCGGCAGCTGGTGACGCATGGCCACATGACGTTGAACGGCGCGAAGCACACGGTCCCATCTGCGTTGGTGAAGGTTGGCGATGTCATTGGGGTTCGCGCTGGAAGCATGACGCATCCGTCCGTGGCGCAGTACGCCCAGACAGCTGCGGCGCAGACGATTCCGGCATGGCTTGCTGCCGATGGCGCAGCTACCCAGGGTCGCGTGCTGCGGTTGCCGACGCTGGCGGACGCTCCGCAGTCGTTCCGTATGCAGAGCATCATCGAATTTTACTCTCGCTAGCGCATTCTTTGTTCTTCAGCTTTTCAGTCCTCCTCCTCATTTGTATGGAGCAATTCATCCTGCCCTCGACATTCCGCTGGGAGGCCGGCGAGGCGCCGAACACGGCAACGGTGGCCATTGAGCCGTGCTACTTCGGCTATGGCACGACGTTGGGGAATGCCCTGCGTCGCGTGTTGCTTTCCTCGCTTGAGGGTGCGGCAGTGACGGCGGTGAAGATTGATGGCGCGCCGCACGAGTTTGCTGCGATCAGCGACGTGCAAGAGGATGTCATTGAGATCCTCATGAACCTCAAGCAGCTCCGTTTGAAGATTTTCTCCGATGAGCCAGTTCGGCTGATCCTGGAGGCATCCGGGAAGGGCGCGGTGCGCGCGGAGCAAATCGCCAAGCAATCGGATGTTGAGATTGTGAATCCCGATCTGGTACTCGCGACACTTACGAGCGATCGGGCGAAGCTCCGGATGGAGATTTTTGCAGAACGAGGGCGCGGCTACATTACCACGGACAACCGCGGGAAGGAGCGGCGCGAGCTGGGCACGATTGCGATCGACTCTATTTTTTCTCCGGTGCGCAATGTTGGATTCCAGGTGGAGAACACGCGCGTCGGTGAGATTACGAACTACGACCGCCTGCTGTTCACCGTGGAAACCGATGGGACCATGTCGCCGGAAGAAGTGGTGCGACAGGGCGCGAAGATCCTCATTGATCACTTTGCACTCATCGTGCAGCCCCCGGTAGCAGGCGATGAAGTGATGGGCGCAGCCGTAGGTGCGGAATCGCTCGTGGATGATGTATCCGATTCCTCGACTGCGGATCGTGAAGAAACGTCTTGATATGCGTCATCGAAAAGTTGGAGTTAAACTTGGACGAAAGACTGGGCCTCGGGACTTGCTGTTGCGCAATCTCGCGGCGAGCATTGTGCTGCACGAGCGCGTGGAAACGACCGTGACCAAGGCGCGTGCAGTGCGGACGTTGGTGGAGCGCAGCATTACGCGTGCGAAGCAACCGACGCTCACGACGCGGCGTCTGCTGCTTGCCTCGTTGCGTCAACCAAACGCAGTCGCAAAGCTCATGGAGGTGCTTGGGCCGCGGTACCTCCAGCGTCCTGGCGGGTACACGCGCATCACGAAGCTTGGGCCGCGTCTTGGCGATGCAGCGCAGCAGGCGGTGATCGAGCTCGTGTAACGGCGTGCGGGAAGCACAGATGACGATCCTATGGCGAAGCAACAACCAACAACGCGAGCACGGCATGTGATTGATGCGTCCGGACGGACGCTCGGCCGCATCGCGACAGAAGTAGCGGTCCTGCTTCGCGGGAAGCACAAGCCAACGTTCACGCCGAATGTGGACGATGGTGATTTTGTACACGTCACGAATTTGCGGGGCGTGCGTTTTACGGGATCGAAGTTTGATCAGAAGGACCTCATCCATCACTCGCATCACCCGGGTGGCCTCAAGAGCGAGCGGTTGTCGTCTCGCTGGGAACGCGATCCGGCGCGGGTGTTGCGCGAGGCGGTCTATAACATGCTCCCGGCGAACAAGCTCCGTGATCCCGCGTTGCGTCGGCTGACGGGGTCCGTTGATGCGTAAGCACTATGGCGATTGAACCTACCCAGCTCTACGAAGTCCCGTTGCAGGCCGTTGGACGCCGGAAGGCGGCGACGGCGCGCGTGCGTCTGGTGAAGAACGGCACCGGCATCGTGACCGTCAACGGCCAGCCCGTGGCGGAGTATTTCACGACGCATGAATCGCGGTTCGCGTGCGCGCAAGCGCTGGAGGCCGTTGGGCAGACCGATAAACTCGACGTCTCGGTGCTCGTCCGCGGTGGTGGCAAGGAAGGGCAGGCGGATGCACTGCGGCTGGGTGTGGCGCGCGCGCTCTGCAAGCTCAACCCGACGTTTCACCGCGCGCTGCGCAAGGTGGGCTTCCTCACCCGCGATCCGCGTGTGAAGGAGCGCAAGAAGCCGGGATTGAAGCGTGCCCGCCGTGCTCCGCAATGGAGCAAACGGTGATCGAGCGCCACCGGCGACGACCATTCGTGTACAGTCCGCGCCCGCCCCATCGGCGGGCGCGGTTTCGTTCTGGTACTGTAGGGATATATGACCCAGGGCATCGCCCGGCGCGTTGCGCGCAATACCGCATGGTTTACGATCGGATCCGTGCTCCAGAAGATGATTTCGTTTGGGTACTTCACCGTCGTTGCGATGGCGTTTGGTAACGCCGGAACCGGGGAGTACTTCTTCGCGCTCGCCTTCACGGCACTTTTTGCCGTTGCAGCGGACTGGGGGATCGCGCCCGTGCTCACGCGCGAGATCGCAAAGGATCCCACTGGCGGGCGTGCGATGATCGTGCCAGCATTTCTGCTCAAGTGCTGTTTCGCTGTTTTGACGGCCGGTGCAGTGACGCTCTTGGCGCGTCTCCTGGGGTACGATGGGGCTGCGCGCGGCATGATTGCGCTCGCGACGCTCGTCATGGTGCTCGATTCCATCCACCTCGGGCTGTACGCGCTGCTCCGCGGCATCCAGCGCGTGCACTACGAGGCGATCGGGTTTGTCATCGGACAGCTTGCGCTCACGGCGAGCGGCATCGGCATCCTCGTGGCGGTTGCCGGGCTGCGCTATGATCCATCGGTCACACCTGTCCTCACCACGTCGCGAACGATTGCGCTTGCCTGGCTACTCGTGCCCTATCTCGCCGCAAGCGTCACCAACCTCTGCATAGCGATTGTCGGATCTGCGTACGAGCGCGTGCTCCACGTGGAGCGTCGGCGCACGCTTGCTGCAACGTGGCGCCCGCTCGTGCGGATGGCAACACCGTTCGCAATTGCGGGCGGCCTCGCGCGGCTCTACACGTATGTGGACACCTTCCTCATGCGCACCATCTTGGGCGCGGGCGCCATTGGTGCGATCGGCGCGTACAGCGTTGCGTTCAAGATTACCTTTGCATTTCAATTCATCCCGCTCGCATTCATGGGTGCGCTCTATCCGGCGATGAGTGCCGTGGCGCTGCGTGATCGCGCGCAGCTCCCGGCGATTTTTACGAGCGCATTACGAACGCTTTGGATCATTGCGCTTCCTATTGCCGTGAGTATTGGCATGCTCGCGCACCGCATCGTGCCGATGTTGTATGGTGCTGCGTTTCGTGAATCTATCGCACCACTCGTGGTGCTCGTCGCGGCGCTGCCGTTCATCTTCGCCAATTTCCCTGCGGGCAACCTGCTCAACGCGATCGGGAAGCCGATCCTGAATACGAAGCTCCTCGGTCTTGCCACGCTGATTAATGTTATCGCGAATGTGCTCCTCATTCCGCGTTTCGGGGCGCTCGGCGCGGCGTACTCTGCGTTGATCGCATCGGTCACGCTCTTTATCGCGAACCTCATGGTCGTGCGGCGGCACGCGCGGTATCGCGTTCGAGCACTCGCGGAGCCCTTCGCGCGAACCAGCGCCGCATGCCTCGTGATGGCAGCCGGGCTCTGGATGTGGCCGCTCCTGCCGCTCGCAGCCACCATCCCTGCCGGTGCCGCACTGTACGTCGGCGCACTGTTCGCGCTGGGAGGTATTCGGCGAGCAGACATCCGCCTCTTGCGCGGGTACTTCCGCGCGCCGCGTGATGCGACACCTGCAGCGACGGGCGCATCACGGTGAAACAGCCCTCGTGCTCAAAAATTGTATCCGTATCCGTATGCGCATGCGTGATGTCGTGGTGCTTGTGACGCTGTTCCTGGGGGTATTTGCAGGCGCGACCATTGCTGCGCGAGTGCCCGTGGTGCGCTCCGTGCCGCTGGCGGCGGTCGTGGCAATACTCATGACGCTTCGCCACGCATCGCTTCCGCGCACTATTGCGGCTACCGTGATCGCCGCGCTCGCCGTTGACAGTGCGTACGCGGCTCCGATCGGCGTTCGCGCGATGTTGCTCCTCGCCGCGTTGGTGCTCACGGTGCCGCTCGGGGTTGCGTTACGCACCAATTACCACGCAGGGCTTGCCGTGCTCTTTGCGAGTGTTCTGGGCGGTGCGGAGTACCTTGCGGCGGTATTGCCTCCGCTGCGCGGGGAAGATGCACCGGCCCTCACGGCGCTCCTGCCCGATGCCGCAGCAGCGATGATGGCCGCGGCAATCCTTGCGATTCTCCTGCGTCCGCGAGCTGATCGTTCCCTGCTGCTATGAGCGATCGCTACGAGGCATTTGACACGCTACCAGATGGCACCGCCGCCGATGCGCCGCGGGCTGGGCCGGAATTTCTTGGCCGCGCTGCACACGCCGGACGCATTCGCGTCGCGTTCACAGTACTCGCGGTTGGGGTGGTTGCGCTCTTCGCGCGCGCGGTGGATTTGCAGGTGATCCGTTCAGATGCTTTCGCCGATGCGGCTGCGCAGAATCGGCTCCGTCGTGAAATCGTCGTCCCCGAGCGCGGCATCATCACGGATCGTCACGGGGTGCCATTGGTGATCAATACGCCGCAGTACGCACTCGGCATCGTGCCAGCGCTGCTCCCACGCGGCGCGGATCGCGGGCAGGCGCTTGGGGCGATTGCGTACCTCCTGGAGACGGCGCCAGAGGAGCTTCTGGCGGCCGTGGATGCGTTCCCACCGCACCTCACGGAGCCGATTGCGGTGCGTTCGGGGCTGGCGTACGAGGACGCGGTCACGCTCTTTGCACAAGCGGGAACCCTCCCTGCGCTGACGCTCTTCGTGGAGGACGAGCGCGTTGTGAGCGCGGCGGTGGATCCCGTGCAAAGTTTGGCGCACGTTTTGGGGTACCTGGGGCACATCACCGGAGAGGAGTACGAGGAGCACCGCGCGGAGCGCTATCGGCCCAGCGATCGGCTGGGGAAGGCGGGTATTGAGGCGGCGTATGAAACGCGGCTGCGCGGGACACCGGGCCTCCGAACCACGACGGTGGATGCGCAGGGTCGCGCGGATCGTACGAGCGCCATTGAGGAGGCGCGTGCTGGCGAAACGCTCACCCTTGCGATTGATGTGCGCATGCAGCAAGCGGCTGCGGACGCGCTCGCGCGGGCGGTGCGCACGGCAGGCGCGCGGCGCGGCGCGGCGATCGCGATGGACGCGCACACCGGCGGCATCCTGGCACTGGTGAACATACCAACGTTTGATGCGACCGCGTTGAGTCGCGGGTTGTCCGCGGCTGAGGCGTCGGCGATCTTCCAGAATAGCGATCAGCCGCTCTACCCGCGTGCGGTTGCGGGTACGTATCCCTCGGGATCCACGATCAAGCCGTTCGTCGCCGCGGCGGCACTTTCCGAGGGCGTGATCAATGCACGCACGCGTCTTCTGTCCACGGGTGGCATCCGCATTGGGCAGTCCTGGTTCCCGGACTGGAAGGAGGGCGGGCACGGTTCGGTGGACGTGCGCGGCGCGATTGCGCAGTCCGTTAATACGTTCTTCTACCTCATCGGCGGTGGGAAGCCGCGCGCGGGATACGAGGGGCTTGCGGCGCCCTCGCAGGAGATGGCACTTGGCCCCGAGCACATCGCAGCTGCGCTCCGGCAGTTCGGGTTTGGCGCGGCGGCGGGCGTTGACGTAGCAGGCGAAGCCGCGGGACTCGTACCCGATCCCACATGGAAGCAGGAAGTACGTGGTCAGGAGTGGTACATTGGTGATACGTACCATCTCGCGATCGGGCAGGGCGACATGCTGGTGACGCCACTGCAGCTTGCCGTCGCCACTGCCGCACTTGCCAACGGCGGAACGCGCGTGGTGCCGCATCTCGTTCGCGACATCGCCACGTCCGCAGCAGCGCCGCAGCGCGTTGAGGGCATTACCGTCGATGCGTTCGCCGCGGTGCACGCAGGCATGCGCGATGCGGTAACGTACGGGAGTGCGGCAGCCCTCCAGACGCTTCCGTTTTCGGTGTATGCCAAGACCGGCACTGCCGAGCACCGCGTCGGGCGTCCGCCTCACGCATGGACCATTGCCTTTGCCGAGCGTGTGCGCGGCGGATGTCTCCGCGGGGATGCCTGTGTTGCCGTAACCGTGCTGGTAGAGGAGGGCGTGGAGGGGAGCAGGATAGCGGTCCCCGTTGTCGGAGAGATGCTCCAATCGTGGTATCGCGCCGGAGGCGGCGAGTAGCCCCTGATCTTTTCCACACTTGACGCTGCAGAGAGCGGTCGGTACGCTTGCTGTTGTGTAACGCTTTCACGCTGTTGACGGAATGGACTATGACCGACGGACCTATCTACGTAACCACAGAGGGGCTGGAAAAGCTCAAGCACGAGCTCGCGCACCGTACCGGCGAGCAGCGCCGCGCGACTGCGGATAAGATCGAGCGCGCCAAGGAGCTGGGCGACCTCTCGGAAAATTCGGAGTACCACGAAGCGAAGGACGAGCAGGCATTCAACGAGGGGCGCATCTTGGAGATCGAGGCGGTCGTGCATCGCGCCGTCGTCGCAGAGCGGAGTGCGGACACCAGCGCAGTGGAGATTGGTAGCCGCGTGCAGGTGAAGCTCAACGGGAATGAGCGCGAGTTCTGCATTGTCGGCGCTAATGAGGCGGACCCGGTTCGCGGCAAGATTTCCAACGAATCACCCCTCGGCAAAGCGCTCATCGGGCGCAGCGTCGGAGACGCGGTGGACGTGGAGACCCCCAACGGAACAAAAATGTACCGGGTGCTCGGTATCCAGTAGATACAACCGCTTCGCACACCACGAGGCCGCCAACGCGGCCTCGTGGTGTTGCATGCGGCGAGTATTTGCTACGCTTCAGAGGAACGCATCGTAGGAACGAGCACCTCATTTACCTACTCCTATGGCCACAACAGAACGTACTGATCGCCTGCGTCGTCTCGCGGAGCTTCGGGCTGCGGGAGTGCAGGCGTACCCTGCGCGCACGCGGCGGACGCATACGACGGCGCAGGTGCGCGCATCGTTTGGCGCGTTGGCGGAGCAGGCATCCGTGGTGGTGCTTGCGGGACGTATTCGCGCGATCCGTGAGCACGGGAAGTCCATGTTCGTCGTCCTGGAGGACGGTCACGGGACGCTGCAGGCGTATGTGAAGCGCGACGCGGTGGGGGAGGAGGCGTTCGCGGTCGCTGGACTTCTGGATGTCGGTGATTTCATCGAGGCGGAGGGGACGTGCTTCACGACAAAAACCGGCGAAGAAACGCTGGACGTGCGGCGCATCGCGGTGCTCACGAAGGCGCTGCGGCCGCTGCCGGAGAAATTCCATGGCCTCACGGATACCGAGCTGCGGTATCGCCATCGCGAGTTGGATTGTATCGCAAATCCATCGGTGCGGGGGTTCTTTGAGCGCCGCGCCGCGATTGTGCGCGCGTGCCGCGTGTACCTGCTGGAGCGGGGGTACTTAGAGGTGGAGACGCCCATTCTGCAACCCATCCCGGGCGGCGCGAATGCGCGTCCGTTCGTCACGCACCACCACGCGCTGGACCAGGATTTTTACCTCCGCATCGCGCCGGAGCTGTACCTCAAACGCCTCATCGTGGGCGGTTTTGAACGCGTGTTCGAGGTTGCGCGGTGCTTCCGGAACGAGGGGATTGACCGCACACACAACCCAGAATTCACGCAGATCGAGCTGTACGAGGCGTATGCGGACTACGAATCGTACATGCGGTTGGTAGAGGGAATCTTCCTCGCCATCGGGGAGGCACTCCACGTGGATACCGTACGCATTGGAGACCAGGACGTCCGCATCGCGCCGCCCTTCCCGCGTGTCGCGTTCCGCGATGTCGTGTTGGAGTACAGTGGCGTGGACATTGCAACAGCATCTGACGATGATCTGCGCGATGCGCTGACGCGTAAGGGTGAACACCCGGAGACCGCATGGTCGCGCGGCAAGCTCATGGACGAGCTGTACAAAGCCACGGCGCGACCGCAACTCGTGCAGCCAACATTCTTAGTCAATCATCCCGTTGAGCTTTCTCCGCTTGCCAAGCGCCACGTAGACGACCCGAGTGTCGTAGAGCGATTCCAGTTAGTCATTGCGGGCGCGGAGGTGGTCAACGCGTTCTCGGAGCTGAACGATCCGTTGGATCAACGTGAGCGCTTTGAGGCACAGCAGCGCGCGCTAGAAGGCGGCGACGCGGAAGCGATGCGCGTCGACGAGGACTTCCTGCAGGCGCTGGAAACCGGCATGCCTCCCACGGCGGGCGCCGGCATCGGCATCGATCGTCTCACCATGCTCCTCACCGGCGCCGCCAACCTCAAAGAAGTCATTGCGTTCCCAGCGCTCCGGAAATCGGCGTAGCAGCATGCAGACGCACGAATCCACGTTGGAAGAGCGTGAAAATATCGTCACAGTGAAAGCGCTCGTGCTCCGTGAAGGAAGAATGCTCTGTATCCAAGACGCTGGAGGGCGATGGGATGCACCCGGCGGGCGCATGGACATTCCAGAGTCTATCGTCGATGCGTTGCGACGTGAGGTACGAGAGGAATTGGGCGTGGATATTGCAACGATCGATGGAGATCATCCCTGGGTGTGGTACTGGACAGCACGTTCACGCAAGCGGCCGCTCGTGCAAAATATCATCGGCATTGGTTTCCCGTGCACGCTTGCATCCGACGATTTCGTACCCGCCCCACCGGAGGCAGTAGCACATGCATGGCATACCGCGGAAGAGTTGCGCGCGTTGGATATGCACGATGGACATAAAGCAGGGTATCTCCGATGGATGGAATTGCAGGGCGCTGTATAGCTTCCATCTGTGTCATTTCGAGCGAAGCGAGAAATCTCACACGCCGCAATTATTGTACCGGGTGAGTTTGTCACGTCGAAGATTCATCGCAATGACACATGGAATTTGCTCGCAGCTTCCTATGAATCGCGTTGTCGCATTTGGAGTATTCGATGGATTGCACCCGGGACATATTGCATTCCTGCGGCAGGCGCGAGCGCTGGGGGATGAGCTGATTATTGTCGCAACGCAGGATGCGGTGGCGTTGATGGAGAAGGGGAGAGCCCCCGCACTTTCGGTGGCAGATCGATGCATGGTGCTGGAGGCGCTTGCCATGGTAGATCGCGCAGTACCCGGTGACCCGCCTGGTCAGTACGGTGATGTGCTCCGAGAACTTGCCCCGGATGTCATTGCTATTGGATACGATCAGCGGTATGATGCTGCGGGGCTGCAGCAGCGGCTCGTGGAGCTTGGACTGCACCATACGCGCGTTGTGCAGTGCGAGTCCCACGGAAACGGGCAACATCATACATCAACACTCGGAACCTATGCTCGGTGACATTTTTTCAACCATCATTGGAGATGTTGTTGGCGACATCGTCATCAAGGGTCCGATCGGGCTTGTTGCCTGGCTGCTCACGGGTCGGAAGACCAAGCTCTGGGAGGAGGAAATTCAGGGACACCCGGTCCGCAACTGGACGTTGGGATTCTTGTTTTGGGGTGTCATGGTGTCGCTCTTTCTGGTGTTCATACTCCCGAAGCTGTAAACGCGCATGTCGTCCTATCGACTCCTCACGTACGATTTTCCGCCGCGCGTGGGGGGCGCGGCGCGGTATCACGGTGCAGTGGCATCGGTGTTGGGCGATGCGTGTTCGGTGCGGGTAGTGCCGACACAGCGACATTGGCTGTGGGAACTTGTGCCACTATTGCGCAGCGGGCGGGGAATGCACGTCATTGTTGGCGAGGTGTTGCCGTTGGGGACGGTAGCGTGGTTGCGCGCGATGCTGATCGGCGCGCCATACAGCGTGATCTGTCACGGACTGGATATCGTCAATGCATCGCGCTTCCGTCGCAAACAGTGGATTGCCCGGCGTGTCCTCCGCCGTGCGGCGGGCATCATCGTGAATAGCAAAGCGACAGCAGCGCTCGCGGCTCGTGCGGGTGCTCCCCAGGAGCGTATCACCGTGGCACATCCCCCGCTTGGCACGATTGCAGACGGGGCACCGCTCGCAAAAGATGCGGCGCGAGCAGTGCTCGGTGTCCGTGATGTGCCGCTCGTGCTCTCGGTATGCCGCCTCGTAGAACGGAAGGGGATCGATACGCTCATTGATGCAATGGCGCGCGTACGAGTGGCGATTCCGGATGTGCAGGTGGTGGTAGTTGGCGACGGTCCGCAGCGCCAGCGTCTGACGGAGTACGCCAAGCGAATCAATGTGCCGCTCCGCATTGTCACCGACGCAAGCGACGCGCAGCTCGCTCAATGGTATGCCGCTGCGGATGTTTTTGTACTTCTTCCGCGTCCGGTGGCAAGCGGTGATATGGAGGGATTTGGTATTGTGTACCTCGAGGCAGGAGCGTTTGGTCTTCCGGTAGTGGGGACGACGTGCGGTGGTGTTCCGGAGGCGATCGCACACCAGCGCACGGGGCTTCTGGTGCCACCGGCGGATGCTGACGCTGCGGCGCAGGCAATCATCACACTACTCACGGATGCCGCGCTGGCACAGCGCCTCGGTAGAGCCGGGAAGGAGCGCTCCCGAACGCAGCACAGTATGGCCGCCTTTGCCGACGCCATCCTGCGCGCGTTGAACGTTTGCAGCGAGAAGCTCGTATGATCTCCATCATCATTCCGGTCTATGGCGATGCGCATACGCTCCCGCGATGTCTCGCCGCGATCGCAGCGCAGGCAGAGCGGGATTTCGAAGTGATTATCGTGGACGATGGCTCCACGCCGCCCGTGGAGCGCATCGAGGTTCCTGGACTGACCAAGATCCGGTGGTTCCGTCGGCCGCACGCCGGCGCGCCCGCTGCCCGCAATTTCGGTGCGGCGCAGGCAAGCGGAGCGTATCTGTTGTTCTGTGACGCGGACGTTGTACTGGTTTCGCGTGCACTCGCTGCATTCAAGCGTGCGCTGGTCGAGCATCTGGACGTGTCCTACGCTTACGCATCGTTCCGATTTGGTTGGAAACGATTTGCCGCGCTTCCGTTTGATGCGGACCGTCTGCGGCGTATGCCGTACATCCACACCACGTCGCTGCTGCGTCGGGTGGACTTTCCCGGGTTTGATCCCTCGCTCCAGCGTTTTCAGGATTGGGATCTCTGGCTCACGATGCTCATGCGCGGAAAGAGCGGTGTCCCCGTTCATGAAACGCTCTTCACCATCGTTCATACACGCGGCACGATGAGTCGATGGCTCCCTTCGTTCGTGTACCAGTTGCCATGGAAGACGCGGCGCGTGCGTGCGTACGAGCGCGCGCGGGAGCGCCTTTTCCGCAAGCACGGCATCAGTGCGTAGCGGAAAGTGTGTGCTTTGTGTTGTCCACACGAGGGGGGACTTGACAGTGCTATTCCGCTGGGATATTTTCTGGGTACACTGAACCTGAAAAGGTCGGCGTTCAGCTGAGAGCATTATTCATACCTGCGCTTCGAGACGGTGAGGCGCACACCTATGAACGACTGGATTAAGGATGACGAAGAAACGACGGACGGGTCAAGCGATGCGGATGTGTCGGAAGAGGATGAAGATTCCGATGACACGAGTACTGGTACTGACTCGGACGACGAGGGCGATGACGACGAAGACAAGTAACCCTCAAACCCCTCCGCCCTGTGGCGGAGGGGTTTGAGTTTGGTACGATGAGGTTGTCCCGCTATTCCGATGACCTCGTTTGACTTGCATGCGCACGTACTTCCTCCCCTTGATATTCGTTGCTGGTATCGTGCTCGACCTGCTTTCGGTTCTTGCGTGGGCGCGGCCAGCATTGGTGGCGCCGATTGCTGCACTCCTCGTGCTCGCGATTGCCGTTGCCGCTTTCCGTGATATTCGTGCCGGTGTCGCCGTGGTACTCCTGGAGCTGCTCTGGGGGAGCCATGGGCGGCTGGTTGCGGTGAGCATTGGGGGTGTGTCGTGGTCCCTGCGCATGGGCATCTTTGTGGCGGTGTGCGCGGCTACGGCGTGGCATCTCCGGCATTCTGCAGTGCGCCAGCAGCTTTGGGCAGCGTTGCGTAGCCACCCTGCGCGCTGGCCAGCGCTCGTGTGGGGGGGAACCGTTGTTGTCGCTCTGGCGGTGGGTGCCATGCGCCATGCGCCGGGTGCTGTATTCCAAGACGGCAACGCATGGGCATTTCTCGCACTCACGCCGGCGTTTCTTCTGGCGTTGGGGTGCACGCAGCGTCACGCATCAGGGGATGGCGGGGACCGTGGAAGGTGGCTCTCGTGTGTCCTCCTCACGGGCGCGCTGTACCTCATCGCGCGCACGTACGCCCTTCTCTTCCTCTTCACGCACAATCTCGGTGGCTTTTGGTTGGCGTTGTACCAATGGGTGCGCGATACGCGTCTCGGGGAAATCACCGTGTTCCCGGGAGGGTTCCCGCGCATCTTCCTTCCGAGCATGGTGTGGCTCTTCCCGGCACTCCTGCTCGCCGCGGAACGGATTGCGCACGCCTCCCCTCGGAATGATAAGGAGGTCAGCCGACGAGGAATCTCGCCTCATGCAGCGGTATTCGGCGGCTCCATCGCGGTGCTGCTCGTCTCCCTCTCGCGCAGTTTTTGGGTTGGTCTTGCTGCGCTTGGCGGCGTCGCGTTCCTTGTTGTTTTTCTTGCACGACTTCCATCTGTTTGCCTATCCAACGTTCTTGCAAAGCACTCGTGGCGTATTTTATTCGATACGCACATCGCGTGGCGCGTGATGGTGCGTGGAGGCGGAGCGGTGATCGGTGCACTCCTGATCGCCATGGCACTCGTCAAACTTCCATATCCGGCACCGCTGACCACTGCGGGATTTGGCGCGACGTTCGCGGCGCGGTTCCAACAGGACGAGGCGGTGGGGAACCGATGGCAGCAGATCGCGCCGCTCACGGAGGCAATCCTGCGGCATCCGATCCTCGGGAGCGGCTTTGGCGCGGCGGTGACATACCATTCGAAAGACCCGCGCACGCTCGCGGCGTTTCCGGATGGCAATTTTACGACCATGGCGTTCGAGTGGGGGTTTCTGGATGACCTCCTGGAACGCGGCATCCTTGGCCTCGCAGCGGAATTTTGGCTCCTCGGTGCGCTCATACTGTACGGGCTGCGGCGCACGCATCGCGTTCCATTTCTCCCCGCCCTCTCCCTCGCGCTCCTCGCCTTCGTTCTCATTCACACCACATCGCCCTATCTCAACCACCCGCTCGGGCTGGGGTTGGTGATGGTGATGTTCGCGGGCATTGCGACGCCGTATGGTGGCACCAAAACAATTGCAGCGTGAGGATGCACGGCGGTGGACATCGCCATCCCGTGAGGACGCGAAGCGGCGGCCAAATCCGGCGGCGATTGTGCGCATCCTGCGGCGGACAACGGCGCAGTACGAGATTCCGCTTGGCACGCGTATGGGATTGGAGAAGCGGTCGCTTTTTGAGCTGTTGGTCTCCACGGTGTGCTCCGCGCAAGCGCGCGATGCAACGACGTATCCGGTCATCGTGAAGCTCTTCGCGATTGCGAATACGCCGGAGCAACTCGTACGCATCCCGCTTGTAAAATTTCAGCAGCTCCTGTACCCCATCAGTTACTACAACACGAAAGCGAAGCATCTCGTTGCGCTCTCGCGCATGCTTCTCACTGAGTTCGGCGGCATGGTGCCGGGGACCATGGAGGAATTGCTTCGTCTGCCCGGCGTGGGCAGGAAGACGGCGAACCTCGTGCTTGCGGAGGGATTTGGGAAGCCGGCAGGGATCACGGTGGACACCCATGTGCACCGCATCTCCAATCGGCTGGGCGTCATCCGCTCAAGGTCACGCGCGGAGACGGAACGTCTGCTCATGGCAGTCCTCCCAAAACGACTGTGGGCGATCTGGAATCCGTTGCTCGTCATGCACGGGCAGAACATCTGTGCGCCAATTTCGCCAAAGTGTTCGCAGTGTCCGCTCCGGAATCAGTGCCAGCGCCGAGGCGTGACAACGTCGCGCTAGTACGCTACGATCCACGCATGGCTGCTCTCCTCTCCATCATCGGAACGCCCATCGGGAACCTTGAGGACGTGACGCTCCGCGCGTTGCGCATGCTGCGTGCGTGCGACGTGGTGTTCTGCGAGGATACCCGCGTCACCGCAAAGCTCCTTGCGCGGCACGAGATTGCGGGCAAGCCCCTCCACCGTCTGGATGCGCACGCCGGGCCCGCCGCACTCCAGCGTGTGCTCGACGCGCTCGCGGATGACCTGCACGTTTGTTACGCGACCGATGCCGGAACGCCGGGTATTTCCGATCCCGGCAGCCACCTGATCGCCGCAGTCACTGCCGCCATGCCAGAGGTACGCATCGAGCCGATTCCTGGCTCGTCCGCAATCACCGCGCTCGCCAGTGTGAGCGGGTTGCCCACGGATCGTTTTTGCTTCCTGGGGTTCCTGCCGGTCAAGAAGGGGCGGGCTGCTGCGCTGGAACGCATCGCGCAGGCGGAAGAAACAATCATGTTTTACGAATCCCCGCATCGCATTATGAAAACGCTCGCCGCGCTTGCACCCCTGCTTGGTGAGCGGCGCATTGTCGTTGGACGCGAGCTGACTAAGAAATTTGAGACCGTATACCGCGGAACCGTTCCGGAGGTCATCCGTCAGATCGAACAGGGAAGTGCGAAGGGGGAATACGTTATCGCGGTGGAAGGAGTGCGCGACGGGTGCTACCATCGAGAGGAGCACAGCAACACATAAAAGGCATGCCTCGTTTCTCCATCACCACGCCGATCTACTACGTGAACGATCGGCCGCATATTGGTCACGCGTACACCACATTTGTGGCGGACGCGTTGGCACGGTGGCACCGCATGCAAGGCGATGCAACGTTTTTTGTTACCGGCACGGACGAGAATTCGCAAAAGAATAGCGAGGCGGCCGCGCGTAAACTAGGAAAGCCGCACGATCAGATTACGCATGAGGAGATTCAGGCGTATGTGGATGGCATGTCCGCAACCTGGCGGCAGGCGTTTGATACACTCGGCATCACCTACGATCGGTTTATCCGCACGACGGAATCGGATCACCTTGCGGGCGTCAATCAGCTCATCAATGCCGTGCGCGACGCGGGCGATATCTATCTGGGGACATACGCTGGGTGGTACTGCGTGGAGTGCGAGGCGTTCTTGCCAGAGAAGGAACTGAGCGGTGGCATGTGTCCGTACCACACGCGCGCGGTGGAGAAGCTGGAGGAGCAAAATTACTTCTTCAAGCTCTCCGCGTATCGCGATAAGCTCCTTGCGTACTACGATGCGCATCCGGATTTTGTGCAGCCAGTGTCACGGCGTAATGAAATCATCGCGTACGTCCGCGATTGTTTGGAGGATGTCAGCATCTCGCGTCCCAAGAAAATTTGGGGCATCCCGTTCCCCGGCGATCGCGAGCACGTGGTGTACGTTTGGTTTGACGCGTTGGCAAACTACATGACCGCGATGGGGTACGGGACGGACGACGTGCGGTATCGTACCTGGTGGCCCGCGAACGTCCAGCTCGTTGGCAAGGACATCCTGAAGTTTCACTGCGCGCTCTGGCCGGCTATGCTCATGTCCGCGGGGCTCCCGCTCCCGGAACGCGTGTTCGCGCATGGGTTCTTCACGATCGGCGGCGAGAAGATGTCCAAGTCGCGGGGGAACGTGGTGAATCCCGTGCACATGGCCGAGCGCTACGGCGTGGATGTGCTGCGCTACTTCCTCATGCGCGAAATCCCATTCGGCAGCGACGGCGATTTTTCCGAGGAACGCCTCAAAGAGCGGTACGCGTCCGACCTCCAGAAGGGGATCGGCAACCTCGCCGCACGCACGCTCACCATGATGCGTAAGTACAACGATGCAATTATTCCCCCCCCGCATCTTGGGGGGGGGCGAGGGGGGGTGGGGTGCGAAGCCGCAGTCGCCACCACATGGCGCTCCTACGCTATCGCCATGGATGCCCTGCTCCCGCATGAGGCACTGGACGCCATCGGATCACTGGTGCGGACGGCGGATCAATACATTGAGTCCGAGAAGCCGTGGGTGCTTGCCAAAGACGCATCGCAGCGCGCGCACCTCCTCGCAACGCTCGGCACCTGCTGCGAGTTGCTCCGTCACGTCGCGCTCCTCCTCGCCCCCATCATGCCCGACACCGCGCACGCCATCCTCACCGCCCTCGGTCAGCCCGACTGGCGCTCCCACGCGCTCACCGATCTCCAGCAGTGGGGGAGCGGAGCAATCGGTGCCACCGTCGGCGACCTCCCGCACCTGTTCCCGGCGATGGAATAGCGAAGCTCGTAGTTCCATAGATTCCTCGGAGTTTCTTGGGATGACACGGAAAATTGAGACCGTAGAAAAATACCCACGCGTTGTCATTGCGAGGAGTCTCCGACGAAGCAATCTCGGTCAACTAAGCCGCCGGGATTGCCACGCCCTCGAGGACTCGTGCTCGCAATGACACTACTTATCCACTTTTTCTACG
>JAUSKM010000005.1 GCA_030646955.1 bacterium
GAGCAGGCCGTGGGTTCAATCCCCACCATCGGCTAATGGGCGGATACCAAAGCGGTCAAATGGGGCGGGCTGTAAACCCGCTGGCTATCGCCTTCGGGGGTTCGAATCCCTCTCCGCCCACCAAAACACCTCATCTCCGGAGGAGGTGTTTTGGATTGGCGGAAGCGCAACAACTGCTTGTTGCGCGCGAGGGATTCGAAGGCCGGCAAGATACATCCACCCCTTTGAGGGGTGGATGTTGCTCGTTGGGTGTTGCTGTTCCTAGCGCACAGCGCGCCGGCGCGTCTCTAGGCACACCAGTGACAGGAATGTATCGGGGGCGATGGGCAGAATCCGCCGTGCGCGCTCGGCCGCCACGCGGAGCGCGTGGAGCGGTTCCGTGGCGCTGCTGGAATCGAGTGCTGCCCGGACGCTCGCGGCGATGTGTGCCGCATTCCGGCGCGTGTCGTCCAGATGCTCAGGCACGACGGGCATCGGCACGGTCGTGGACAGCGCGGATCCGTGGCGGTGTGCCGCGGCGCGGACTGCGGCAATGTACGAGCGTCGCCGATTACGGAGCGGCGGGCATCGGATTTCATCCGCTTCCAGGAGGCGAGCGTCCGGCCATCCGCTCACGATACCCCAGTAGTGCGCTGGTGCCAGATGGAATCGGAGTGTATTCAACCAGAAAGAACAATTCTTGGACATGCGTGCCATGCTCACGCTCCTTTTTTGTCGTGTTTTCAGGCACGAAAACCATATCACGCGCTCGGGGCGCGGTCGATGGTGATGGGTGCACTAAATGCTGGAATTCGCCACGCGGATGCCTGTGGAAAATAAAAACTCGCGTTTTTCTGGGCTTTTGCTAGCATAGATATAGAAACGTCGATTTCTATTCGGTTTTTCGGTATTTTCGCGTTATTAAGCCAACGCATTGCCTATGGCAAAGTTGACGAAGTCGCAGGTGTTCGCGGCGCTCGGTGAGAAGGCGGGGATAAGCAAGAAGGATGCCCAGGCCTTCTGGCAGGCGCTCCATGATCTCGCAATTAGCGAGGTTCGCTCGAACGGGGAGTTCACCTTTCCGGGGGTTGGGAAGCTGGTGAAGGCCCACCGGAACGCACGTACGGGCCGCAACCCGGCAACGGGCGAGACGATCCAGATTCCGGCAAAGACGGTGGTGAAATTCCGCGTCGCAAAGGCGGCAAAGGACTCCATTCTCTAGGAGCACGGATGGCCACGGATGTACGGATGACAAAAAACGCGGTGCGCCCCCCAGAAATGGGGGGCGCGCGCGTAGGACTTGATTGTTCGCGCTGGGGCATGGTACGGTAGGCGCAGGTCGCGCTCGGTACTTGAGCAGTCATGGGCCGCCCTAGCTCAACTGGCAGAGCAACGGTTTTGTAAACCGTAGGTTCCGGGTTCGAGTCCCGGGGGCGGCTTTGATGAACAATTGGTATCAGCGAACAAATAAATGAAAGCTGATAGTGGCATGGTACAAGCATCGGTATGCGGCCGAACGCTTGTAGCTTGTAGCTGGCAGCTAGCAGCTCGTATGTCCCAGGATTATCGCGCCAAGATGGAATGCACGGAGTGTCGTCGTTTGAATTACAACACGACGCGCAACAAGAAGCGCCTTGCGAAGGTGCGGCTTGAGCTCAAGAAGTTGTGCACGGCGTGCGGCAAGCACACGCTGCATAAGGAGACGAAATAGTTTCTCAATGCTAACGCTCAGCTTCTGGCTCCTAGCATGGTATGTGCTAGCAGCTCGCAGCTAGGAGCTAGGAGCTCGCTATCAACTCCGTCCTCAAAATTCTCACGACATCGGCATTCTTCGCGAACAGCGCAATGGCACTCATTGGGCCGATTATCGCCGTGTTCATCGCGGAGGACTTGGTTGGCGGATCCGTGGCGGCCGCGGGATTTGCGGCGACCATCTATATGGTCGTAAAGGCGCTCGTGCAAATTCCAATCGGAAGATATACCGATGGCGATTCGGGGTGCATGCGCGAGTACGGCGTGACAGTCGTCGGGCGATCCCTGCTGGTTGCGGTGCCGTTCCTCTACCTCACCATTGATCACGTGTACGGCCTCTACGCGCTGCAGGCATTGGTAGGCATCGGGGCGGCGCTTGTGTACCCGGGATGGATGGTGCTCTTCACGCGGTTCGCAGATCACCAGCAGGAGGGGCGTGAGTGGTCGTGGTTCAACACACTCGTCACCCTCGGCGGAGCCGTGGCAGCGTCACTCGGCGGCTGGAGTGCAGAGCGGTACGGCTTCGGCGTCGTGTTCATCGCGTGGGGCGTCCTTGAAGCGATCTCGCTCGCCACGACACTCTTGCTCTCGCATCACCGCGCCGATCTCGCCACCGGTTGCGCTACCGCACGCCGCAAGCACATCGTTCATGAAGTGCCGCGTGCGTAACTGTTCTGCGTGACGTGCACGGATCGTTCGCAAAACGTTCTTGCGTGTGCGGTGCCGGGTACAGCGATGCAGAGAGTATACCCAAACATGCATAGTCTAGGGGCGTGGTGAAATGGTATCACAAGGGTCTCCAAAACCCTTGTTGTAGGTTCGATTCCTACCGCCCCTGCGTGTCAAAGCCTCCCACTTCGGTGGGGGGTTTTGACATATTGAATGGTTTTGGGATAGTGTGGTGTCGCAGGCGTATGGTGTGGACGCGCGTGACGTTCCTTGTCCGCCATGGGGGCGGACGCAAACCGGTGTCTCGACGCTTCGGCGTCATAAAGACACCTCCAACAGAGGAGGGCTGTCATGGGACGAGTGATCGTCGACGACAGTACCGAGCTGGAAGTGCGGCGGATGCTGGATGAGCTCCAAGAGCGCGCTCTCGCAGGATCAATTGCATGGGCGCCGACGAGGCCCGTCGTGCAGGCGTTGATCGAGGGGCGCGGGATGGACATCATCGGAACGCTTGTGCGTGAAGCAGATACGTCGCAGCCCCGTCTCGCAAAACGCGATCTCGCCGAGGAGCGCCGCGTCGTGATGGAGCGGCTTTTCTACGGTAGGCACTTCGCGGACCTCAATGTCCCGAAGCCGAAGGTCTCGAACCGCGAGTTCGCGCGGCGTGCAAAGAAGGGCCAGCAGCTCTTCTACCGTCCGGCATCGTCCCGCGTCCCGTACGAGGTGTTCATGCGGGCGTGCGGTCAAGGGGAAAACTGGACTGTCATAGATGCAGCGGACCGCGCGAAGATCGGTTGGGAGCCGACCACGACGGGGTACTGGTTCTGGGCCGAGGTGCCGAAGCGCTGCCCGCGTCTCCAGACCTCCTGGCACGACCTCATGGAGGCGCTCGCGTTCCTTTCCGCGTTCCTTTCTTTGGAGGAGTACATAATTGTCTGGTACGCCATGAAGGCCGAGGGCATCAACCTCGATTGGAGAGGCCACACCATGACGTGGCTGCGTACCCGCTTCGGTACGGGCGCCTTGTACGCGTACGGGGGGCTCAAGGTGGGTGTGTATCCGTGTTCTGCCGATGATCTCGTCATCTCATGCGGCAACCATGGCGGGCGTCTCGCGGAAACGGTCCAGTGAAATTTGTGCTTTGAATTGCTGTCCCCCACCTTTTGCGAGGTGGGGGATGTCTTTTGTGTCACGCACAGCACTTCATTTCGCGGCATGGGTGCCGGCGAGGTGGCCGGTGGCCCAGGAGGCCTGGAGGTTGAAGCCGCCGGTGAAGCCGTCGATGTCCAGGATTTCGCCGGCGAAGAAGAGGCCGGGACAGATGTGGGATTCCATGGTTGATGGGCTGACTTCGGTGAGCGGAATGCCGCCAGCGGTGACAAATTCGTCACCGGCGCCGCGTTGGATGGCGTGGAGGGGGATGGCCTTGAACCAGGTGATGGCGCTCATGATGTGCTGCTTGCTTGCTTCAGCTGCCCGTTTTTCTCCGGGCAGCTCGCATTCGCGCACGCAGATCGCTGCGAGCGATTTTGGCATGATCGTTGCAAGTACATTCGTGAGTGATTTGGTTGGGTGTGCGGTGATGGTCTGCGCAAGTTGTTTATGCAGTTCCTCGGCGGTTGTGTCGGGAACACAATCAATTGTGATATTCAATGGATGCGCCACGTCGTACTGCGTAAACGCGACCAGCGAGGAGAGTGCAAAGACGGCGGGGCCGCTGATGCCTTTATGCGTGAAGAGGAATGGGCCGGTGAAAGATGCGCTGGGTGCGGTGATGGTTGCGCGCTCGAAGGAAAGGCCGGACACTTCGGCTGGCCACTGCTCACGGGTGAAGAGCGCGTTCAAGCTGGGGGCGAGCGGCGTGAGGGTGTGCCCGAGTGACATCGCGAATGCGTAGCCGTCGCCGGTGGAGCCCGTGTGCCGATACGCTTGGCCACCGGTGGTGAGGATGATGCGGTTGGCGGTGAGGGGTGATGGGTTTTGTTTTGTGTGGATAGCAAAGCGCACCCCCTCTCGCTCCCCCCCTGGAAGCGGGGGAGGATCGGACACGCCACCCCCTCTCGCTCCCCCCCTGGAAGCGGGGGAGGATTGGGTTATGCCCGTGACCTGTGTGTTGAGTATGACGTGGACGTGTGGGGGAATGAGGAGGCGTTCAAACACGCGTACGATGTCGTGGCCGTCATCTGATTGCGGGAATACGCGGAGGTCCTCTTCTGTTTTAAGTGGCACGCCCCGCGACTCGAACCATTCCGTCACCGCGGCGGGTGGGAATGCATACATGGCAGCGGTGAGAAACTTTGCGCCGCGCGGGTATTTGGTGAGCTGTGTGCGAACGTCCTGGATGCCCGTGGTCACGTTGCAGCGGCCGCCACCGGAAATGATAACTTTCTTGCCCAGACCGTTATTGCGCTCCAACAGAAAAATCTCCGCTGTCGGATGTTCAGCGTATAGCGTTGCTGCTGCCATGAGTCCGGCGGCCCCGCCGCCGATGATTGCGATGCGCATACTCCTGCAGTTGTAGCACGGGATGGGCAAATGGGGTAGTGACGGTCTGTGTGCGGAAAACATTGCGTATTGCACCGCGCTGCGGAACGGAAAGCACTCATGTCGATTCGCGTGCTGGGCGCGGCGCCTGGCGCCAGAGCACTGCCCGTGCCCGGTCGAGC